>JAGAUV010000067.1 GCA_017620635.1 Muribaculaceae bacterium | reverse complement strand
GATTGCGAATCTTGAAAGACAGGAGACTGAACTGAATGACGAGATAGCCCGGTTGGAGTCAGACATCGAGAATGGTGCCGGAGATGTTTCCGAACTGCGTCGTCGCATCGCCGAACTTGAAAACCAGCTTGAATCTACCGGACAGAAACTTGCCGACAAACGCGACAAGCTAAAGACCGCCGACCGGCAACTCACAGAGCTTCAGGATGAACTTGACGCACTTAGCGAAAAGCGCGATAATGCTCAAAAGAATTTCCACGAGTTCACGGAAAAGAATCAGGAGCAGGTACGCATGAGGCTCACCGATGCCGTCTTTGCCAGAATGGTTGTCGATGTGCGGTCAATGATTGAATCCATGCCACCGGAACAGAAAGCCGATATTGACGGCGACTTTCTCACAGCAATCGCCGAGCAACCCAACGAGATTTTGAAGTGTGCGATGTATCTGTTCCTCGGTTATCTCGATGGCGCAACCCAATTCGCCCAGTCATGCGGAGGCGGTGGTTGCGATACCTCGCTCCCGTGGGGCCGCAAGGATGATGAAGATGATCGCCGCTTCGCTTACCGCTGCATGATGCAGGCTCACCGAATGATGAAACCATCTCAGCCCAAACGCGGCATATCAGGCAGACGTTAAAATTTATTTATGTCTGACAGCCAAACTTTCACGGAAATATTGTAACTTTGTAATTGGAGAAACTATAAACATCTGAAAAATGGCAGATAATCGTTCGCCCATTCTAAATAATCCGTATGAAGAGCCTAAACTTCATTACGATGCCGACCTAAGCGGAAATCTTGACTACTCCAAGATTCTTGAAGGTCGGCGACCGTACTCCGCCCATATCGGAGTGGCGCCGAACCAACCTAACCGCGCTTTGTTCGGCTATGAAGATGTAGAGAGCGATGACCCCAACGCACCATTTATCAACCTCATTCGTGACGAGGTTAAGAATTGGCGTTTGGCGGGTTACCCTCGCGCCACAAGGATAACCCGCGAACTTCTGAATTTTTGGTTCAACAATGCCGAACGCCAAAATTTTCAGAAACTTTTCTTCTGCCAGCGCGAAGCTGTCGAGACTGCTGTATATCTGAATGAAATAGCTGACCTCGACCCTAATATCGGCCGCGACATTTTGCGGCAGCTCAACACAAGGCTTGAAACCATTTCTGACCGCTACGAGGACATCCTCCCACGTACTGCGTTCAAAATGGCTACTGGTACCGGCAAAACCGTTGTCATGGCTATGCTTATTCTGTACAATTACCTCAATAAGAAGATAACTGTGCAGGACACTCGGTTTGCCGACCATTTTCTGATTGTCGCTCCCGGTATCACTATCCGCGACCGTCTCGGTGTGCTGTTCATCGACGACAGCAATAATCGCGAAAATCAGAAGTCCGACTATTATCATGTGCGAGGACTTGTACCGCGCAATTACGAATCATTGCTCGGAGGTCTTAACAGCGCAATTACCATAACTAACTATCATCAGTTCGAGCCGAAAGTTTTCTCCGGCAAAAAGTCAAGCCCGCTGGACGGCAAATTGGTTTACCGTTCGGGCGAGGGTATGGTTAAAGTCAATGATAAAGAAAGTTTTGCCGCAGTCATTAGCCGGGTATTGGGTCGTATACCCAAAAGCAAACGCCTTTTGGTTATCAACGACGAAGCCCACCATTGCTATCTGCCTCGTCCGAAAGGCAAACTTTCGACCGAGGACAAGGAAGAAAACGAGAACGCTATGGTGTGGTATGAGGGCCTTCGCCAAATCAAGGCTCTTGGCTACAAGTTGCAACACGTCTACGACCTCTCCGCGACGCCTTATTATCTGAAAGGCTCCGGCTACCCCGAATACTCTCTTTTCCCATGGGTAGTAAGTGACTTCGGATTGGTGGACGCCATCGAAAGCGGCCTCGTTAAGATTCCGTTTCTCCCTGCGAAGGACGATTCACATAATATTGAGGAACCTGTTCTTCGCAATATCTACGAACACATATCTAAAGACCTCCCGAAGAAAGGTCAGAAGAAAGCTCGTAGAGAAGCCAAAGAAAACGGTGAGGCAAATCAGGCGGAAACCCCGCCAAATCTCCCCGACCTTCTCGGCATCGCTCTCGACCAGTTCGTCAAGGACTACGTGGCGTACGACCGTGGCACTCGCATGGAGGGCGAAGAAGCCGTCGGCCTGTTCACTACACCGCCGGTGTTTATCGTTGTGTGTAACAATACCACTGTAAGCAAGGAGGTATATAAATACATCGCTGGTTATGAAACCGTTGACGCCGATGGTAACAAAGTATACATCAACGGCCACTTTCCGATATTCTCGAACTACAAGGACGGCATACCGCTGAAAAAGCAGCCGACTTTGCTAATCGACAGCGCAGCCATCGACAATGCCGGTGGTGTTGTCAGCGACGAGTTCAAGGCGGTATTCAAAGATGAAATTGATAATTTCAAACGCGAATATGCCTTGCTGCATGGCGCAGGAAGCGCCGACAATCTCACCGACGGCGACATCCTCCGAGAGGTCGTTAACAGCGTAGGCAAAACCGGAGCCCTCGGCTCTCATATCCGTTGCGTTGTATCTGTATCTATGCTCACCGAGGGTTGGGACGCCAACACCGTAACTCACGTTATGGGCGTCCGTGCTTTCGGTTCGCAGCTTCTCTGTGAGCAGGTTGCTGGACGTGCATTGCGTCGCCGTAGCTATGATCTACGTCCTTATAATAAGGAGGGCGAAGAAATCGACTCAAAGGATGTGCGCCGCTATAAACCTGAGAACATTGTTTGGAAATTCCCGCCGGAATACGCACATATAATAGGCGTGCCCTTCAAGACATTCAAAGGCGGCGGCTCCGGCACACCGCCACCTACAAAGCCCCGTATTCCTATCACTGCACTCTACGAACGCAGCGCTATGGAAATCAAATTCCCTAACATTATTGGCTACCGTTGCGAAACTAAGGAGGGCGACATACCTTTCAGTTATGCCGGCCTGTCTAAGTTCAAAATGAACTTTGCCGACATCCCAGAATCAACCGTTCTCGAATCGGCAATTACCGATAATGAAAACGGTCGACAGGTAGTTCTCAAAAACCACCCTGAAGAAATCCGCGATGCGCAGGTTATCTACGAGCTTACCCGCGCACTTATCCGCGAGAAATTCTCCGACCGTGAAAACGGACGTCAGTTCCAGAAATTCGCCCGGCTGAAGAAGATTGTCGAATACTGGTTTTACAACCAGGTCGAAGTCATCGGCACAGTTCTTCACAACAAGCGCCGCCTCGTAATCTTCTTCGACAAGAAAAAAGTCGTGGCCTCTATCTACGAGGGCATCAAGCAGGCATTGCAAGGTGAGGCACATATCACGGCCATCCTCAATTATTACAATCCGGAAGGCTCTACGCGATATGTTCACGGCTCGACCTCTCGACCGGTTTATGCCACAACCAAGAGCCATGTCAACTACGTTGTTGCTGATACAGACTCGTGGGAACAGATAGCAGCCAAGACTTTCGAGGAACTGGAACAGGTGAAATTCTACGTCAAGAACCATTTCCTCGACTTCAAGATACCTTACATCCACTCCGACGAGGAGCACGACTTCGTGCCTGATTTCATTTGCCGTGTCGTTACTCCTAAAGGCGAGGAAGTCAACCTCATCGTTGAAATTTCGGGCTGGAGCAACGACGATACCGGTCACAAGAACGAGAAACGGCGCTATACCACCGACTTGTGGTTGCCCGCAGCCAACGCTCTCGACACATACGGTCGCTGGGATTTCATCGAAATCTCCGACATCGACAACATCAAGCCCCTGTTAATTGAAAAAATCAACTCATTATGATAGACCCCAACAAGAAACCGGTCGACGCCATTCAGCACCCCGACGAAACCCGAAAGGTGATACCTACTTCGGAATGTCAAGGCGAGGAAGCCATGAATATTGCTGGTGCTCCAACTGAAAGCATCTACTCCGTGCTCAACGAGGGGTTTGACCGCAGCCGCGACCCCGAACTGTATTGGCTCGGCAAATATAAGGACCAGGCCGATGCCGACTCGGCCGAAATGACGGTTGACATCCGCTCGCTCTACGTCCATGAGGACATCGCTCCCGAAATGCTCATCAAACGCCTCTACCATGTGCGCCAAGAGCAGAAGAACGACGATCAGCTTATGCTGTTCTCTCCCGAGGATATGCGCACCGAGGTAGAGGATCAATTGGAGCGCGTGGCCGATTACTATACTCACTCGATGGGCTGGAAGAACCGCCTCATTCAGGGTGACTCGCTGCTTGTGATGAACTCACTGCTCAACCGCGAGGGGATGGCCGGTAAGGTGCAGACTATCTATATCGACCCTCCATACGGCATCAAGTTCGGGTCTAACTGGCAGATGAAGCTCAATAGCCGCGATGTCAAGGACAACGACGAAAACGTTTCAGGCGAACCTGAAATGATTAAGGCTTTCCGCGATACGTGGGAACTCGGCATACATAGCTACCTCAGTTATCTCCGCGACCGTCTCGTGCTCGCCAAAGAACTGCTTACACAGTCCGGCTCCGTTTTCGTCCAAATCTCTGACGAAAACGTTCACCTCATCCGCAATCTGCTTGACGAAGTCTTCGGTAGCGAAAACTTCGTAAGTCAAATTGTTTATCAAAAGACAAATAGCGCTGGTGCACCAGCAGACTTACTTGCTCCTGCATCAGTATGCGATTATATTTTATGGTATGCGCGAAATAAGGAATTAATTAAATACCGCCCGCTCTTTAAAGAAAAAAATTACGAAGAAGACGGTGAATTATATTCTAAGATTCTTACAGAAGATGGCGAAAAGCTTACAATCCGAGAGTGGGAAATTAAGAATAATAAACCATTTATCTATTCTCAGCGGCCTCAAGGGTCTCATGTTTTTCGTCATGATAATTTAACATCCCAATCGGGTGATGAATCTGCGCGCTTCACTGTAGAATTTAATGGCAGAACTTTCAACATTTCTAAGGGTAGTTGGAAAACCAGTAAAAATGGTATGATGCGTCTTATTGAATTAGGACGTATAGGTGAGGCTAAAAATTCAATTCAATATATACGCTATTTTGATGATTTCCCTTTCTTCAAAATAAGTAACCTTTGGCAAGATACCGGAACGGGAAGTTTCTTGGAAGAAAAACGGTATGTTGTACAATCCGGCACAAAGGCCGTCCAGCGTTGCATCCTTATGACCACCGACCCCGGCGACTTAGTGCTTGACCCGACTTGCGGTAGCGGTACTACAGCTTTTGTCGCCGAACAGTGGGGGCGTCGTTGGATTACGATAGACACAAGCCGTATAGCTCTCAACATCGCGAAAACCCGTCTCACGACTGCGCTGTTTCCATACTATGAGCTTTTCGACGAGGAAAACAAGAATATCCGTCAGGGCTTCAAATACAAAACGGTACCGCACATCACTCTGAAATCGCTTGCCAATGACTTTGAACCCGAGGTCGAAACTCTCTACGACCAACCCATTGAGGATAAGAAACGCATACGAGTTAGCGGCCCGTTTACTGTCGAAACACTGCAAAGTCACAACGTATCCTCGCCCGAAAGTGTCGACGACCGTCCCGACGAGGCCGAAGAAAACCGTCTGTTTCAGGAGCGCATATTCTCGCATCTTCAGACTGCCGGTATACGCAACGGCGACAAATCGCAGCGCGCCACTTTCCATTCCGTCGAGCCGGTCGGTCACCCATATCTCCATGCCAAAGGCTGGTACACCGACGGTGAGGGTGAGGAACGTCTCGTATACTTCCACATCGGCCCGAAGTTCGGAACCGTCAGCAAACTCGCCGTTACCGAGTCCGTGAAAGCCTTCCGCAGCAAGGCTAAGAACGAGGGCGCTTCATGGCTCGTTCTGCTCGGCTTCTCGTTTGAGGACTCAATCAACGATGCCGACTACAACTTGGGCAGCTACACCGTAAGCAAAGTTCGTATGCACGACGACCTCATGCAAGAGGGCCTCCTAAAAAAAGACAAAGGCGCCGGTTCGTTTATCACCATCGGCGAGCCTGATATCGCCATCGTCAACGATAGCGAAATTGCTTGCCATATTGAAATCCAAGGCCTCGACATCTACGACCCCATCAAGGATGATGTCAAGGCCCGCTCTACCGCAGACATCGCCTATTGGGAGATTGATGACGATTACGACGAGCAGCAGTTCATCGTGCGCGAAATTCACTTCTGCGGCGGCAACAAGAAAGAGTTCGAGGTGTGGCGAAAGGGTCTTAACGGCATAGCCTCGGCAAAGACCAAGAAGAAAGCTGAAACCACTCTGCGCCTCTCGCTCAACGATGAAGTGTGGGAAACACTCTACGACTTCCGTAGCAGCCCCATCGAACGCCGCCCCGGTCGCAAAGTCTGCGTCCGCGTAATCTCACAGTTCGGCGAAGAATCTTCCAAAATCCTCACAATCGAGTAAGAAACTATGTCGGAAATTCAATTATGCAATCTAATTCCGCCATTTCATAGTGGTGAAGATACCTATACTGAATCACTCAGTAAAGTTTTAAATGAATACGTCGAATTTGTTAAACAAAATATAAAGCCAGATAGTTACATCATCAGAAAAATAGATAAACTTAATACTTCCATTTTATCAGCGATCTCAGATATTAAGAGAGCAAATTCTCAAGAAGCATATGCCCGGATATGCAAATTTATTGAAGAAGAAAAAGATAATATCAAATTACCGACATATATACTTAAAAGCAACATACCGCTCATAAGGTTGCGGTATTCGGAATCAGACCTATTATATCGAAAAGACATATTCCATATTCCCAATAATATGAGGCATAAAGTGTCTCAACAACGGTACTCCATTACGGGTGTACCTTGTTTGTATTTATCTGGTTGTGCTTTCACTGCATGGTTGGAATTAAATAAACCTAATTTTTCAAATTTGTGGTGCTCCGGATTTAGAGCTAAAGATGAATTTAAAGTTCTTGATCTTGCAATTCGTTTAGATTCTATCATTAGTGAAAAAGATAATCTTGGGAAATTGATATTCTATCCTTTAGTTATTGCAACGTCTTATACAACAAAGCATCCCCAAAGTCCTTTTCGTGAGGAATATATTATCTCAAATATACTTCTTCAGGCCATCATTAATTGTACTGATTTATGTGGTGTAAGATATTTTAGCACAAAGATTTCTAACTATCAGCCTCAATATGCCTGGATGGCGTCAAATGTTGTCATACCAGCCTGTAATTTTGAGGGTGAATATGATAAAAATTTGTGTTTATCTTTTCTATTAACACTCCCTCAACCTTGTTCTGCATTGATTCACAGTCCTAATATTGGAGACGTCAGCTGTATGGGAATGAACATGACAGAAACTCATAATAAAAGCAACTTAATGGAAGGTATAAACCATTTTGAACCACGAATATTCGAATGGTATCCTGCTACCCAATTTTTTAATATTGATGGATATCTTAGAAATGATATGGCATATCTTCCTATCGAGAGTTTATAACTCAAATATGTCATACCAACATGGATAACGGGCAGATTATATTATTTCAGACACAGGGCGGAGAGACGAAGATTGAGGTGCGGCTTTCGAATGAGACTGTGTGGCTTACGGCAGACCAGATGGCTGAATTGTTTCAGCGCAACAAGTCAACCATTTCACGACATATTAAAAACGTGCTTGAAAGTGGTGAATTACAGCGAAAATCAGTTGTTGCAGAAAATGCAACTACTGCCTCTGATGGGAAAAACTATGTAGTCGCATATTATAATCTTGATATGATTATCAGCGTAGGGTATCGTGTCAATTCGCATCGTGGTGTGCAGTTCCGTCAGTGGGCCACTCAAGTACTGAAGGAGTATATGATCAAGGGATTCGTTCTCAATGACGATTTACTTAAAAACGCTGGACAAGGAAATTATTTCGATGAACTGTTGGCTCGCATACGCGACATTCGCAGTTCTGAGAAAGTGTTCTATCGTAAAGTGCTGGAGATTTACGCCCTCAGCATAGACTATGATCCTCGCACATCCATCACCCAACAGTTCTTCAAGACGGTTCAGAACAAGATGCACTTTGCCGCCCACGGGTATACAGCCGCAGAGGTTATCTATGACCGTGCCAATGCCGAAAACGATTTCATGGGGCTGATAACATGGCGAGGGGCAATGCCAACCAAACATGAGGCAGAGATTGCCAAGAATTATCTTTCGGAGGAAGAGGTCGATATGCTGAACCGTATTGTCAACCTCTATCTTGACTTTGCAGAACTTCAGGCCAAGAGCCACGTCCCAATGTATATGAAGGACTGGATTCAGAAGCTCGACGATTTCCTGAGGCTGTCTGGTAAGGAATTGCTGAATCATGCCGGAAGCGTATCAGCCGAGGTTGCGAAACTGAAAGCCAATGAGGAGTACGACAAATTCCATGAGCGCACCCAATATCAACTCTCCCCGGTCGAAATCCACTTCCTCGAAGCCTTCGAAGCCGAAAGAAAGCGACTCGGTGGCAAAAAATCATAATCGACTATAACATGCTATCACGCATCCGTGTTGACGGCATGTTGACACAAATTTTGAATTTGCAGACAATATGCAGACAATTCTGAGAAAAGAAATAAGCCAAACTGCTGTGGATTAGCAATTTGGCTTATTTTATTGGTGATCCGGCCGGGATTCGAACCCGGGACCCACAGCTTAGAAGGCTGTTGCTCTATCCAGCTGAGCTACCAGACCATCCTAATAAAGACTATGGCCGAGCCATAGTCTTTTTATGTTTTAGTCCTGATTGAGATTTACGCGTTTGAACGAAACTGCTACAAGACCCTTGGAATTCTGCTCGAGATACTGACCGATAGTGAGGTTTGCATCTTTTACAAATTCCTGCTCCATGAGACAGTTCTCTTTGTAGAACTTGTTCACACGGCCGTTGGCGATGTTCTGAATCATCTGCTCGGGGAGGTTTGCAGCCTTTGCGGCAGCTGTCTCAGCCATGATCTGACGACCTTTGGCTGCGTCTTCTTCTGTGATCCAGCCCTTGGCAATGTTGGATTCGATATGCTCTTCGCTGTCGAAGTGATTGGGGTTGAGGCCTGCTTTCTTGAGCGCGTTTTCAACGGCTTTGCGAACCTGCTCTTCCTTGGTCTTCTCAACTGCGATGTTGTACTCAGATTCAACAACTTCTTTAGCAACGCTGTCGCGATCAACTGCAACAGGGTTCATGGAAGCGATCTGCATGGCTACGTCGCGGCCTACCTGATAATCTACGTTGGGCTGGTTGAAGCCGCAGATAGTCGACAGTTTGTTTCCGAGGTGGTTGTAAGAAGTGGTCGAAGGAGCGGTAAGGCACTCGTAAGCACCGAGCTCTACCTTCTCGCCGGTCTTTCCGCTCTCATCAGTGATGAGGTCGCTGACCTTCTGGCCTTCGATAGTCATTTCTTTGAGTTCGTCGAGAGTTCTTACGCGAGCGGCGAGAGCTGCATCGAGAAGTTTCTCTGTAAGAGCTACGAAGCCTGCGTTCTTAGCCACGAAGTCTGTCTCGCAGCAGAGAGCCACGATAGCGGCGAAATCGCCGTCGTTTTTAGCGAGTACACAGCCTTCAGAAGCCTGACGGTCTTCACGCTTAGCTGCTACAGCTTTGCCTTTCTGGCGGAGCAGCTCTACGGCTGCGTCGATATCGCCGTTAGTCTCGGCGAGGGCTTTTTTGCAGTCCATCAGGCCGGCGCTGGTAAGGTTGCGCAGCTTGGTGATTTCTGCCATTGTTACTGCCATATCTGGTATAGTAATTATTCTTGTTATACAAAATTTAAATTTCCCTGCGGCCGACCACGGTCACCGTTGTCAGCAGCAGGGTATGGATCGCTGATTATTCAGCTACGGGAGCCTCGGCAGCATCCTCAGCGGCAGGAGCCTCTTCTGTCTCAGCGGCAGGGGCATCGTTGCGACGAACGCGACGACGCTCGCGACGGGGAGCAGCGGCAGCTTCGCCTTCGGCAGCTTCGTTGTCGAGTTTCTCTGCTTTACGCTCTTCAAGACCTTCGGCCATAGCGGCTACAAGTGCACCGGCAACCAGTTCAATCGATTTGGAAGCGTCGTCATTTGCAGGGATGATATAGTCGATGTTCGAAGGATCGCTGTTGGTGTCGACCATAGCGAATACGGGGATACCGAGACGGTTAGCCTCAGCTACAGCGATGCGCTCTTTGAGTACGTCAACAACGAAAAGAGCAGAGGGAAGACGGTTGAGGTCGGCGATAGAACCGAGAGTCTTCTCGAGTTTGGCACGCTGACGGGTAATCTGGAGGCGCTCACGCTTCGAGAGGTTATCGAATGTACCGTCCTTTGTCATCTTGTCGATAGAGGTCATCTTGCGGACAGCCTTGCGGATGGTGGGGAAGTTGGTAAGCATACCGCCGGGCCAGCGCTCGATAACGTAAGGCATGCCTACGCTCGAAGCGAGATCAGCAATAACTTGTTTGGCCTGTTTCTTTGTTGCTACAAAGAGTACTTTTTTGCCGGCCTTGGCCATACCGCGGAGCACGTTTGCTGCCTCGGCGAGTTTGGCTTCGGTCTTATATAGGTCGATTATGTGGATACCGTTGCGCTCCATGAAGATGTAGGGTGCCATAGCCGGGTTCCATTTACGTTTGAGGTGGCCAAAGTGGCAGCCGGCTTCGAGGAGCTGGTCAAATGTGGGATTTGCCATTGTTGCAGTTTGTTTTGTTTACGTTCTTTTGATTTAAGCAACCGAGGGGTAGGGAACGTCGGTCCATCGCCACGGTTTAGATACTAAACACTTATGCGCCGTCCGCATAGAGCGGCCGGCAATGAGAAGAAAACGATTAACGTTTCGAGAACTGGAAGCGCTTACGAGCCTTGGGCTGACCGGGTTTCTTGCGTTCAACAGTACGCGGGTCACGGGTCATGAAGCCCTGCTTGCGGAGCACGGTCTTATCTTCGGGGTTGATCTTCACGAGAGCACGGGCGATACCGAGGCGGAGAGCCTCAGCCTGGCCTTTGTAGCCACCGCCGTCAAGGTTTACGTTGACATCATACTTCTCAGCGCAGTCAAGAGTATTGAGGGGCTGCTTTACGATGTACTGAAGAATCGACGAAGGGAAATATACGTCGAGGGGGCGCTTGTTGATAGTAATCACGCCGGTGCCTTCTTTGAGGATAACGCGGGCTACGGCGGCTTTACGGCGGCCTACTGCATTTACTGTTTCCATTTATTCGATTATTTCAGTTTGTTAATGTCGATAACGGTGGGGGTCTGAGCTGCGTGGGGATGCTCCGAGCCATTGTAAACGTGCATGTTTTCGATCAGGCGACGACCGATACGGTTTTTAGGAAGCATGCCTTTCATCACACGGATGAAGAGGGGGTGCATACCCGGTTTGATGTGCTTGTTGAAAGATTTCTTCATCAGCACTTCGGGAGTAAGTTCTTTCTGACCGCCGGGATAACCGGAGTAGTTGAGATATACGTGGTCTGTCATCTTTTTGCCTGTAAGACGTACTTTGTCAGCGTTGATGATGATCACATTGTCGCCACACTCTGTGTTGGGAGAGTATGAGGGTTTGTATTTGCCGCGAAGCAATTTTGCCACTTTGGCGCAAAGGCGGCCAAGGACCTGATCGGTTGCATCGATTACCACCCAGTCGTGGGTTACTTGCTGGGCGTTGGGAAATTCGGTGCGATAGCTAATGGTATCCACTTCTTTAATTCTTTGATTAATAGTTACATAATTCGACTGTCGCTCGCTGCATGCTCGGCCAAAAGCGTGCCGCTACGACTGCCAGTCAATGATTTGGACATAATCGGTGCTGCAAAATTACACATTTTGCGTGACATAGCAAAATATTTTTTGCTCAAATTACAAATTGGCCGCTTATGCCGGCTGCTACTTTATGCGGAGCACCTTTACGATCGCCGGCGGAGCGGCGAAATAAGCTACCAGAGCGCCCAGCGAATCGGCCGCGAAGTCGGCCCATTCGGCGCCACGCCCCATACCCATAGCATCCTGCAACAGTTCGATAAGCCCACCGGCAAGTGCCGCACCCACGGCTGCCGCGATCATTACCATACGTGGCGGACGGATACGCCCATGACACCGGCTGTAGTCGAACGCCACAGCTCCCGCGAGACCTCCGAACATAATTGCATGTATAAGCTTGTCGGCATTAGGGAACAAGGACATGTCGTCCACCGGCATAGGGTCGGGAAGCAATGTAGCATATAATATTACAGCTACAACAATCAAGGTAGGCCAATATGCGCAAAAGAACTGTTTCATAACGGAATATAGTCAAGAGGATCAAGAGCAGTACCTTTATGCCACAGTTCCACGGCAGCACGGTCTCCGGCCTGGCCAAGACGCTGGCCGGACTCCAGACGCTGTCCGCGGTCGACATACACCTCTCCCAAGCCGGAATATACGCTCACAAAATCGTTGGGATGCTGTACCGCGATAGTAGTCATTCCGTCTGAACCGGTCGACATAAGCACGACAGTGCCGCGGTAAACCGACGATACGGGAGTGTTGCGCGGACCTTTTATACGAAGGCCCTTGGTAGCGAGCGATTCGGTCTGTGCGGTAGCTCCTACCGGCGAGGCAAACACCATGCCTTCTGCAGCGATAGGCGCCAACACACTTAGATTGAACCGAGCCTGCGACTCATAGCTGCGCACAAACTGCTTCTCCGCCTCGCTTGCGGCAAGGAGAGAATCATCCACCGCAATCTCAGGAGCGACAGCCGTGTCGCCCTCTGCCACCTCGCCCTGCAGAAGAGCGGCAATATTGGCCAGATATGCGGCATTACGCCCGGCCGCAAGCTCAAGCGAATCAAGCTTGACCGCCGTATCGAGATATTCAGCCCTGAGGTCGCCCTTGAGAGCGCCGGGCAAGAGCTGTCGGAGAGGTGTATACGCAAGAGCGACCCAAAGCAGAGCAAGCCCTGACGCGATGACGGCGGCACTTACTATAAGTACGCGCGCACGGGTCATGCGCACACTCCAGATCCGATTGAATGTATTCTCCTTAATAAAATCGAGTCTGAAACGCGCAGGATTCTTATAGCTTACCGGGGCCTTTCTCTTTTTTGTCATCTATACGTCTTATTCCGGACGGGCTATGCCATCTTCGTTACACCTTTTGGTCATGGCCTCGATACGGGCCTTGGTATCGGGATGCGACGAAAACATTTTCTGTACGTAGCTTGAGTTGGCGCCGCTCTCGCCTTCCATCTTGAGGAATTTCTCGAAAGCCATTACCATGCCCCACGGGTTCTTGCCGTGCTGCTTAAGGAAGTCGTAGCCGCAATTATCGGCCTCTTTCTCCTGTTTCTGCGAATAACGGGCACCTATCAGCGACGCACTCAGATCGCCGAGCTGCGATTCCGACAATTTAGCGGCCACACCGCCAGCCGAAGCAATGGCATCTTTTGCCGCGCCGGTAAGCAACTGCTGCTTGAAGGCATTTTTAGAGTGATGTTTCATCACATGACCGATCTCATGCCCGATAATGCCGAGCAGTTCTTCATCGCTCATCATATCCATCAGAGCCGCGAACACACGGACACTGCCGTCGGGGCATGCGAACGCGTTCACATCTACCACATTATATACCTTAAAGTTCAAGGGTATGCCATCGGCGTCGGTCACACCCTCCGTAAGCTTCCTGAGGCGGATCGTATATGGGTCGTCCTCCGGCAGCACGGGATTGTTCTTGTCCATCCAGTCAACCGATTCTTTTACATATGCCGCCATCTGGGCATCGGTAAGAGTCAAAGCCTTGGCAGCTTTCGCCGCACCGCTGACAGCTTTTTTGAGATTGAACTGTGCCGACATAGGCAACACTGCACAAACACACAAGATAGCTAATATTATTTTTTTCATTGTCGTTAGTATTTAGTCGATGCAAAATTACTCATTTTAACCTGTCGGCCGCCACTATTGCAATAATTTTTTATAACTTTGTAACACGAATCCGCGAGAAAAACCTTTAATATCCATGAAAAGAATAGTATTCCTTGATTACGTGCGTGTTTTCGCCTGCTTCCTCGTGATGCTGGTCCACGCCAGCGAGAATTTTTACGCAGGACCCGGAGCGACCGACATGGCCGGCCCTCAATCATACCTTGCCAATGAACTCGACCGACTGTTTGTCGCACTCTATGACGGATTCAGCCGTATATCAGTCCCATTGTTTATGATAATATCAGCCTATCTCCTCGTCCCGATGAAAGAAGGCGAAAGCATGTGGTCGTTCTACCGTCACCGCGCCTTGCGCATCCTGCCGCCCTTCATTTGTTTCCTGATCCTCTACAGCACACTGCCCATGCTCTGGGGACAGATCGATGCTGCGACATCCCTGCACGACCTCGCCCGTATACCGCTCAACTTCCCCACCCTTGCCGGTCATCTCTGGTTTATGTATCCGCTCATCAGCCTCTACCTCATCATCCCTGTAGTCTCGCCATGGCTGCGCAAATCGACGGCTAAAGAGGAGCTTTTCTTCATCGGCCTCTTCGCGCTCTCCACATGTATGCCCTACCTCAACTATTTCTTCGGCGAGCTCTGGGGTCAGTGCTTCTGGAACGGCTATCATATGCTATGGTATTTTTCAGGCTATCTCGGCTACCTTGTGCTCGCCCATTACATCCGCGTCCATCTCACATGGAGCAACAGACGTCGCCTCATTATCGGTGCGATACTGCTTGTCGCAGGCACCATTCCGACCATCTACACTTTCTACGCCCAGGCTGTTCCCGGCATCATACTCGACACACCCCAACTCGAGATCGCATGGAATTTCTGCAACATCAACGTAGTACTGGCTACAGCCGGAGCCTTCCTGATGTTCTCAACCATAGGCCAGAAAGAGCCACACCGCATAATTACCGAAACATCAAAGCTCAGCTACGGCATGTACCTGATCCACATATTCTGGCTCGGCTACTGGGTTTCGGTGTTCAAGGACGACATGGCGCTGAGTTCCGACATTGCCATACCGGCCATTACAGTGACCACATTTATCTGCTGCGCCCTTACGTGCAAGCTTATAACATACATTCCCGGCTCGAAATGGCTCATCGGCGCAGGCCGGGGCTTCTTGCCGTCGCCGAGCACCGTAACGGGACGAGCTGCCGGGTAAAAAAAATTATTTGCACATATCGCAAAAGATTTGTAACTTTGCAGCGCTTTAGCCCTCACTGGGTTGGGCATAAGGATAGTCTTATGGTGTAATGGTAGCACTACAGTTTTTGGTACTGTCTGTCTTGGTTCGAATCCAGGTAAGACTACATTCTATTCCAAGTCCCGAAGTCGAGGCTTGGAATTTTTTGTCAATAGACCATCAATGCCACAGCTCCGCTTGAATCTTACCGACGACTACAACGCCCTCAACTCCCACGAGCGCGATGCACGTGTCGTATTCGAGCCTGAAGGACACAAGTATATTGTCGACAGCGAGGTCGTCTGCGATTCCGTCACTCAGGTCGTAAGCGGAATGTTCGAACAATTCGACGCCGACTACTGGGCCGCACGCAAGGCAACCCCGAACTGTCCGGCCGAAAAGATCAAGGCCATATGGCAGAAAAAAGGCAGTGAAGCTCGCGATCTCGGCACACTACTCCACAAACGCATCGAAGATTATTATCTTGGCTACAGGCCCGACACAGAGGCGTTGAACGACCGCGGATACCGCCATTTCCTCGCATTTGCCGCCGACCACGAGCTAAAGCCATTCCGCAGCGAATGGACGATCTTCAGCCGCCGCTACCGCATAGCCGGCACTCTCGACTTTCTTGCCTTCGACGGCGACAAATATGAGATCTTCGACTGGAAACGGTCGACCAAAGTGTGCGACATGTTCAGCCGCCCACTGCATAACAGCTATGGCAAACATGCGTTCGACCCCATAGGGCATATACCGGACACTGTCTACCATCACTATGCCCTGCAGTTAAGTTTCTATCGTTATCTCCTTGCCACAGAGTACGGCATCAATGCCGAGGCATGCCATCTGGGCGTGTTCCACCCCGACATGGCAAGCTATCATCTGGTCGATGTTCCTTTTCTGGAATCGGAGGTCATTACCATATTAAACAGCCGCTTATGATCCGTACACTACCTAAAGGCTTCATCGACATGCTCGAATCATACGGCAAGGCACAGTATACCGCGCTCCTGATCAATGCACTGAGCAACACAGAACCCAGTCTTGCAGTCCGTTGCAACACCCGGCGCTCTGCCGCCATATCAGGACTCAGCGACAATATACCCTGGCTGTCCGGCAGCGGTGTATACCTCGACAGGCGCCCTAACTTCGCCCTCGATCCGGCGTGGCATCAAGGGCTCTACTACGTGCAGGATGCTTCGTCAGCTGCCATGACAGCCATCGTAGGCGAGATCGCACATAAATATTTCAACGACAAGGCACTGCTCTATCTCGACGCCTGCGCCGCCCCGGGAGGCAAAAGCATCGCCGCCGCCGAAGCATTGCCTAAGGGTTCGATACTGCTGAGCAACGAATACGATTCGCGAAGGGCCTCGGTATTAGCCGAAAACATCGCGAAATACGGAATGGCGAACAGCGCCGTCGCCTGTGGCGACACCGGGCGTCTCGCCACTCTTGGCGGCATCTTCGACATAGTGGCCGTCGACGCGCCCTGCTCCGGAGAAGGCATGATGCGCAAAGAGCCTGAAGCTGTCAGCCAGTGGTCGGAAGGCCTCGTCGACAGATGCGCGCGTCTGCAGCGCGACATTATCTCAAATTGCTGGGAAGTCCTGCGGCCGGGCGGCATAATGATCTACAGCACTTGCACATTCAACCGCCTCGAAGACGAAGAAAACCTTGCGTATATAATCGAACAGCTCGGAGGCGAGTCAGTAGAGCTTTCGGCCTGCAAGGACGTAGCCGGAGGCTTCGACACCCCGTACCACTGCTATCGCTTTATGCCCGGCCATGTCAGGGGCGAAGGTTTATTTATCGCTGCTGTCCGGAAGCCGGGTAACGGACGAACACATATAATAAAAGTAAAGAAAGCGGCTACCGTAAAGATGCCGGCAGCGCATGCCTTCATGCAGAAGGCGCTTGTCGAGCCCGATAACTATGTACTCCGCCAATCGAAAGACGGTATGTTCTACGCTATCGACAAGGAGCAGGCCGACATATTCGATTACTTCAGCGAACATCTGCGCCTCATTAGTTGCGGCATACCGTTTGGCTCATTGAAGGGCAAAGATATTGTACCGTCATGGCAGCTCGCATTCAGCGAAGCTCTCGATTTCGACAAATTCCCTCATCTCGACCTTGATTACAGGTCGGCCCTCGCCTACCTTCACGGCGACAGCCTAAGCGATATACCGTCGGATCTGCCGAAAGGCTTCATACTGACCACATATGAAAACCGGCCGCTCGGATTTATAAAAAACATAGGCAACAGAGCCAACAATCTCTACCCCGACAATCTGCGTCTAAGGCTTGATCCGTCCAAAGCCGACCTCAACGCTTATCTCCGTATTGTAAAACCAGCATCGACATGAAAGATTTCATCGCCATACTGCGCCGTTTTGTACCGCCATACAAGAAATATCTGGCGCTCAATATAATATTCAATATCCTCACGGCCATACTCACGCTCTTTTCGTTTGCCCTCGTCGTACCCATCCTCGAGATGCTTTTCAAAATCAACGAGGCCACATACACATGTATGCACATAGGCGATGCGTCATTCAAAGAAGTGATCGTCAACAACTTCTACTATTACGTGCAACTCGCCGTAGAGGAATGGGGCACCATCAGCACACTCGCCCTCCTCGCTGTCGCACTCGTGATCATGACTGCGTTGAAGACAGGCGCCTCGTTCCTCAGCTCCTACTTCATCATACCCATGCGGTCGGGAGTCGTGCGTGATATCCGCAATTATGTCTACGACAAGATAACCGCCCTGCCCATAGGCTTCTTTACCGTAGAGCGCAAAGGCGATATAATGGCCCGTATGAGCGGCGATGTGGCCGAAATAGAAAACTCCATCATGTCATCACTCGACATGGTATTCAAAAACCCGGTCATGATCATAGCATGCCTCGGCATGATGATAGCCATCTCGTGGCAGCTCACTATCTTTGTGTTCATCCTTCTTCCCATTGTCGGAATAGTCATGGGGCGTGTAGGCAAGAGGCTTAAACGCAAATCGTTCGAGGGACAGACCCAGTGGGGTGTGCTCATGTCTACTATCGAAGAGACCCTGGGCGGCCTTCGCATAATCAAGGCTTTCAACGCCGAAGACAAGCTGCGACACCGCTTCCATGAGGAAAACCAGGAGTTCTACCGTCTTTCCAACATCGTGGCTCGGCGTCAGGCCCTCGCTCATCCCATGAGCGAATTTCTCGGCACTATTGCCGTAGCCATCATCCTATGGTTCGGCGGCAGCCTTATATTGTCGGGCCACTCGTCGATGAACGCTGCCGCATTCATATATTATATGGTTATATTCTATAACCTCATACCGCCGGCCAAGGATCTGTCGAAGGCTATGTACCAGGTACAGAAAGGCCTTGCATCCATGCAGCGTGTCGACGTTATCCTCAATGCCGTCAACCCCATTGCTGACCCGAAACAACCGCGCAGACTGCCTAAAGGCAAGGCTGCGAGCATATCGTTCGACGATGTGACATTCAGCTACGACGGAGAAGTGGACGTGCTCAAGGATATAAATCTCGACATAAAGGCAGGCAGCACAGTAGCCCTTGTCGGCCAGTCAGGCTCCGGCAAATCTACACTCGCCGACCTTATCCCCCGTTTCTACGATCCATCGGAAGGCCGCATATCTGTCGGCGGCATCGACATCCGCGATCTGCGCGTGGCCGATCTGCGATCGCTGATGGGCAACGTCAATCAGGAAGCGATATTGTTCAACGACACGATATTCAACAACATAGCTTTCGGCGTCGAACACGCCACGCTCGACGACGTGCGCGAGGCTGCACGCATAGCCAATGCCGACGAGTTCATAATGGCAACAGAAAACGGCTACGACACACAGATAGGCGACAGAGGCTGCCGGCTGTCGGGCGGACAGCGACAGCGCATATCCATTGCCAGAGCTGTGCTCAAGAACCCCTCGATACTCATTCTCGACGAGGCAACATCGGCTCTCGACAGTGAAAGCGAAACCCTCGTCCAGCAGGCTCTCGACAGGTTGATGAAGGGCCGCACTACCCTTGTGATCGCACACCGCCTGTCTACTATACGCAGGGCCGACATGATATGCGTGCTCAACCAGGGACGCATCGTAGAACGAGGCACACACGATCAGCTCATCTCGCCCGAGGCAAAAGGCTTCTACCGCCGCCTCGTCGAAATGCAGCAACTCAACGCCTGATTTCAGGGTACTGACTACTCTTCGATTGAATAATTAAGGAAGTCGATCATAGGCTTGAGCACAGCCAGTATTCTTGCGGCGCGCTCAGGCCAGGAAGGATCATCGAAAAACGAACGGTCAAGTTCGTGGCAGCGGCCGTATTCGGTAAGACGCAGCAGATCGATATCAGGATGATTGCGGTCATAGCCTTTGGGAGCTGTCTTCAGCTGCGGCCCCCACCATAAAGGATATAGCGAAAGCACCTCCGGAGTCTCAACGATACCGCGGAACTCGTCTACATTGTCTATTATAGCCTTTCTTACCTTCTTGAGAACCTTCGGTTCGGGACTCCACAAGCCGCCGTAGAGGGCTATCTCGTCCACTCCGAAATGCACATAATAGCTCGCTCCGTCGAACCGACGGCCGCGTGGCGATATGAGAGCAGAAAAATAACGCTTGTAAGGTGTCTTGTCAGGCGAGAAACGGGTATCGCGATAGATACGGTAGGCACAATCCTTAGCCTCTACAAAGCGTAGCGACGGATCGTCGACGGCAAGGGCATCGATAATCATCTGCACCCGGCTGAGCCAATATGCCCTCACGGCCTCATATTCAGCCTTATGTTCCGCAAACCATGAGCGCTCGTTATTTGCGGCGAGACGGCTGATGAAATCGTAAACGTCATCCATCGTCATGGCAGATCCTCCCACTCTACATCGCTGATCTGATTTTCGACCGGACCATTAGGCTTTACATCCTTGCCGGCTGTGTGACCTTCGATCTCGGTAAACTCTACATATTCGCCGACCGTCGGATCTATTTTCTTCCGTTTATGAGGACGCTCGTATGTGTTCTGACGCCTGTCGCGGTCATACTGCTGATTGAAGCCACCGAAGGCATTGTCCATATACTTGCGAGTCTGCTTCTGGACAAACCACCTGAACAGCCACGGGAACGTAGTCCGCAACAGCCAGGGCAGAACGAAGAATATGATTATTATAATGAGGAGGAACTTAAACATGCAGATTATAAGTTATAGGTTGAGATACATGATCCTTCCGGACCGGACATCACATGCGGTTGCGGCGCATAAGCGACAGCAGAAAGTACAGCAGTATGGTCCACATCAGACCGGAGAGGCCGTACATAGCCACAAACACTACTGCGGCAAGCATTATGATATAACGGCAGAAATTTTCTGCCAAGTCGAAATTCTTGAACTTCAGCGAGAACATCTTGAAGTTGGCGGTCATAGCCAGCGACACAAGCACTACAAGGACAGCCACCGGCACCAAACCCGGATAATAATATGTCGAAATCCAGCCATAGGCGCCTATCCAGAAAATAGCATTAGCCGGGATAGGCAGACCGCGGAATACGGTAGCCTGCTCGGTATCGTTGTTGAACTTGGCCAGACGCAGGGCACCGCACACGGGTATCATCAATGTGATGAAGCATGCCGCCAGGGGGCTGCCGGCATCGGCCATGGTATTGAGCATCAGCATGGCCGGAGCGACGCCGAAACTTACGAGATCGCTCAGCGAATCAAGATCCTTGCCCAAGTTGGAATACGCGTGCAGGGCTCGTGCGGAGGCTCCATCGAGAAAATCGAACATCGCAGCAGCGCCTATCGCTATCATACACCACGACGCACCGTCGAGCGGTCCGAAGAGAGTACGGAGATTAAATGCCATATAGATAGCCACGCAACCGCTAATGAGGTTCATGGTAGTGATTGCGTTGGGAATATTTCTTTTGATGTTATGCATTCTGTTGTGGTTGAAGACGTGCCACCTCGGTTATACCGCCTATGGTCTTATCGCCTATCTTGACATAAATTTTGGTATCAAGCGGAAGGAACAGATCGACTCGCGAACCGAACTTTATAAAGCCCATGTGATCTTCGATCGACGCTTCCTCGCCGGGCTGCGCATACGTGACAATACGCCGTGCCATCGCTCCGGCTATCTGACGCATCACTACCGTCTGACCGGCGGCTGTGCGGATCGCTACTGTCGAACGTTCGTTCTCGGTGCTCGACTTAGGCAGATATGCTGCCATAAAACGACCTTTATGATGCTTGACATAAGTTACCTTACCGTCGACAGGGAACCAGTTGGCGTGGACATTTAGCACACTCATAAACACCGACAGCTGTATGCACCGGCCGCCGAGCACTTCATTCTCGACCGTTTCCTCAAGAGCCACGACAGTACCGTCGGCCGACGACACCACCGCATCCTTGCGGTCGCCGCGAAAGATGCGGCGTGGGCTGCGGAAGAAATTGGCGACGAGGAAATAGAATACCGCGCACACCACAGTGACGATTATCGGCCAGACAAGAGGTCGTACCCAAAGCCACAACGGCAGGCATATGACAAGCAGTATCGCAAAGAGCGATATGAGCAGGCCGGTGCCCTCGTGGTGGATTTTTACGCGCATGTTCATGGCTTGGTGTGTTTATGTAAGTGCAAAATTACACAAATATTTTAATATCTCACCTATCCGGACCGGAAAATTTGGCAAGCCCACAACCAAAAAATGTCTAAAAAAATTTAGGGGTCCTAAATATTTTTCGTCCGAAATACATTTTGTTTGTCGGAAAATTAGTAATTTTGCACGCAATATACAACCAAGCTATTATCCCTATGTCGTTTATTGCAGACAGAGTGAAGATGGACGGCCTCACGTTCGACGATGTACTCCTCATACCCGCTTTTTCAGATGTTCTTCCACGCGAAGTAGACCTGACCTCGCGTTTCTCTCGTAACATAACCCTCAACGTTCCTATTGTGTCGGCGGCAATGGATACCGTGACCGAGAGTCAGTTGGCCATTGCTATCGCTCGCGAAGGCGGTCTGGGCGTGATTCACAAAAACATGTCGATCGAAGAGCAGGCCCGTCAGGTCCACGCTGTCAAGCGCGCCGAGAACGGCATGATCTACGACCCCGTGACCATACTCGAAGGATCTACGGTCGCCGACGCCCTGAGAATGATGAGCGAATATCATATCGGCGGCATACCCGTAGTCGACAAGGCCGGCACACTCGTTGGCATAGTCACAAACCGCGACCTCCGTTTCGAACGGGACAAGGCACGTCGAATCGACGAGGTAATGACAAGCAAAAACCTCGTGACAGCCTCGTTCGGTACAAATCTGGAACAGGCAGCCGAAATACTGCAACTTCATAAGATCGAGAAGCTACCCGTAGTCGACATCGACGGTAAGCTGATCGGTCTTATTACATATAAGGATATAACAAAAGCTAAAGACAAACCGGCCGCATGCAAGGATGAGCGCGGACGTCTGCGTGTGGCTGCCGGCATAGGCGTCACACCCGACTCAATGCAGCGCGCCGAGGCTCTCGTGGCAGCCGGAGTCGATGCCATCGTGATCGACACCGCCCACGGACACTCGAAGGGCGTGATCGGCGTACTCCGCGAGGTCAAGAAAGCATTCCCCGACCTTGACGTAGTAGTCGGCAACATCGCTACAGGCGATGCCGCACGCTACCTCGCCGACAACGGCGCCGACGGCGTGAAAGTAGGTATCGGCCCGGGCTCGATCTGCACCACTCGCATCATCGCCGGTGTCGGAGTACCGCAGCTGTCGGCTGTATACGACGTCGCAAAAGCTCTCGAAAGCTACAACATACCCCTGATCGCCGACGGTGGCATACGCTACTCCGGCGACATCGTCAAGGCTCTCGCTGCCGGCGGTCACTCAGTGATGCTCGGCGGCATGCTCGCAGGCGTAGAGGAATCTCCCGGCGACACAGTGATCTTCAACGGCCGTAAATACAAGACATACCGCGGCATGGGTTCGCTCGAAGCAATGGAAAAGGGTTCGAAAGACCGCTATTTCCAGGGCAACGAGACCGACGTGAAGAAACTCGTACCCGAAGGAATCGCAGCTCGCGTACCCTACAAGGGTTCGCTCTATGAGGTTGTATATCAGATGCTCGGCGGCCTGCGTTCGGGTATGGGATATTGTGGTGCGCACAACATCGAGGAGCTCCACAAGGCAAGCTTCACACGCATCACAAATGCAGGCGTAGCCGAAAGCCATCCCCACGACGTTGCCATTACAGCCGAAGCTCCCAACTACAGTCAGGGAATGTGATTGTCGCGCTCTGTCGGGCGCTACGGACACTAAGGTCTGAATTAATACAATAATATGCAGATGCCGGCGTTTAACATACGTATGCGTCTGCATATTTAATCTTATTAAAAAGAATCTTTCAAAGACCATTATAGATATGAAAAGCCATATTATCGCCGCTGCAGCACTTGTGATCGCCCTTCCCTCGGTCGCTCGGGTCAAGCCAAACACTGTACTCATGACAGTAGACGGACAGCCTGTCACTGTCGGCGAATTTGAGTATCTCTACAATAAAAACAACACTCAGCAGCTCAATCCGCAGTCGCTCGACGAGTACCTGCTGATGTTCGAGAACTATAAACTCAAAGTTGCCGATGCCGAACACGCAGGCATCGACAAGACTCCGGCTTTCGAAAGCGAATTTATCAAATTCCGCGACGAGCTCGCAGCGCCCTACCTTGTCGACAAAGCTACCGAGGATGCCTTGGTCAACGAAGCATATTCACACCGCAAAGACGACGTGTCGGTAAGCCACATCATGCTTCCTCACGAGGAAAAGAACATCGCCAAGCTCGATTCCATCCGCAACGCCATCATAGCCGGAGCAATCTCGTTTGAGAACGCGGCAAAAGAGTACTCCGTCGACCGCGGTTCCAAGGCAAGAGGCGGTAAAATGGGCTTCGTCGTACCCGACAGATTCCCCTGGTCTTTTGAAAAGGCAGCCTACGACACTCCTGTAGGCGAGATTTCAAAGGTTACCGACTCAGGTGTTGGCTACCACCTAATACGTGTCGACAGCAAAGAGCCCTCGAAAGGCGAGGTCGACGCAAGTCACATACTTATCATGACCCGTGGTCTCGACAAGGCCGGACAGGAAGCCGCAAAAGTGCGCATCGACTCGGTATACAAGGCTCTCATGAACGGAGCCGACTTCGCCCGTCTGGCCGAGAAAGTATCGCAGGATCCCGGTTCAGCATCACGTGGCGGCGCCCTCGGCCGTTTCGGTCACGGCATGATGGTGGCCGAATTTGACAGCGCTGCCTTCGCCACCCCGGCCAACGCGATATCCAAACCATTTGCCACCGCTTACGGCTACCACATCGTCAAGACCAACGAGCACTTCGGCGTGCCCGAGCTCGACGATAAGCTCCGCAAGGCCATCATCGAACGTATGGCGCAGGACGACAGGGCAAACATGGCCACAAACGCCAAGATAGATCAGCTTATGTCCGACTACAAAGCCGGCATCAACGAGAAAACTATCGCCGCAATAGGCCGCATGATCAGCGACAAGGGTGGAATCGTCGACTCTGCCACAATAGCGAATATCGTGCTTCTGAAAGGACCGGTAGCCACATTCAAAGGCGGAAATGTAAGCGCGCAGGACGCAATGGCATATCTGCCCATGGAGATCGGCACCGACACCGAAGCCGCCGTGGCTAACATCCGCGAGGCTGCCGACAACGCACTTCGCGCCGCCGTGCTCGACTACGCCCGTAAACAGCTCGAGAATACCGTCCCCGAATACCGCAACCTCGTCAACGAATACCGCGACGGCATACTTCTTTACGAGATATCCAACCGCAAGGTATGGGACAAGGCAAACAAAGATGCCGAAGGACTTAAAGCTTTCTTTGAAGCCAACAAAGACAAATACCGCTGGGAGAAACCTAAATTCAAGAGCTACGTGTTCTTCGCCTCAAGCGACTCAGTTCTCACCGAGGCCATGCGGCTTGCCGACACTCTCGACCCGTCCGACCCCACCGTATTCACTCAGGAATTGCGCAAGAAATTCGGACGTAATATAAAGGTAGAGCGCGTGATAGCCGCACAGGGAGAGAACCCGATTACCGATTACCTCGGCTTCAACGGCAGCAAACCGGCTGCCGACCGACAGACAAAATGGGCAAGCTACGGAGCATGGAAAGGCCGTGTCCTCGCCCAGCCCGAGGAGGCCTCGGATGTACGCGGTGTAGCTGTTACCGACTATCAGGCACAGCTCGAGGCTGAATGGATCAAGGAACTGCACAAGAAGTACCCGGTAAAGGTAAACAAAAAAGTATTCGAAAAGCTTAAGAAAGAGGCAAACAAACAAATGAGTAAGGCCGACTGATGAAAAGAAGTCTTCTCTATCCTGCTGTCGCGCTATTGCTCACATGCTGCAAGGCCAACGACAAAGCCATACCTGCCGACACGCTCGCCCGTGTCGGCAATGATGTTTTTACCCGCAGTGACCTGCAGAAAAGCATACCGGCCGGAATGAGCCCCGACGACAGCACGACTTTCGCCAAAGCATATCTTCGCAACTGGATAGAGACAAGGCTTGTGGAGCGTGTGGCGGCAAACGAGGTCGACATGGAGATGATCGACCGTCTCACAAGCGAATATCGCGATGAACTGATCATGAGCCAGTACCGTCGCGCCATGGCACAGCAGGCCGACAACGCCGACTTCGCGGAAGACTCGCTGAGAGCCTATTTCGAGGCTCATGCCAACGAGTTCAAGCTTGAGCGGCCCATGCTCAAAGGCATCTATCTTAAAGTTCCTGTCGAGGCAGACAATCTGCGTCAGATCAAACGCCTGTACCGTTCCGACCGGCCGGCCGACATGGATAAACTCGAAAAGGCGGCAAACAACTCGGCCATACACTACGACTATTTCCGCGACAAATGGATCGACTGGGAGCAGATCGAAAACCGCATCCCTATCGATTTCGATGCAAGGACATTGGCCGATATCGCCGGAAAACGCTATCTCGAAACCGACGCGCAAGGCTTCACTTATCTATTGAGCATCAGCGACTATCTTCCGGCAGGCACAGCAATGCCTTACGAAGCCGCCAGACCGATTGTGCTGGAACGGCTACTCAATCTTCGCCGACGGGCATACGACAGCCGTCTGCGCAACGATCTCTACAACCGTGCGCTCGACGACGGCACTCTCGTCATTTACTAAGTATACGTTTATATTCTTCCGGATCGAGAAGTGTCGCCTTAGCTTTCTGGTACACTTTGTCGTCGGGTAATATCCGGGCCACACGCTCGGCCTCGTCATAGTAGCGCGAAGCCAGCTCGCTGTCGAGTATATCGATTATATTCTTGCGGTTAAGGTCGAGATCATGACTGAGGTCATGCTTGAGCATACCGGCGAGCACTTCGAACTGGGCGGCAACCGAATCGGTCATATAACCTTCAACTTTCGCCGACTCTTTAAGATAATCGAGAGCTGTCTCGCACTGGCGGTCATACTTGAAACGTTTCGGATCTATGAACTGCTTGAACTCCTCAAACACGGCATCGGTCACGAGCGTATCCGGAGCCTCGGGCTGAGCGGCATATTTCTTATTGGCGAAATCGAAAGCCCACATATCTGCTATGATATTGTAGAGCAGACGGTTGGTTTTCTCTGCCTCAATAGTGATATCAGGAGTGATACCGCCGCCGTCGCGTACTATGCGGCCGGCCTTTGTGCTGTATTCATGCGTGAGGCTGTCGGGCGTGCGCACTGGGCTGCCGTCATCGTTACGATGCGAATAGTCAATAGCCTGAATGAGTCGTCCCGACGGTATGTAATAGCGGCCGGTTGTGATCTTGAGCAGATCGTTATACGGCAATTGTCGCGGAGTCTGTACCAGACCTTTGCCAAACGAACGTTCGCCGATAACCACGGCACGGTCGAGATCCTGCATCGAGCCCGTCACGATCTCCGATGCCGAAGCAGTGCCGCCGTCAATAAGTATGGCCAGGGGTATCTTTGTATCGAGCGGACGGGTAGTAGTCTTGTAAATCTTGACATCGTTTTTAGCGCGGCCTTTCGTACGGACTATCTCAGTACCTTTGGGCACGAAATTAGATGCTATCTGCACAGCTCCTTCGAGCAGGCCGCCGCCATTACTGCGTACGTCGAGCACTATGCCTTTGAGATTCGGATCCTTGAACATGTCGGTAAGCGCCTCGCGCACGCGACGGGCCGAAGCTTCATTGAATGTGGTAAGGCGGATATAGCCTATGCCGTCCTTGTCGACGCCATAATATGGCAGAGGATTGACCTTGATGTTCTCACGCACGAACGAGAACTTGAGCAGCGAGTCATTGACATACGGACGACGCACCTCTATCGTGATGTTCGTTCCGGCCTGGCCACGCAATTTCTTGCTTACCTGATCCACCGCCATACCGGGAGTCACGCTGTCGCCGTTGATCTTCAGTATCACGTCGCCCGGACGCAGACCGGCGCGTTTCGACGGAGATCCGTCCTGCGGCTCGTTGATTATTACCTCATTGCCGCGTTTCGATATCACGGAGCCTATGCCGGCATACTGCCCCTGCGAGATCGACAGCAACTCATCCTGATTATCCGACGGATAATATTCGGTATACGGGTCGATCTGATACAGCAAGGCATCTATGGTCCTGTCCATTATCTCATTGGCATTGAGAGTATCGACATACTGCGTCTCCAGTTCTTTGACGATGCTGTTGAATGTGTTGAGTTTCGCGGCAAAGCGGTCTTTGCGCGCTGCTGCCGGCGTGTTTGCCCCCATACCCGCAACAAGAATGGCGACGAGGGCGAATATCGATAAAATGCGTTTCATGTACTCTGTTATTTTCAGCGGCCAACGTGGAAGCCTATTTAAAGAACAAAGTTACAAAATTTTTTGTTGTCGCAAAATCTATATATTTTTAATAAGCGAATATAGAGGCGTTTTTCTAAAGATTTGTTAACGCTACGTCATTTTTGAGACTTGTTTTGTTAATTATGAAAGGCAAAGGCACTATCTTTGCAGAATTAAACTGAAAGAAACAGAACAATGTCCAATATACTAACTACTCTGATAAGTCATCAATTAGAGCGTTACGGCTCTGAGCGAGAAGCTTACAGCTCGATAGATTATGACGGACGCCGTCTTGTACCGACAAGTTGGGGAGACTTCGCCGCCACAGTTGACAATGTGGCATGCGCATTCGAGGTGCTCGGCATAGAGCCCGGCGACATGGTCGCTATATTCGCCCAGAACTGTCAGGAGATACTGCACACTGATTTCGGCTGTTACCGCAACCGCGCTATCCCCGTGGCGATATATGCCACCAGCAGCCCGGAGCAGGTAAAATATATTGTCAACGATGCCGGAGCTAAGATAATTGTTGTCGGCAACCAGAATCACTACAACATAGCCCGTTCGGTGCTTTCCGAATGCCCGGGCCTGCACAAGATCATAGTCATCGGCCCGGAAGTAAAGCTCGACGACACCGACAGCGACTCGCTGCGTTTCAGCGAGCTGCTGGAGCTCGGTTCTCTGGCGAGCGACAAATGCCGCGCCGCTGTAGACAAGCGAAGCGCCGAAGCATCGGACAACGACATCGCGACACTCATCTACACCTCAGGCACTACAGGCGAACCCAAGGGCGCCATACTGCCTCACAGCTGCTTCAACGCCGCCATCGAGATACACCACAAAAGGCTCGACATGATCAGCGACCGCGACACATCGATATGCTTCCTCCCCCTGAGCCACATATTCGAGAAAGCATGGACCTATTTCTGCCTCAGCGAAGGCATCAGGGTTGCCATCAACACTGATCCGCACCGCATACAGGAAGGCATAAAGATCGCAAGGCCCTCGTGCATGTGCAGTGTGCCGCGATTCTGGGAGAAAGTCTATACCGCCGTCCAGGAGAAAATCGCCTCTACCACCGGCATTTCGAAGATCATGATAGAACGCGCGCTCAAGGTAGGCGCGAAACGCAACCTCGATTACGCCCGACTCGGCCTCAAAGTCCCGGCATGGCTCGAGATGCAATACAAATTCTTCGACAAACAGATATTCAGCAAACTGCGCAAGACTATCGGCATCGAGAACGGCAACATATTCCCCACAGCCGGCGCTCCGCTGTCGGCGACTATCACAGAGTTCCTGCACACATGCGGCATCAACATAGTGATAGGCTACGGTCTAAGCGAGACCACAGCCACCGTAAGCTGCTATCCGTCTATCGATTACGAAATCGGAAGCGTAGGCACTACCCTGCCCGGGGTACAGGTAAAGATCGGCGAGAACAACGAGATACTCGTCAAGGGCCCCACTGTGATGCGCGGCTACTACGGACGCCCCGAGGAGGACGCAAAAGCATTTACCGCCGACGGATGGTTCCGTACCGGCGACGCCGGCCTGTTCGACCAGAGTGGCGCGCTCGTGCTGACCGAAAGGCTCAAGGATCTCTTCAAGACATCAAACGGCAAATACATAGCGCCTCAGGCCATCGAAAGCCGTCTGGGCGAAGACAGATACATCGAACAGGTGGCAGTTATCGGAGACCAGCGCAAATATGTGACAGCCATAATAATACCGGCTTTCGAAGCGCTCAAGGACTATGCGCGCAAGAAAGGTATTACTTTCAACTCGCTTGAGGATTTGGTCGAGAACAACGAAATACGCAAGTTCATAGCCGAACGAATCGAGAAACTGCAGAAAGGATTTGCCGGTTTCGAGAAAATCAAACGATTTACCCTTCTGCCTAAAGAGTTTACCATCGAAAACGGAGAGCTGACAAACACACTGAAGATACGCCGTCCGGCAATCAACAGCCACTATGCCAGCCAGATCGAAGCAATGTACTGCTGACATATGAAATTATCGACTAACATACCACAGGGCGCCGAACCCGAAAAGGCTATACTCATCGGACTTGTAACGCCGCAGCAGGACGAACAGAAATCGGCCGAATACCTCGCCGAGCTCGCTTTTCTCGCCGACACTGCCGGTGCTCAGACCGTGCAGACATTCACGCAGAAACTCGACTACCCGAACCCGAGGACTTTTGTCGGCAAAGGCAAACTCGAAGAGATCAAGCAGTACATCGAGGAGCGAGGCGACATAGATATGGCCATCTTCGACGATGACCTCACAAGCAAACAGGTGCTCAACATCGAGCGCGAGCTATGTGTAAAGATTCTCGACCGCACATCGCTGATCCTCGACATCTTCGCCAACCGCGCCCAGACCGCCAACGCCAAGACGCAGGTCGGGCTGGCACAATACCAGTATCTGCTGCCTCGTCTTACGCGCATGTGGACACACCTTGAGCGCCAGCGAGGCGGTATAGGCATGCGTGGTCCCGGCGAGACTCAGATCGAGACCGACCGCCGTATAATCCTCAACCGCATATCTCTGCTCAAACAAGAGCTCGCCGCTATCGACCGCCAGAAAGCCGTACAGCGCAAGAACCGAGGCAAGCTGACCCGTGTCGCTCTCGTAGGATATACAAACGTGGGCAAGTCAACACTGATGAACCTCTTGAGCAAGAGCGACGTTTTCGCCGAAAACAAGCTCTTCGCCACTCTCGACACCACTGTGCGTAAAGTAGTCATCGACAATCTGCCATTCCTGCTTACCGATACTGTAGGCTTCATCCGCAAACTGCCGACTCATCTGGTCGATTCCTTCAAATCGACACTCGACGAGGTACGCGAAGCCGACATACTCGTCCATGTGGTAGACATCTCGCACCCCAACTTCGAAGAGCAGATCGAGGTCGTAGACCTCACACTGCGCGAGATATGCGACGGAGCCGACAAGCCGATGTTGATCGTTTTCAACAAAATCGACGCATTTACCTGCAGCCCCAAGGACGAGGACGACCTCACGCCGCGTCAACGCTGCAACATTACCCTCGACGAGCTCAAGGCTTCGTGGATGGCTAAAATGAACGATAACTGCGTATTCATCAGCGCACGTAAAGGCACAAATATCGACGAGCTCAAGGCCAAGCTCTACGCCATGGCCCGAGAGATACACCTCACTCGATTCCCCTACAACGATCTCCTGTACCAGAAATACGACGAAGAGTAATAATTTTACCGATAGCAGCACTTTGATAATTCACAATAATTTCGTAATTTAGCGAAACAAATACACACTAAATACGATGGAACTTAACAAACACCGTTATTGCGTAATAATGTGCGGAGGCATCGGAAGTCGTTTCTGGCCTTATAGCCGTACAAGGCTGCCTAAACAGTTTATCGACTTTTTAGGCACCGGCCGTACATTATTACAGATGAGTTTCGACCGCATACGCAACCTCATACCCTCCGAAAACATCATAATCATGACCAACGAGCGCTATGCCGACCTCGTGCGCGAGCAGCTGCCCGAAGTTCATGACAGCCAGATATTGTTCGAGCCGGTCCGCCGCAACACAGCGCCCTGCATAGCCTGGGCCGCATGTCACATAGCCGCCCGCGACCCCGAAGCATCGATGATCGTTACCCCGGCCGATCATGTAATAACACGTGAAGCCGAGTTCGAGCTCAGCATCATGACCGGCTTCGACTTCGTAGAGCGCAACAACGCCCTGCTCACTCTCGGCATAGAGCCGACAAGGCCAGAGACCGGCTACGGCTACATCCAGATAGGCGACGAAGTGGAAGGCAGCATCAGCAAAGTGAAGACATTTACCGAGAAGCCCGATTTAGAACTGGCAAAGGTATTCATTGACTCCGGCGAATTTTTCTGGAACTCGGGCATCTTTATCTGGACAGCGAAAACCATACGCGAGGCTATCGCCAAATATGTGCCCGATATAGCCGCGGTATTCGACGATGCCACAAGTGAGACCTATCTCGACCCCAAAGCCGAAACAGAGTTCATTTCCGCCGCATATCCTTCATGTATAAGCATCTCCATTGACTACTCGGTAATGGAAAAAGCCGACAACGTATATGTGGAGACTGTGACATTCGGATGGAGCGACCTCGGCACATGGGGCGCGCTCTACGACCTGTCGCCGAAGAACAACGATGCGAACGTGACTCAGAACTGCAACGTACTGGCCTACAACAGCCGAGGCAATATATTTGCCGTACGCGGCGAGAAACTGATCGTTGTCGACGGGCTCGAAGACTATATCGTTGCCGACGCCGACGGCATACTGCTCATATGCCCCAAAAGCCACGAGCAGGAGATCAAACGCATGGTTACCGATGTGAAGGTCAAATTCGGCGACCGTTTCGAATAATTGATATCTAATATAGTAAACACTACATACATGTCGATCGACAAAATAATATCACAGGCCGTCAGCAAGGCGGTAAAAGAACTTTACGCTGTCGATGCTCCGGCCGACAGCATTGTACCTCAGGCCACTCGCAAGGAGTTTGAAGGCAACCTTACCGTCATGGTATTCCCTTGGGTCAAAGCCGCAAGAAAGGCTCCCGAAGCCGTAGGTACGGAAATTGGCGAATGGCTCGTAGCAAACGAACCGGCCGTTTCGGCGTTCAATGTCGTAAAGGGATTCCTCAACATAGTCATAATACCCACCTACTGGAACGGTGTGCTTGCCAACATCGCAGCCGACAGCAACTGGGGCACAAAGCCCGTGACCGACGCAAGCCCTCTGGTCATGGTGGAATATTCGTCGCCGAACACCAACAAGCCCCTGCACCTCGGACATCTGCGCAACATTCTCCTCGGCAGCTCGCTCTCAAACATCCTTAAGGCTTGCGGCAACAAAGTGGTAAAGACAAATATCGTAAACGACCGCGGCATACATATCTGCAAATCGATGCTGGCATGGCAGCGGTGGTTCGACAACGCAACGCCGGAAAGCGCCGCTACAAAAGGCGACCACCTCGTTGGCGACTGCTATGTCGCTTTCGACAAGCACTACAAGGCCGAGCTCAAAGCGCTCAAGGAGCAAGGCATGACCGATGAGGAAGCAGAGGCCGCATCGACCATTATGGCCGACGCCCGTGCCATGCTGCGCAAGTGGGAAGACGGCGACCCCGAAGTACGCGCTCTCTGGGCGAAAATGAACGAATGGGTATATGCCGGTTTCGACGAGACCTACAAACGCATGGGCGTAGGATTCGACAAAATATACTATGAATCGCAAACATACCTCGACGGCAAGGCAAAAGTGCTCGAAGGCCTCGAAAAAGGTGTGCTCTACCGCCGCGAGGACGGATCTGTATGGGCCGATCTGCGCGAGAACGGACTCGACGAAAAGCTACTCCTCCGCAGCGACGGCACCTCGGTATACATGACTCAGGATATCGGCACCGCCAAACAGCGTTTCGACGACTACCCCATCGACAAGATGATATACGTTGTCGGCAACGAGCAGAACTATCACTTCCAGGTACTCGCTATCATCCTCGACCGCCTCGGTTTCAAATGGGGCAAAGACCTCGTACACTTCAGCTACGGCATGGTAGAGCTCCCCGAAGGCAAGATGAAGAGCCGCGAGGGTACAGTTGTCGACGCCGACGACCTTATGGCTGAAATGGTCAACTCGGCAAGAGAAGTAGCCACACAGCTTGGCAAGACCGACGGTCTGACCGATGCCGAGATCGACAATATCGCCGAGACCGTAGGCCTGGGTGCTCTGAAATACTTCTTGCTCAAGGTAGATCCTCGCAAGAACATGACCTTCAATCCCAAGGAATCTATCGACTTCAACGGCAACACCGGCCCCTTCATACAGTACACCTACGCACGTATCCGGTCAGTACTCCGCAAGGCCACCGAAGCCGGTTTCGAAGCCGCCGACTATTCCAATGTCGTACCCAACGAACGCGAGATCGCTCTCATACAGCGTCTCGGCGACTTCCCCGGCGTGGTAGCCGAAGCAGGACGCAGCTATTCGCCGGCCCTGATAGCAAACTACGCCTACGACCTTACAAAAGAATACAACCAGTTCTACCACGACTGCTCTATCCTCAAGGACTCGAAGGAAGTGTGCTCGCTGCGCATAGCACTCTCCGAAGCTACCTCGCGCACAATCCGCACAGCCCTTGCCCTTCTCGGCATCAACGTAGTAGAAAGAATGTAACAAACAACTCTCTATCATTATGTATAACAACCAGTATCAGGGACAAAATCGCTACGATTACACCCCCCTCAACGAACTCCGTAGCCTGACAAACACCGTCAGCTCGACTATGAAGCGTGTCTACTTCAAGATGACGCTTGCTCTGATCGTGACAGCATTTACCGCACTCTTCTGCGCCAACAACGGCTTCCTCTATTACATGGCGGCCAACTCATGGATGATGTGGCTGCTTATCATCGCCGAGTTCGGTCTCGTGATAGGTATCAGCGCCGGCATCAACAAGATGAGCAGCACCGTAGCCACTATGCTGTTCTATCTCTTCGCCGTGGTCAACGGTCTTATGCTAAGCTCGATATTCGTGGTCTACAGCATGACCGCCATCGTCAAGACCTTCTTCATTACCGCCGGCACATTCGGCGCAATGAGTATCTACGGCTACTTCACAAGCCAGGATCTGTCGAAGATAGGATCATACCTCATCATGGCTCTTATCGGACTCATCATTGCCTCGCTTGTCAATCTCTTCATGCACAGCTCGTCGCTCGACTGGATCATATCTATCGCCGGCGTCCTGATCTTCATCGGTCTTACCGCATGGGACACCCAGCAGATCAAGGCTATGGCGCAGGCTGCCCCCGGAGATTCTGTAGGCCGACTCGCCACTATCGGCGCGCTCTCGCTCTACCTCGACTTCATCAACCTCTTCCTCTATCTCCTCCGCATATTCGGAAACAGGGACTGATCATAAAGTCAACATAAATCTTCATTAAGGGCATAATAACTTATGTCCTTAATGTTTTTTATCGGATGCGCAATGTCACAATTCTTTCGCGATTACATAAACTGCTACAAGTCAATCATCAAGCTTGCATTCCCACTGCTGTTAGGGCAGTTGGGCAATATCGCCGTCAGTTTTGCCGACAACATCATGGTAGGCCATTACTCCACCGAGGCCCTGGCGTCGGCATCGTTTGTCAACAACACATTCAATGTCGCCATAATGGCAGTACTCGGCTTTACATATGGCCTCACGCCACTGATAGGCGCAATTTTCGTGCGCAGCGACAATGACAGGATAGGCCGAACCGTCCGTCTCGGGCTAGCCATAAACATCGTCTTCACTCTGATCATCTCGGCCCTGATGGTCGTGTTCTACTTCAACCTGCACCGCCTCGGGCAGCCCGAACACCTCCTGCCGCTCATTCGCCCCTATTATCTTACCGTCCTGGCCGGCATGATCTTCGTATCGGTATTTAATGTATTCTCGCAGTGGAGCTTCGCGATAGGCCGCACAGGCCTGCCCACATGGATAGTACTGGCTGCCAACGGCCTGAATATAATCGGCAACTACATTCTGATCTACGGCCACTGGGGAGCGCCGGAATTAGGCCTTTTGGGAGCCGGATTCAGCACCCTCGGGGCGAGGATACTATGCGCCGTAGTCCTCGCGCTTGTATTCTTCAAGGCTCCATTCGCACACAAATATCTGAACGGCTTCCGCCATTCGGCGCGCAAGGAAGGAGAGATCGGTCAAATAATAAGCACCGGATTCCCCGTGTCGATGCAGATGACATTCGAGACCGCCGCATTCTCGGGCGCCGCCATATTCGCCGGCTGGCTCGGCGCGATATCTCTGGCCGCCTTCCAGATAGTGGTAATAAGCGGCATGTTCGGTTTCTGTATATATTACAGCCTGGGGGCAGCAATGGCGATCGACGTCAGCCACGCCGCCGGCAAAGCCGACAATGCCGGCATGCGCCGCTACACATGGGCCGGATACCACATCATGCTTGTGACAATGGGGCTGGTATGCTGCCTGTTCCTCTTCTTCGGCGATTCAATCATGGGTGTCTTTACCGACGATACCGAGGTAATATCGCTTGCCGTGACACTGTTGGTGCCTATGGCGCTCTATCAGGCCGGCGACGCCACACAGATAACATTTGCCAACGCTCTGCGCGGCACATCCAAAGTGATGCCAATGCTCTATATCGCGTTCGTGAGCTATATAGTCGTCGGCCTGCCGGTAACATGGCTCATGGCATTCCCGGCCGGTATGGGACTTTACGGCATCGTGCTCAGCTTCTCCGTCTGCCTGATGCTTGCCGCCGTCCTCTACTTCATCTTCTTCCTTAGAGCCACTCGCCGCCGCACCGCCTCCTGACCCGGAGGCATTCAGCGGATGTTGCGCGGATGGTGGGCAAGGATCTCTTCGCGGAGGTGCGTATTGTCGAGATGGAGATATATCTCCGTGGTGGCGATGCTCTCGTGTCCGAGCATCTGCTGTATGGCTCGCAGATTGGCTCCGCCTTCGAGCAGATGTGTTGCGAACGAATGCCGCAGGGTATGCGGAGAGATAGTCTTACGGATGCCGGCCTTCTCGGCGAGATCGCGGACTATATAGAATATCATCACTCGTGTTAGGTGCGCGCCACGACGATTGAGAAAAAGATAGTCCTCCTCGCCCGGCTTAACGACTGCTCCGCTACGGTCGAAGTCCTGCAGATACAGCCTTATCTGCTCTACGGCGGCATCGCTCATCGGCACCATACGCTCCTTGTTGCCCTTACCGCATACGGTAAGGAAACCTTCGTCGAGGAATACGCGGCGCCGCTCGAGCGTGCATAGCTCGCTCACTCGCAGCCCCGACCCGTAAAGCACCTCTATTATCGCGCGATTACGCAAGCCCAGCGAATCCGAATCGTCGATAGCGGCTATCATGGCGTCGATTTCATCGATCGACAGCACCTCGGGCAGATGACGGCCTATTGCCGGCGCCTCTATGAGCGACACAGGGTCGTCGGGACGTATCTTCTCTATGGTAAGGTAGCGGAAAAACGATTTCAGACCTGATATGATACGGGCCTGCGAACGCGGCGCAATACCTAATTCATGCAACTCATAGATGAAGTTCTCGAGGTGGTCGACCGTGATATCCTCTATCCCTACCCCACTGTCGAGCCATGTGAGAAAACGGCTCACATCAGAGCAGTAAGCCTCACGTGTGTTGTCGCTCAGGCCGCGCTCAAGCAGCATATAGGCCTGATAATGCTTCATCACAGAGTCGCCCCCTATCATATATTATATAGTCCCCTCCTCTACACAACGCGCTATACGGTCGAGCGTGGCATCGTCCTTGTCTTTGGCCGGGTTGAAGCTACTCTTGAGGCTCACGCCGAAAAGACGGCCGAAGCCCTGCCAGAACGTAGCCCTGAACGAACCTAAAAACGCCTTGACAATATCGTAGCTCGACTGATGGGTCTCGCGCTGTATGAGTTTGATAAGCGTCTTTGCCTGGCGGCGCGAGAATTTCTTAAGCACAGGCTTATACTGTTCGAAAAGGGCGCTTTCCATGCTTTTGAGGTAGTCCTCGCGCTCTTTCTGTGTCTCAAAGGTCTCGATATACTCGTATGTCTCCACCAGAGTCTCCGCAATCAGCTTGGCATAGGGAAGAGTGAGCTTGACATCGCGCACCGTGCGCCAGAAAAACTCCTCCTGCTTCTTGTTCTTGAACTTCATTGGCGGATACACCGTCAGCTCGTGCAGGAAGACGACCATTACAGTATCGCCCTGTTCGTCCACACGCCAGGAATAGCCGCGATAAGGATTCCGATGCACCGAAGGGGTCGATTCGGCGAGCGCCCTCATGGCTTCGGGGTCGGCCGCCCGTACAAGGCCGGTGCTTATTATCAGTAATATGAGAGAGATAACTATACGCATAACATATTAACGCACAGCGAGTAATTATATTGCAACAAAAAGAGCATCCCGGTCATTACAGCCCTTGATGCTCTCTTTGTGACGCATACAGGATTCAAACCTGTAACCTTCTGATCCGTAGTCAGATGCTCTATTCAGTTGAGCTAATGCGCCGTCAATAAACTACTACTAATTATGAAATAAAACCAAAAATTTCGTGACGCATACAGGATTCAAACCTGTAACCTTCTGATCCGTAGTCAGATGCTCTATTCAGTTGAGCTAATGCGCCGAGAGTTTTTTGCTCTTTGCGACTGCAAAATTACTACTTATTTATGAAACGCACAAATTTTTACCGAACTTTTTTTCATCTAATTTTGTTTCCTCATGTTTAGCGGCCATTTTCATGCAATATTTCATTTATAATGCAAGGGTTACAAAAAATTGAGTAATTTTGCACATACAAACAACAGCACACATGACACCCGACGAAAAACTCACTATAGAAGAAAAAGTCGTAGAAATGCTTCGCACGGTCTACGACCCCGAGATACCTGTCGACATATACTCTTTGGGCCTGGTATACAAAATCGACCTTAAAGACGACGGCACACTGAATGTAGACATGACTCTCACAGCCCCCAACTGCCCCATGGCCGACTTCATCCTCGAAGACGTGCGCATGAAGCTCGAAAGCGTGGAGGGAGTAAGCTCGGTCAATGTCAACATCGTATTCGAGCCCGAGTGGACACAGGACATGATGAGTGAGGAGGCTAAACTCGAGTTAGGCCTTTTATGAGCGAGCGCGACAAGACATATTTCCTGAGCGATCTGCACCTCGGCGCCGCATACATACCCGACGGACATGCCCACCAGCGGCGTGTGGTCGACTTCCTGCGCTCCATCGAAGACGATGCCAAGGCCATATATCTGCTCGGCGACGTGCTCGACTATTGGTTTGAGTACCGCACTGTCGTACCGCGCGGCTACGTGCGCTTCTTCGGACAGCTTGCCCGTATGGCCGACATGGGCATACGCATCGTATGGTTTACAGGCAACCACGACATCTGGATATTCGATTATCTGCGCGATGAAATAGGCATAGAGATAATCGACACAAAAGAAGGAGGCATAGAGCGACGCATCGACGGCACTCTGTTCTATCTCGGCCACGGCGACAACTTCGGGCCCCAGCCCGGAGCGTACAGATGCCTCCGTTCCATTTTCCACAATAAAATTCTGCAGAAACTGTTTTCTGGCATACACCCTCGCTGGACCATACCCTTCGCGCATGCCTGGAGCAGCCACAGCCGCAAAGGTTCGGAAGGCAACGACGCCATACCACAGCAGGCGGTAGCGTCGGTAACAGAAGAAGCCGTGCGCCTGTCGGCGGCCGATCCCGAGCTGCGCTATATTATTATAGGTCATCTGCACATAGCACTCGACCACAAGGTAAGCGAGCACTGCCGGCTCATAATTCTCGGCAACTGGATCAACAGATCCACCTATGCGGTCTTCGACGGCAAGTGTCTATCTCTCCTGGAAGCATAAAATTTTTCGGAATCCATGTAATAAATACGCATTTCGTGCGTCTAATCAAGTATGGAAAACATAATAACAGCCGAACATATCACAAAAGACTTTACCAAGCACCGTGCGCTCGACGACGTATCGATAGCCGTGCCTCGCGGTAAAGTCTACGGCTTGCTTGGGCCTAACGGCGCCGGCAAGACAACTCTGATCAGAATCATCAACCATATTACCGCCCCCGACAGCGGCATAGTCACTTTCGACGGCCACACACTCACTGCCGACGACGTAGTAAGAATCGGTTATCTGCCTGAGGAAAGAGGCCTTTACAAAAAAATGAAGGTCGGCGAGCAGGCATTGTTCTTCGCCAGGCTCAAAGGCCTTAAACGCCGTGAAGCCGAGGCTTCACTGCGTCAGTGGTTCGAACGCCTCGACATCAGCGAATGGTGGGACAAGAAGGTAGAAGAGCTCTCCAAAGGCATGGCCCAGAAAGTACAGTTTATCGTTACCGTGCTCCACAAGCCGTCACTGCTCATCTTCGACGAACCCTTCTCGGGCTTCGACCCCATAAATGCCGGCATACTGAAACACGAGATTCTCAAACTGCGCGACGAAGGAGCGACAGTGATATTCTCAACCCACAACATGGCGTCGGTCGAGGAGTTGTGCGATGAAATAACATTGATCAACCGCAGCCGCAACATACTCAGTGGCCCTGTGCGCGAGATACGCGAACGCTTCAGCGACAACCGCTACGAAATATGTTTCGCCGGCGCTCCCGACGCGCTCAGCAATACCGGCTTCGACGTCAAGCTCGGCGGCATCAATCCCGAAGGCTTCGCCACCGCCACGGTATCGCTGCCCGACGCCTCAGCCGTGCGACCCTTCCTCGCCGCCGCAAATCAGGAAGTAGCCATCAACTCGTTCCGGTGCCTGCTGCCGTCGATGGACGATATTTTCGTCTCGGCTGTAAACGCATCTAACCAATCACAACCCGAAGAGCAATGAAATCAGGCCTCAGCATAGTAATAATGCGCGAATACCTCGAGCGCGTAAAACGTAAAAGCTTCATCATAAGCACACTTGTCGTGCCGCTGCTGATGATCGCCATGATGTTTGCCCCGGCACTCATCATGCTGTTCAGCGAAAGCGAGAGCAAGACAGTTGCCGTAATCGACGAGACAGGCATACTCGCAGCAAGGCTCAAGAGCAACGATGAAATCAAATTTGTCTTTACCGGCGACGAAAGCATAGATGAAGCCAGGACAAACGACGGCTACGACGCCATCCTCGTCCTCGGCTCGAAAGCGATAGAGAAACCTCAGGACGCCGTGATCCTCTACTCCCACGGATCACTCACAATGGTTTCCGACTCTTACATCTCAGGTCAGGTATGCGATGCCATCGAGGACGTAAGACTGAAGGCATACAACATCGAGAACCTCGAAAAGATACTTCGCGAAGTCAAGGTAGACATCACAATGCCGATAATCGATATCGACAAGGAAGAAGACACCGCCACATCATCTGTCCTGTCGTACATTCTGGCTCTGGTAATGGACATGATGCTCTATATGTTTATCCTCATCTACGGCCAGATGGTAATGACTTCGATCATCGAGGAGAAGACCAACCGTGTGCTCGAACTCGTGGTATCGTCCGTCAAGCCGCAGTGGCTTATGCTCGGCAAGATCATCGGCGTAGGCCTCGTAGCCATAACCCAGATACTCATATGGACCGGCATACTCGGTCTGTGCTCGAGCTTTGCCCTCCCGATGATGGCCGCCATGCCCGAAGCCGCAACCGAGCCTGAATTTGCCGGAATAATAGCACAGCTCTCCGACGTAGGCTTCATCATATCGCTTGCCGTTTACATGCTTCTATTCTTCATCGGCGGATATCTGTTCTACTCGGCCATATTCGCTGCCATAGGTTCGGCGGTAGACAACATACAGGATGCCTCGCAGCTTACCTCCATAGCCACCATGCCGGTAATAATAGGTATCATAGCATCGATGTCGGTAATAAACAACCCGACCTCCGACATGGCCTTCTGGCTATCGGTAATACCGTTTACCTCGCCTATGACCATGATGAGCCGACTGCCGTTCGGCGTACCTGCATGGGAGATAATCGTGTCGCTTGTAGTCCTCTATATCAGCTTCATGCTGCTCATATGGGTATGCGCCAAGATATATCGTGTCGGAATATTCATGTACGGCAAGAAACCTACTCTCGTAGAAATAATCCGCTGGGCACGATATAAATAAAGACCGAAGTCGATTATTCCTTAAAAAAACATAAATAACGCCGGCAAAGTGTATCAATCAGCATTTTGCCGACGTTATTTCGTCAGTGGAAGCAATCTAAAAGGGCGTGCTCCCCATACCTCTACCTCCTCCATGATATACAGAAATGAATTAATATTTTCGTATATTAAAAAATTTTAGTAAATTTGCACGCTAATTGCAACTCAACAGGTACTTTATAAGAGAATGAGACAACTTAAAATTACCAAATCGATCACCAACCGCGAAAGCGCGTCGCTCGACAAATATCTACAAGAGATAGGCCGTGAAGAACTTATATCAGTAGAAGAAGAGGTCGAGCTTGCCCAGCGCATACGCCAAGGCGATCAGGCAGCACTCGAAAAATTAACTCGCGCCAACCTTCGCTTTGTAGTGTCGGTTGCCAAACAATACCAGAACCAGGGTCTGTCCTTGCCCGACCTTATCAACGAGGGCAACTTCGGTCTGATAAAAGCAGCCCGTAAATTCGACGAGACACGCGGCTTCAAATTCATCTCCTACGCTGTATGGTGGATTCGCCAGAGCATCCTCCAGGCGCTTGCCGAGCAGAGCCGCATCGTGCGCCTGCCGCTCAATCAGGTAGGATCGCTCAACAAGATCGGCAAGGCGCTGTCGAAATTCGAACAGGAAAACGAACGCCGTCCCTCGCCCGAGGAACTTGCCGAGCGCCTCGACGTACCCGTTGAGAAGATCGCCGACACATTAAAGGTAAGCGGCCGCCACATATCGGTCGACGCCCCCTTTGTAGAAGGCGAGGACAACAGTCTGCTCGACGTCCTCACAAACGAGGACAGCCCCTCGGCCGACGCTTCTCTCACACAGGAATCACTGTCGAACGAAGTAGAGCGCGCCCTGCGTCAGCTCAACGAGCGTGAGCGCGAGATACTCAAGATGTTCTTCGGCATCGGATGCCAGGAGATGACACTCGAGGAGATAGGCGCCAAATTCGACCTTACCCGTGAGCGCGTCCGCCAGATCAAGGAAAAAGCGATTCGCCGCCTCAAAGGCCAGAAAAGCAAGCTTCTCAAGAGCTATCTCTAACATAAGTGATGCAAAACAAGCACAACAAAGCCTAAAAAAGCGCCGAGAGCGCTTTTTTTTGTGCATCTGAAGATTTATCACTATATTTGCAAGCTGAAATAATACCATTTGTTACAAACCTGAATATTTATTAATAATTAAACCATAAAAATTACATGCAAAGCAAAGGAAAATTAGGAAGCGTCGTTGCCGGCGTAATTGCTATTTTCTTGGTTTTGGTGTGCCTGTTCTACCTGTCGTTTACATTCGTAAGCAGCAATTATGAGAATCAGGCAGCCGAATATGCCAAAGTAGAATCGGGCGACAACGATGACGCAGCCTACAATCAGGCCTACAAGCACTACATGGATTCGCTGGCCGACAAAAAGGTGTATGCAGGTCTCTACACTCTTAATGATGTACGCAAATGGGGCGTAGGCCTCGGTCTCGACCTCAAGGGCGGTATGAACGTTATCCTCCAGGTCGACATGCCCGACATGCTCCGCTCAATGAAAGCCGGCGATACCGACTCTGTATTCGAAGCCGCTCTGCGTGGCGCCAACGAGATGGTAACGACCCATAAGAGCGACGATTTTGTAAGCAGCTTCATCGAGCTTTACCGTCAGGCTAAGCCCCAGGCCGACTTCTCTGTCGTTTTCCAGGATATCGTAGCCTCAGGTGCAAATGACGATGCTGTTCGTTCCACTCTCAAGGCTCAGGTCAAGGACCGCGTCGACAACTCGGCCACAAACGTCCTCCGCAACCGTATCGACCAGTTCGGCGTTGTATCGCCCAACATCCAGGTTCTTCAGGGCAAGGACGGTCAGATCCTTCTCGAGCTCCCCGGTGTGAAAGACCATGAGCGTGTACGCGATCTCCTCCAGCGCTCTGCCAACCTCGAATTTTACGAAACATATACAGCCGACCAGCTGCAGAATGCTTTCAGCTCTCTGCTCGCTCGTGTGGTTAACGATACTACAGTCAACGCTCAGGCTCTCCAGAACGTACTCGCTCGCGGAGGCTACGGCGCTACCGTAGGTTATGCAGCCGACGCAAAGACAATGGCAGCTGTCGACGCTCTTCTCGAGTCGCCGGCCGCCAAGAATCTCCTGCCCTCCGACCTCCGTCTGCGCTGGGGTGTTAAACCCACCGTACGCACCGACGCCAACGGCAACGAGACAAACTTCGGCACTCCATTGTATGCACTCAAGGCCAACGCCGGCAAGCCCGCTCTCGACGGCAAAGCAGTGAGCGACGCCACATCGAACCCCGATCCCCTCCGTGGTGTGGAAGTATCGATGCGCATGAACGCTGAAGGCGCTCGCAACTGGGCTCGCGTTACCGGCCAGAACATAGGCAAGCAGGTAGCCATCGTACTCGACGACAAAGTATACTCGGCTCCTAACGTCAACGACAAGATTGAAGGCGGCCAATCGTCGATCACAGGCGACTTCTCTATCGAAGAGGCCCGCGACCTTGCCAACGTGCTCAAGTCAGGTAAGATGGACGCCAAAGTACATATCATCTCCGATATGGTTGTCGGCCCGTCACTCGGCAAGCAGGCTATCGAAGCCGGTTTCATCTTGTTCATCGTGGCCCTCGTGCTTCTGATGGTGTTCATGATGGCCTTCTACGGAGTTATCCCCGGCCTGATCGCCAACATCTGCCTCCTCTGCAACCTCTTCTTTACCATGGGTATCCTCGCCTCGTTCCAGGCAGTGCTCACAATGAGTGGTATCGCAGGTATCGTGCTCGCTCTCGGTATGGCAGTCGACGCCAACGTGCTTATTTTCGAACGTACCAAAGAAGAGCTCCGCGCAGGCAAGAACGTGCGTAACGCCCTCGCCGACGGTTACAGCAACGCCTTCTCCGCAATCTTCGACTCTAACCTTACCTCGGTTATTACCGGTGTAATCCTCCTTCTCTTCGGTACAGGTCCTATCAAGGGCTTCGCCACCACGCTGATTATCGGCCTTGTATGCTCGTTCTTCACGGCAGTATATCTGAGCCGCCTCTTCTTCCTCTGGTTCAGCAAGACCGATGCCTTCAACAAGCTCACATTCTCAACCGGCCTTTCGAGAAAAATGTTTGTCAACTCAAACATCAACTTCCTCGGCCAGCGCAAGATCAGCTTCTCTGTCGTACTCGCACTCGTAGCAATCGTAGTCATCTCGCTCTTCGCCCGTGGTCTCAACCAGGGTATCGACTTCTCGGGTGGCCGCAACTACATCGTCAAGTTCGAACAGCCCGTCAACACGGTAGAACTCCAGCAGGTACTCGCCGAGCAGTTCCCCGGCGCATCTACCTCGGTAATTACCATCGAAAGCTCGAATCAGGTACGTGTATCGACCAACTACAAGATCAACGACGAGAACGCCGACACAGAGCGTGAGATTACCGGCAAGCTCTACACCGCCCTGCAGCCCTATCTGCGCGACGGCATGACAGCCGAAGAGTTCTCTACAACCGACGCCTCGCAGGGCATCGTAAGCTCGCAGAAGGTAGGACCTTCGGTAGCCGACGACATGCGCACCGACGCATACATCGCTGTTGCAATCGCTCTTATAGCGATGTTCCTCTACATCCTGCTCCGCTTCCGCAACGTTGCCTTCTCGCTCGGCGCTCTTGCCGCAGTAGCGTTTACCGCCTTCACAATCATCGGCTTCTATTCGCTCTTCTACGGCATACTTCCCTTCGCAATGGAAGTGGATCAGACCTTCATCGCCGCCATACTTACCGTTATCGGTTATCAGATCAACGATACCGTGGTAGTATTCGACCGTGTGCGTGAGAACACAGCCCTCTATCCCAAGCAGGACTTCTTTACCACTATCAACAAGTCGATCAACACCACATTGAGCCGTACGATCATGACATCGGCATCGACCTTGCTCGTACTTCTCTGTATCTTCATTCTCGGTGGCGACGCTATCCGCAGCTTCACATTCGCAATGCTCTTCGGTGTGATCATCGGTACATGCGCTACCATCTGGGTCGCAAGCCCCGTAGCTTACCTTACCGACTCTCGTCGCAAGGCTGCCGCTGCAAAAGCTGCTGCAACACGATAAGCCAAACCTAATCCTATAAATATGTCATTACCCGGCGGACACCCATGTCTGCCGGGTAATATTTTTGCAACTGTAACAGTTTTTTTCTAACTTTGCAGTCACAATCAATCCTAAGACCATGAAAAAATTAATGGCCCTCATCATGGGCATGAGCCTTCTCACGGCTTACGGTGCAAAACCAGCAAACGACTGGGAAAACGCAGATGTCACAAGCCGCAACCGCATGCCTATGACGGCATCCTTCGCGACTCCGCAGACAAAGACAACATCGCTCAACGGCAAATGGGCTTTCCGCCATTTCAACAATGCCACAGACGCCGGCACAGCCGACAAATTCTATGAAAAAGGCTATGACACCTCCGGCTGGGGTACGATCAGCGTACCGGGCCTCTGGGAGCTTGAAGGCTACGGAAAACCTATGTATGTCAATGTAGGCTATCCCTGGCGCGGTCTTTTCGACAACAATCCTCCTCATGTGCCATATGAGCGCAACGGCGTAGGACAATACGTAACGACAGTAGACATACCGGCCGACTATCTCAAGGACAAACGTCAGATAATACTTAATATCGGCGCCGCTTCCTCTTGCGTAAAAGTATGGGTCAACGGCAAAGAAGCAGGCTACTCCGAGGACTCCAAGCTGCAGGCTGATTTCGACATAACAAAATTCGTCAAGCCCGGCGAGAACACTATAGCACTCGAGATTCGCCGCTGGTGCGACGGTTCATACCTCGAGGATCAGGACTTCTCACGCTTTACCGGCATTCTCCGCAATGGTGTCAGCATCATGTCGCGTCCTGCTCAGCGCATAGTCGATTTTACCGTTACCGCCCCCATGAGCGGAGAAGGCCGCATAGCAGTCGAGGTAACTTCCGGCATAAAGAAAGTAGAAATTGCAGTTACCGACAACGGCAAGACAGTAGCTACCGGCAGCGCTGACGTAAAGAACGGCAAAGCAGAGCTTCCGTTCAAAGTTACCGTTCCTCGTCTGTGGTCGGCCGAAGCTCCCAATCTTTACGGACTCGCAATCACAGCATATACAGCCAACGGCAAAGTGGCTGAAAGCACCGATACACACTTCGGCTTCCGCACTGTAGAAATCGCTAAAGGCAATGTACTCGTCAACGGCAAGCCTGTGCTCTTCAAGGGTGTCGACCGCCACGAAATGAGCCCCACCGGAGGATACATCGTGACTCGCGACGAAATGATACGCGACATCAAGGAGATGAAGCGCATGAATGTGAACGCCGTCCGCACAAGCCACTACCCCAACGATCCGCAATGGTATGACCTTTGCGACCAATACGGCATCTATGTAATAGACGAGGCCAATGTAGAAGGTCACGGCATGGGCTACGGCGATCGTGCGGTAGCCAAGGATCCGCAGTTCAACAAAGCTATCAAAGAGCGTGCACAGCGCATGGTCGAACGCGACAAGAATCATCCCTCTATAATCATATGGAGCCTTGGCAACGAGGCCGGCATGGGCCAGAACTTCCTCGATTCCTACGCTATGATAAAATCGATGGACAACAGCCGTCCCGTGCAATACGAGCAGGCCTCGCAGGGCGACGGAACCGACATCTTCTGCCCGATGTACTACCGCGTCGACGGCTCGAAGCAATACGGCGAGGAAGCCGAGGCTAAAGCTAAAAACGGCGAGTACATGAAACCGCTTATCCAGTGCGAGTACGAACATGCCATGGGCAACTCGACAGGCACCATCGCCGCTTACTGGGAACTCATACGCCGCTACCCTGCCCTCCAGGGCGCATATATATGGGACTTTGTGGACCAGGCTCTCTATCAGCCCGTCGACACTATACCTGGTACCGACCACATCTATACTTACGGCGGCGATTACGACCCCATATATGCCACCGACTATTCCTTCAACTGCAACGGCATCATAGCAGCCGACCGCTCATGGCACCCCGGAGCTTATCAGGTAAAACATATATACCGCAACATCCTGACTACTCTCGACGGCACCAACCCTATCAGAATAAAGGTATTCAACGAAAACTTCTTTACCGACCTCAAAGCCTACCGCATGGTATGGTCGATCGAAGCCGACGGCAAACCCGTGCGTGAAGGCTCTGTCGAGAACCTCGACGTAGCTCCGCAGCAGACCCGTATCATCGACCTTGGCGTCGACGCCTCAGCTCTGCCGGCTACCGCAGCCGACCTCTACCTCAACGTATCCTACGAGCTCAAGCAAAGCACCGACCTGCTGCCGCGCGGATATGTAGTGGCATCCGACCAGATGGCAATAAAAGAAAGTGCCCCCGTGATGTATGCGCCCAAGGACGGCACTGTAAGCGTAAGCACCGACAATGACATCACTACTCTCGGCGGCTTTGTATCGAACGGCCTCCGCAAACTGCCCTGGAAGCTCACATTCAACGGCAAGACCGGCGCAATAACAAGCTACACCATCGACGGAAACGAGATGATCACAGAGCCCCTCCTGCCTGCATTCGGACGAGCTTATACTGAAAATGACCTTGGCGCAAGCCTCAACAATCTTACCGGCGCCGTACAGTATCCGGCTCTGAATCCCACTGCCGTATCTGTCAATGCCGACGGACAGGCTGTTGTAATCAATGTCGAATATCAGTCGCCCTTCCCCGAAGCTGCACTGTCGGTCGACTACACTGTATATGGCGACGGCACAATCAAAGGAACCGAAAATCTGAAAATTACAGGCAAGGTAGAAAAACCGGGCGACATACGCATGATGCGCTACGGCATGAAGTTCGCGATGCCCGGCAAGTACAGCGACATCAATTTCTACGGCCGTGGTCCTGTCGAGAACTATGTCGACCGTAAAGATTGCGCTCCTGTAGGCATCTACAGCCAGACTGTCAACGACCAGTATGCCTACAACCTCGTACGTCCTCAGGATTCAGGCTCAAAGACCGATCTCAAGTGGCTCCGCGTAACCGACAAGAGCGGTCTGGGTCTTGAAATGACATCCGACAAACGCTTTATCGGCACAGTGCTTCCGTTCAGCCAGCGCGACATGGATGTGACCGCTGACGGCAACGAACCTGTAGCCAATCCTACAAACCATCCCAAAGGACGCAACCGCCACTCGCTCGACCTCAAGGCAAAAGCACATGAGAACGACCGCATCAACGGCACCACCTATGTAAACATCGACTCCGAACAGCTCGGTCTCGCCGGAGAGGATTCTTGGGGCGCATGGCCTCTGCCGCAGTACCGTCTCTGCCTCGACCGCGACCGTTCGTTCACATTTACCATCCGACCTGTATTCTAAAGAATAAGATAAGTACAGACGGCTCCCGGCTCCGGGAGCCGTTTTTATTTGTGCCCACGCTTCCGCTGCCTAAAGATATTTTTACACAAAACATTTTACCACCTTATAGATTTTGTCTAATTTTGCAGCGAAATTTTTGAGAATGCTGTGAAAAAGCGCCTCCGCAACATACTTGCGATACTTACGATGCTTATGTTCGTGAACTTCGTGTTCTCGAACACAATATTCGTACACACGCATACCGACGGCGATCACAGCTACACACACTCACACCCTTATCTGCCATCGTCGGGGCACAGCCACAGCCAGAATGCCTTAAACCTCATCGCCGGGTTCAACGCTACGGCGACTGCATTCCAGAGCACGGTATCACAGAACGTACAAGCGCCGACAGAGCAGATACTGTCGATCGGACACTCTTTTAAAACCTCGGTCAGCTGTGGCTTTGTACTAAGCCTCGCCCAGCGCGGCCCTCCTGCATGTCTTTTATCCTGAATATTTCTCCCCGAGCATTATTTACGATAAAAGACAAATCATGATTAAGAATATATCTGTTATCATGGCATTAGCCATGATCCTGTCGGTGCATGTATATGGCGCCGGCACAATAACTCCGACCGATGCGAATATCGGCGGACACGTTATCGACACATCTACAGGCGAACATCTGCCCTACTGCCTCGTGTCTATTCCCGGTACAAAACTCGCATGCCTTACCGACGCCTCAGGACACTACGTGCTGCGCGATCTCAAGCCGGGCACATACACACTCGAAGCATCATATACCGGATTCGAGAGCATGCAAAAAACAGTGACTGTCAATATCGGACAGACTATCGAACTCAACTTCGACCTCAAACCCGACGCCTTCCTGCTCGATCAGGTGGTAGTGACCTCTTCAAAGACCGAAACAAAGCGCCGTGAGAGCCCGTCGCTTGTAAATGTAACCTCAGGCAAGCTGCTGCTCAATGTAGGCGCATGCTCGCTTGCCGACGGCCTTGACTTTCAGCCGGGCGTGAGGGTAGAGAACGACTGTCAGAACTGCGGCTTCACTCAAGTAAGAATAAACGGACTCGACGGACACTATTCACAGATACTGATGAACTCCAGACCGGTGTTCTCGGCTCTCGCCGGCGTCTATGGCCTCGAACAGATTCCGGCCAACATGATCGACCGTATTGAAGTAATGCGAGGCGGCGGTTCGGCTCTCTTCGGCTCATCGGCCATCGGCGGCACCATCAACATCATTACAAAAGATCCTCAGGTCAACACAGCACAGCTTTCGCACACTCTGAGTTCAATCGGCATATCAAATGCCTTCGACAACAACACGACACTCAACGCCTCGGTTGTAACAGACAACAACAAGGCCGGAATCATGGTATACGGCCAGAGCCGCTACCGCGACGGATACGATGACAATGGCGACGGATTCACAGAAATAGCCATGCTCAAAAGCCAGACTGTCGGCGCCCGTACATTTATACGTCCTGCCGACCATTCACGAGTGAGCATCGAATACCACAACACTCACGAATACCGCCGCGGCGGCGACCAACTCGACCAGCCTCCACACATGGCTATGGTTGCCGAGGAAGCCGACCATAACATTCACGCCGGAGAAGTGTCATATGATCTATGGCTCAGCGAAGGCCGCGACCATATATCGGCATATGCCGCGACGCAAAGCACACGACGCAAGAGTTACTACGGCTCTGAGATGGATCCTAACGCCTACGGCCGCACATCTGATATAGTCGTGACCACAGGCGGCCAGTGGAACCATAACATCAACCGTTTCCTCTTCATGCCGGCACAGCTTGTGGCAGGCATCGAATACTCCTTCAACCGATTGCACGATGTCACGGTCGGATACAATCACGACATACTGCAAAAGATAAATATCTACAGCGCCTATCTTCAGAACGAATGGCGCAACGAACGCTGGGGCTTTCTCGTCGGCGGCCGTCTCGACAAGCACTCGCTTATACATAATCCGATATTCTCGCCGAGAGCAAATATACGCTTCAACCCCTCGGACAACATCAACTTCAGAGCTTCATACTCCACAGGCTTCCGCTCGCCGCAGGCATACGACGAGGACTTCCACGTGGCCATTGTCGGGGGCGAACGAGTAGTTACCGTGCTGGCTCCCGGTCTCAAACAAGAGAGTTCACAAAGCGCAAGCCTGTCGGCCGACCTCTACCACCGCTTCGGTAATGTGCAGACAAATCTTCTCGTGGAAGGCTTCTTTACTGACTTGCGCGATGTCTTCGCCCTACGACAGCTTGAAGGCACCGACTCCGACGGCAACTCTGTGCTTGAACGATACAATGGTTCGGGAGCACGGGTAATGGGTATCAACATAGAAGCCAAAGCCTTCTTTTCGAGTCATTTCGACATACAGGGCGGCGTCACATGGCAGCGCAGCAGATACAAGAAACCCGAAGTGTGGAGCGACAACCCCGACGTTGCGCCGGAGAAGAAATTGTTTCGCACGCCCGACATATACGGTTATCTGACAGCCAACTACGAGATCACACACCATCTGAAAGCTATGCTGACAGGCACGCTTACCGGCCCGATGACCGTACAGCATCTCGAAGGATCGGGCACTCCGGTCGACGTAGCAGTGAGGACCCCGACATTCTTCGACGCATCATTGCGCCTTACTTATTCTTTCGAGCTATTCAACCGTGCGACCCTCAACGTCAACGCCGGTATTACCAACATATTCAATTCATATCAGCGCGACTTCGACACAGGCTACCGCCGCGACTCAGGTTATATCTACGGCCCGTCGACACCCCGTTCGCTTACCTGCGGAGTATCTATGTCGATATAGAATCCGTATCGCACAGACATCAAGCCCTCCGAAGTTACTCTGGACTTCGGAGGGCTTGATGTTATTGCTCGCAAATACCGATCAGTACTGCTCGTTTTCGTTGGGGAAATCGCCGGCTTTCACATCGTCGATGTAGTGGCTCACTGCATTGTTGATGATGTCGCCTACATCGGCATAGCGGCGGAGGAACTTGGGCGAGAAACCTTTGTTGATGCCAAGCATGTCCTGAAGCACAAGCACCTGACCGTCGCAGCCACCACCGGCACCGATACCTATAGTGGGAACGTTTACTTCTTTCGACACACGTTCGGCGAGCTTGGCCGGGATCTTCTCGAGCACAATGGCAAAGCAGCCTATCTCGGCAAGCATCCTGGCATCCTCGATAAGCTTCTGAGCCTCGGCTTCTTCCTTGGCGCGGACCGCATATGTACCGAATTTGTTGATCGACTGCGGAGTAAGGCCGAGATGGCCCATCACAGGTATGCCGGCGGAGATAATACGCTCTATACTTTCGCGCACATCGCTGCCGCCTTCGAGCTTCACAGCCTCGGCTCCGCTCTCCTTCATGATACGGATAGCTGAAGCGAGGGCTTCCTTCGAGTTGCCCTGATATGTACCGAAAGGCATATCGCATACTACAAGAGCACGCTCAGTGCCGTTGGTCACACATCTGGCATGGTATATCATCTGGTCGAGAGTAATAGGCAGAGTCGTAGCGCTGCCGAGCATCACATTTGCCGCCGAGTCACCGACAAGGATCACATCCATACCGGCTCCGTCCACGAGCTTGGCCATAGAATAGTCATAGGCAGTGAGCATGGCTATCTTCTCGCCGCGCTGTTTCATCTCTATCAGACGCATGGTAGTAACCTTGCGCGCCTTATCTACTGTATTTGTTGACATAGTTATGTATTAAAATTCATGGGCAAGCCCTCAGGCCGCCCATCTACATTATTGTAATCCTAACGAAGCAAGAGTCTCTATTGCCTCCGAGGCCGACATCTGATGCTTTTCTATAAGCTTGCCGGCAAAACTGTGCGCTATATCAGCCACACCCTGGTGGCGGAAGAGGCGGTCGGCATATTGCCGGCAACTGTCGAATATCCGGTCGGTCTCGTCATCTTCCATATCGAGATGTTGCGACGCATCGTGACGCATGGCATCGCGCATTGCATCAAGCTCGGCCGGACGCACAGCCATATGTGCCAGCAGATAGCGACGGCAAGTGAGATTGCCCAGAGCAAGCGAGGCTGCAAGTCGCAGCTCGCGGAGTGTCTGCTCCCACACAATCTTGGCCGACATACGTGGATTGCCTTTGAAGCCGAAATCGTGGCTCATAAGCATCTGCTCTCCTGCCGGTGCGTCGAGGTCGATTCCGGCAAAATATTCTTCGCCATCAAGGGCGACAAGTGTGATTGTCATTCCGGCGACACCATAGGCCATATCGCGGTCGTCGGTATAATGAAGTGATGTAGGTGTCATTTTTGTTAATTGATAACCAAAATCTTAGCTACGGCTCCTTTCGAAGTCCCCTCTTCGCTCTGAGAGGCAAAAACAAAGTATACTCCCGATTTGACACGACGGCCGCCAGGATCGCATCCGTCCCATGATATCATGCCGCCTTCACTGCGTCCCTGATAGAACACATTTCCTGAAGCATCGGCTATCTTGACAAGTGAGTTGTCCATGAGACCGGCCACTGTAATCCAGCCGGTATATTCGGGTCTTACAGGGTTGGGATATGCGTATACCTGAGAATAGTCGTCTGCCGCAGGCGATGAATCGCTGTCGTAACAAACAAATCCGTTATCCGTACCGAAATATACTTTATTGCTGTAGGGATCGCACGTTACCGCACCCACCAGATCGGAGGGAAGGGGCGAATTTTCGGTGCTGTAGTGAGCAAGGATCTCAGTACCGTCGGCACTTACCAGATAAGCGCCGGAATTAGTACCCATCCATTTGCGGTTGGAGGCATCCACCGCGATGCTGTATACCACATGGGTATCGAGCAGATAATCGCCGAGACCTGTGCCGTCGTTACGCGCCACTATCGGACGACGCACGGTCAATGTAGAACCTTTTGCATCATCTACATTGTCGAGCACAACAACACCCGTATACATGCCTATCCACAGTTTACCGTCGTGGTCTTCTACAATCGAACCGATGAATCGCGGAGTAACAGTCTTACCCGTCTGATCGTATACCTCCGACTGTTTGAACGAAGTTACCTTATCGTCGCCAAGATCCGACGGCGTATTGTTATGCCAGAGGAAATACAGATCAGGATTCCAGTTACCTGTCGTGAAAACATTTACAGGATGCTTTTTACAAAAGGTAATCGACATGTCGCGTCCCGGCTTGAAGCCCGGAATCTCCACTGTCTTCCAGTCCTCAGGCTGCACGTTGGCGATATCACGGCGTTTATCTGCAGGCAACATAACAAACGACGACGGTAAAATATCATCGCCCACAACGCTGAACAGCCACAAATTACCCTGACTATCTATATCGACCGATGTAATGCCGTCCATTAGTGATTTAAAGCCGCTGTTCTTGGGATTGAAGAACTTATACAATTCTCCGTCCTTAAATACAAACAGGCCGGCAAGCCAGCTGCCTACATAGAATATATTGTCATCATCCGGATCGACAGCTATATCCGTACAGCCGCTGATCAAGCGTTTTGTCTTTAATTCCCGATTCTGGAGATATGCAAAGTCCTTATTTACAAGCGGTCCGGGCTCAACAACGTTAGGCAACACATTTTTTACCACACCATCGGCCAAAACCGACACCTTCGCAAAATTACGGTATGGATCCGGCGGCATGAACGGATAGATGAACGAATACATCTCATTCGCAATAAACAATTTCTGTCCGTCGGCACTCCACTCGAGAGTCATAGGCTGGTCTGTCGTGACTGCATCGGGCGAAAATGTCTGCATTGTTATCGACGGGGTGGCAGACGACAGATCGAAACGCGCCATACCGTCGTCATTGGTAATCCATACCGACGACAGATTGTCCATAAAGGCATCGGTTACCTTGAAGCCATCAGGAACTGTAGCAGTGCTTGTGGTTCCGTCAGCGGTAAAGACAGTTATCTCAGATCCGACGCTGCAGTATGCACCGCTGCCGCCATTTTTAATCGATGAAGGTACAGCCCCGAAGTTTTTGGCTGTAGTCACAGATTCCTTATTATTGCCGAAGTCATAAGTCCTGCGATATACCTTTTTGTCATTATTGAGTGTATAGAGCACTGTATTGTCGTCGATTGCGACAATCGACGTAGGAGCGAAGCCGGTGTGCTGAGTAAATTTGTCGAGTCCGGTATGCTTGCCCTCCATAGGAGCTGAGTAAACCTTATTGCCGCCGACAACAGCCAGTAGCCTCGAGCCAAGGGCCAGTATATGGTTTACAGGCTCGTTGTATATGCCCGACTCTGTTACCAGATATTTGTCGTCATCATATATCACGAGTCCGAAGCCCGTGCCGATGTATATGCGATTGTCGGCAAAAGCCACAGAAAGAATGCTGCGGTCGCCGGTAATGCTCGCATCTTTGATCTCCGGCATATTCACTGTCTTGCCGTTGTCGTACAACAGATCGATGTTGCCGTTCGAATAAGCTACAAACAGATACTTCTTGTCCGCGTTGTAAGCTATAAACTTTACCGGGTTACGGTCCGACAGCTTGTTCGTATAATTATAGGCATAGTATTCGTTGTCTTCGTCGGATATCGAAAACAAGGACGGACTCGAAAGCATGTAAGTGCACCCGGGCGTCTCGACAATATTTGTAAAAGTATTGTCGATCGACGGGTATAGAGTCCAGCGGCCTACTTTCTGCTGAGCATGCGACGACACTGCTACAGAAATAAGCGCTGCGATGAGGAGATATAGAGGTTTCTTTATCATAAATACTTCGAAATCAGATTACATCAGTGTTGTCTGAATAGAAAACGGCAAAGTTCGCGCACAGCACGGCCTCGGTGGCTTACCGCATTTTTTTCATCGGGACTTGCTTCTGCAAAAGTCTTGATCCAGCCCTCGGGAACAAACAGTGGGTCGTAGCCGAAACCGGCCTCGCCTCTTGGCTTGTCAATTATCGAGCCTTCCACAACACCGTGGAAGTATAAAGGTTCCGAACCTTTCCTTGCAAGCGCTATCACAGTACGGAAACGAGCTTTACGATCGGTCACGCCCTGCAGACGGCTAAGCAGCAATGCATTGTTGGCTTCATCGTCGTGATCAGTCCCGGCAAATCTGGCACTGTGTATGCCCGGTTGTCCGCCCAAGGCATCAACCTCGAGGCCCGAATCATCGGCAATACAATCGAGGCCATAACGGTCAAGTACCCACTGAGCCTTGGCAAGTGCATTGCCTTCGAAAGTGTCGGCATCTTCCGGGATATCGTCGTGGCAACCTATATCGGCCAGTCCGACCACACGATAGCGGCCGGCGAGCATACGCCGAAGTTCGCCAAGCTTGTGGGCATTGTTTGTCGCAAAGACCAGTTGCTGCATGATTTATATTAATTTATAAGTTTATAGGTCCTTGCCCGGAGGCTTCACAGACCTATAAACTTAACGTCGTGTTATGCTGAATATTGTACTTATCCGACAACGATGTTTACTATCTTGCCGGGCACTACGATTACTTTGCGCACGGTCTTGCCCTCGAGCCATTTTGCAGCGGCAGGATCGGCAAGAGCCATCGCTTCAAGATCTTCTTTGGAAGCATCTACAGCCGCCGTAATATTGAATCGCGGCTTGCCGTTGAACGATACGGCCATAGTCACGGTATTCTCCTTCAGGTACTCCTCTTTGTACTCGGGCCATGAAGCCTCGAATATGGATCCATTGTTGCCTAAAGCCGTGCGCCACAGTTCTTCCGCCACATGGGGTGCGAACGGGGCAAGAACAAGCAACAACTGGCCAAGGACCTCGCGTGAGCCACATTTCTGCGAAGCAAGTTCGTTGATACATATCATGAATGCGGACACCGAAGTATTGAACGAGAATGCCTCGATATCGGCCGATACCTTCTTTATCAGTTTGTGCAGGCTCTTCAGATTTTCCGCTGTCGGCTCGCTGTCATTGACAAGACACTCGTCGCCGCGCCAGAAGAGGCTCCACAATTTCTTGATGAAGCGGTAAACGCCGTCGATACCGTTTGTATCCCAAGGCTTGCTCTGCTCTATCGGGCCGAGGAACATCTCGTAAAGTCGCAGAGTGTCCGCGCCATAACGCTCTACAATATCGTCGGGGTTGACAACATTGTGCTTCGATTTCGACATTTTCTCGATGGCCCAGCCGCATACATACTTGCCGTTTGCCTCGGTCTCGAACTCGGCGTCGGCATATTCCGGACGCCATTTGCGGAATGCCTCGGTATCAAGGACATCGTTCTTGACAAGGTTAATGTCGACAAGCAAGGGAGTGGTATCGTACTGATCCTTCAGGCCGTGCGACACAAATTTATTGGTGCCGTTGATACGGTACACATAGTTGGAGCGACCCTGTATCATGCCCTGATTGATCAGCTTGCGGAAGGGTTCGTCCTCGCAGATATAGCCGTAGTCGTAGAGGAATTTGTCCCAGAAACGGCTGTAGATCAGGTGTCCTGTAGCGTGCTCGCTGCCGCCCACATAGAGGTCGACATTACGCCAGTATTCATTGGCTTCTTTCGATACAAGGGCCTCGTCGTTGTGGGGGTCCATGTAGCGGAGATAATAAGCCGACGAACCGGCAAAACCGGGCATTGTGTTGAGTTCGAGCGGATAACCTTCGGGTGTACACCAGTTTTTGGCGCGTCCGAGAGGCGGTTCTCCGGTCTCAGTAGGCAGATACTTGTCTACCTCGGGCAATTCAAGAGGCAACTTGTCGTAGGCTGTCGCAACGCCGTCGACATAGCACACAGGTATAGGTTCGCCCCAGTAGCGCTGACGGCTGAAGATGGCATCGCGGAGGCGATAGTTTACCTTTACGCGACCTATGCCGGCCTTCTCGATATATTTCTTTGCGGCCGCGATGGCGTCCTTAACCTCCATGCCGTTGAGGTTGAGCTCAGGGCCTTCGCTGTTTATCATCCTGCCTTCCTTGGCGTCGAAACTCTGTTCACTCACGTCGGCACCCTCGATAAGAGGTATTATAGGCAGATTGAAATGACGAGCAAAGGCATAGTCGCGGCTGTCATGGGCCGGCACTGCCATAATGGCTCCGGTGCCGTAGCCGGCGAGTACATAATCACTGATCCACACGGGTACTTTCTTTCCCGACAGTGGGTTTATGGCATAACTGCCAGAGAATACACCCGTGACACGACGGTCTATCATGCGTTCGCGTTCGGTACGATGGCGTATCGAAGCAAGATATTCGTCTACAGCCGCACGCTGCTCAGGAGTGGTAAGCTGATCTACCAGCTTGCTCTCGGGAGCGAGAACCATAAACGTAACGCCGAAAACAGTATCGGCACGTGTGGTAAAGATTTCAAGATCTATATCGGGGCATCCGTCTACTTTGAAGTGCATCTCGGCACCTTCGCTACGGCCGATCCAGTTGCGCTGTGTCTCCTTGATCGATTCGCTCCAGTCTATTTTCTCGAGACCGTCGAGCAAACGCTGGCTGTATGCCGACACGCGCAGGAACCACTGCCACATCTTCTTCTGCTCCACAGGATGTCCGCCACGTTCGCTCAAGCCGTCGACCACTTCATCGTTGGCAAGCACGGTACCAAGCGCAGGGCACCAGTTTACCACGCTATAACCGAGATAAGCCAGACGATAATTCATCAGGACATCGGCCTTCTCCTTTTTCGACATATTGTTCCACTCATCGGCTGTAAATGCGAGATCTTTCGTGCATGCCGCATCCACGCCCTGTGTGCCGTGAGCTGCGAAATGCTTCTCGAGATTCTCGATAGGCATGGCCTTATCAGCCTTGCGGTCGTAGTATGAAGCGAACATCTTCAGGAAGGCCCACTGCGTCCACTTGTAATATCCGGGATCACAGGTACGTATCTGGCGGCTCCAGTCGAACGACATGCCTATATTCTCGAGCTGCTCTATATAGCGTGCGATATTCTTGGTCGTTGTTATCTCGGGGTGCTGGCCGGTCTGTATGGCATACTGCTCGGCAGGGAGGCCATAGGCGTCGAATCCCATGGGGTGCAGCACATTAAATCCGCACAGACGTTTGTAGCGCGAATATATATCGCTGGAGATATATCCTAACGGATGGCCGACATGCAGGCCTGCTCCCGAGGGATAAGGGAACATGTCGAGCACATAATATTTAGGCTTGCTGTTGTCGACGTCTACACTGTAGAGGTCGATATCTTTCCAGTACTGCCGCACGCGCGGCTCTATATCTTTATGATTGTATTCCATGATTATTTGCTGAGGTCAAGCATTCGGTTAATTGGTCGCAAGGCTTTCTGAGCCATTTCTGGATCGACAAACACCTCGTTCGTCTCATCGCGCAGACAATTGCGCAACTTCTCGAGCGTATTGAGTTTCATATAGTTGCAGTCGTTGCAACCGCAAGTACTGTCGACAGGCGGTGCCGGTATGAACTTCTTGTGAGGAGCGCCCTGGCGCATACGGTGCAGTATGCCGCTCTCCGTAGCCACGATGAATGTGTCGCTGTCGCTTTCGAGGGCGTATTTCAGGAGCACTGCGGTAGAGCCCACTTTGTCGGCCATAAGCACTACAGGCCGTTTGCATTCGGGATGCACGAGTACGGGAGCGTCGGGATATTTCTTCTTCAGATCGGCTATCCCCTCGGCCGAGAATCTTTCGTGTACATGGCAGGCGCCGTCCCAAAGCAGCATTTCACGGCCGGTAATAGAATTGATATACGCACCGAGATTACGGTCGGGGCCGAATATCAGTTTGGCATCCTTGGGAAAGGAGTCCACGATCTTGCGTGCATTACCAGAGGTAACAAGCACATCGCTCAGAGCCTTTACCTCGACCGAGGTGTTCACGTATGATATCACGGTATATCCCGGATGAGCCTTCACAAAGGCCTCAAATTCAGGAGCCGGACAGCTGTCGGCCAGTGAACATCCTGCAGCGGAGTCAGGCACAAGCACTTTTTTGTCCGGGCACAGCACCTTCACTGTATCAGCCATAAAATTGACACCGCACATTACCACGATGTCGGCGTCGCGTGCTGTCTCCGCAGCCTTCTGAGCCAGAGCAAGTGAATCGCCGACGTGGTCTGCGATATCCTGCAGCGCTCCGTCGACGTAATAATGAGCCAGTATCACGGCCCGTTTGTCCTTTTTCAGCTGTAAAATTTCTTTGACAAGGTCGCGGCGTCCCGCGTCATCCCTGTCGCATGAGTTACATTCCATATGCATATTTTAGTGCTGCAAAAATACGCATTTTTTCTGAATGTGACAAACATGCGTGTCACGCCTTGCCTATCAGATCAATTATCTGAGCAGGAGTGGATATGATATGGTCGGCGTACGACTGCTGAAGCTCCACGATAGGACGGAAACCCCATGTCACGCCACAAGATTCCACGCATGCGCGGCGAGCCGTCTCCATGTCTACTCCCGAATCACCCACATAAAGCACATCGGCCTTGGGGGTAGGACACATCGACAGCGCCTTGAACACGATCGACGGGTCGGGCTTGCGTGGCATGCCGTCGGTGTTGCCGAGTATGGCGCGGAAATTTGCACCGGGGAAGTAATGGCCTATTATCCTGGTCACGGCTTCCTCGTATTTATTCGATGTCACGGCCAGATTGATGCCCTTTGCGGTCAGATCCTGCAGCAGATCCTCTATTCCGGGATAAGGCTTGGTCGCATCGCAGCAGTGCTCGCCGTAGTACTCCTTGAAGTGAGCCAGAGCGTCGTTGATGGTCTTCTCCGTACGCTGATCTTCGGGCAAGGCTCTTTCTATAAGTTTACGGACACCGTTGCCCACCATGTTGGGATAGACCCACAGACCGTGCAGAGGGAAACCCATCGTGCGCAATGCGTAGTTGGTGGCAGCCGCAAGGTCATCGATAGTATTGAGCAGTGTTCCGTCGAGATCGAAGATTATATAACTTTTCATCGTTGAGTCATTAACAGTAATCAGAATGGATAGCCTACCGCGAAATGGAAATTGGCGTCGCGCTTCCAGTTCGGATGTATTATAGGCCAGCGCTCCTGGTTCATGGCCGGGTTATATGCCTTGAAACCAAGATCAAGACGCAGCAGGAAATAAGTGAAGTCCATACGGATGCCGAGGCCATAGGCGGCCGCTATCTGCTTGTAGAACTTGCCGAAGCGGAACTCGCCGCCCGGCTGGTTGGGATACTTCTTTATGGTCCAGATATTGCCGGCATCGACAAACAGAGCGCCCTCGAGCACCCAGAAGAGTTTGGCCCGGTATTCAATACTGAGATCGAGGCGAATGTCGCCACACTGGTTGATAAAGTCTGTTACCGAATTTTTAGCGTCGTAGGCACCGGGGCCGAGAGTACGCACACCCCAGCCTCGCACTCCGTTGGCGCCACCGGCATAAAATCGTTTTTCGAACGGAACCATCGACGAGTTGCCGTAAGGATAAGCTATACCGGCGCCGACATGCATTGCCAGCGAGTTGCGGCTCGTGAAATTACGTGTATACATAAAATCGGCCTCGCCCTTGACATACTGGGCATACTGTATGCCGAATATCTTGTACACACCTGACGATTTCTTCTGACCCACCATATTGGATATACCGTAGAGAAGGTTGCCGGCCATCTCCACCGACAGTCGCAGACTCGTGACGTGAGGCTGCACGGCAAGCGCATTGACCATCGCCGACGGCATGCGGCGGTTTGTCCGCGAATAAGTATAACCCATGCGCATGATGAAGTGGTCCTCGTAGCTGTAGCGCAACAGAGGATTGGACGGCGCTATCTCGTCGATAAAATTGATGGTCGAACGCGGCAGGCGCACATAGTTTATATCGATAAGATCGTAGGTCTGGCGGCGCAGATATTCGGCGCGTTGCTGCTGCCACTGCCATTTCCAGGCCGTGCCGAGGATTATACGTGTATACTCGGGCCGCTCCTGATAGTTGGCCGAGAAGGTAAACTCGGTAGAAGCCAGACGCCGCTGCTTGAACGACTTCGACAGGAAGGGACACTCGAAGCGCGGCAGTGTCACGCCGACCTCGCCGGCAAACTCGGTGTAACGGTTGTTGATAAGTCCGTCAAGATTGCCTGACAGGCTCTCATACGATCCGCGCAACTTGGTAGTCAGCATCTCGGAGCCTTTGGCAAGATTGCGATGCTGGTATGTAAGCCCCAGGCCGAAGCCGAGATCGCCCTCAGAGTTGGTACCCTCGAGCTCGACAGCCACCGCCATCTTCTTGTTTCTCGAGAGATAAATCGTCGCGTCGAGAAGCCCCACGTCGCCAATGGCGCCCACCGGGGTCATTTCTATGTTAATATACCTCACAATGCTCAGGCGTCCGAGCGCTTCATAAGTACGTTCGACTGCCGACGCATTATACGGCTGTCCGACAGCTATATGGCACATCTCGTCGAGCACCTTCGGGCGCAGATAACGGTCGCGGCCATAGACAAAGCGCACACCGTTGTATTCTACCGTATCACGCACGGCGTCGGGTCCGACGGTGTCGGCAAGGTTGGCAAGCACAAATGTAACGTTGCGTATGTTGTAGCTGTGATGACGGTTGTCGCTCAGGCCCAGACTGTCGGCAAGCGAAGACAGCGCCGTGTGTCCTCCCGGCTTCTCCGACGGAAGATGCAGGTTAAGTGTCAGCCCTACAAGCTTGCTGCCGGCGACAGTATCGGCGGTATAGTTGATATATTCACGGTTGAAATCATAATAACCGGCATTGCGCAGCAGGCGTGTAATGCGTCCTCGCTCATTGTCGAGGACATTACGGTCGAGTAGCAGGCCGGGGCGCACGGTCGACGAGGCCGTATCGCCAAGCACTATATGCCGCACGGCATTGTCAGCTATGTTATAGTTCATGGCAGCGATGCGGTGGGGTTCTCCGGCGATGATGCTGTAGTGCACATCCATACGCTTTTTGCCAGGGCGGCTCACGGTATCAGCCACCACACGGGCGTCGAGATAGCCGCTGTTGACAAGCGCAAGCTGCAACTGGCGGCACGACGCTTCGGTAAGCGACTGGTCATAGATAACCGGAGCCTGACCTATCCTGCGGAGCCATCTGTTGTACCATTTCGTACTGTCACGCCCCGACAGGCTATATGTCGACAGCTGCAGCTTGGCAAAGCCGAGCACCTTATGGTTGGGCGTCTGACGCAGAAAATTGTACAGTTCCGTCTCGCTCACGTCATCGCGGTCGGTCACATCCACCGTCACACGGTCGAGCAGATACTCGCCGTCGGGCACATGCTTGGTCGTGCTGCACGATACCAGAGCGAACAGCACGGCGACAGAGAGGAGAGTGAGACATAAACGGCCTATGCGCATAGCCTCCTTATTCTTTTGTAGAGACTGTGAATATGAAACGGGCGCCGCCACGGTATTTGGTGTCGAGACGCACATCGCCTCCGAGCAGCTTGGCTAACAGACGCGAAATGTATAGTCCGAGACCGCAGCCGGGAGCACTGTTGTCGAGTTTGCGGAAACGCGAGAATATAGCCTCTTCCTGACCGACAGGCACTCCGATGCCTGTATCGGAAACGATAAACGACAGCTCTTCCCTGTCCTCGTCATGCTCGAAATCGAGCCTTATCGTACCCTTTTCGGTAAACTTGTCGGCATTGCTGAGAAGATTGATCAGCACTTGTCCGACACGCTGTGAATCGGTCCTTACTATCAGGTCGGGATGTCCGGCCGAGTTGAACTCTACCTTGACACCCTTCTTAGTCGCGCTCTCCTGTTCGAAGAGGTTGTCGAGGGCGAACGCACACATATCGTATACGCTCGAAGGCTTCATATCCACGCTCATGTTTCCGTGCTCGAGCGATGCGATGTCGAGCACATCGTTGAGCAGTGTCATTATGAGCTTGCTGTTGAGCTCGATAATATTGGCAAAGCGCTTGAGGTACTTGTTCTTGTCCTCCGGCACACAGTCCACGATAAGCTTCGAGTACTCTACAATGGCAGCGAGTGGCGCCTTGACCTCATGACTCATGTTGTTGATAAAATCGGTCTTCAGCTTATCCGCGCTCTTGGCCTGGTCGCGAGCGTCGATAAGCTCCATCTGAGCCTGTTTGAGCTCATTTCGTTCGTTGCGCAGTCGCTCCGAAGTCCGTTCCTGATGCGCGGCCATACGCTTTACCTTGCGGTTGTTTTTGTAAAGCAGGGCAAGCATGACAAACATGATTATCACGACCACGACAACGATTATGATAATAATGCGCTGTGCCCTTGAACGACTCTCGTCACGAGCCATTACCGCTGCGGCATTAGCTTCTTTCAGACTGTTGACGTCATATATGATTTCAAGCTCACGGTATCGTTCCGAAATACGGCGGTCTATCTCATCGCGCAGCATACCGTTAAGCTCTACCGCCGCTTCGAGCTGTGTCTGCTTGTCGCCTATCTTTTCGGCAGCTCCGACAAGAGCGTTGAGGTAGTAGAATCTGTAAGCCTTGTTTGCCGGTCGGTCGATCTGGCGTTTGATTGCCGCTACAGCCTCTTCGTTGCGGTCGGTGGCAAGGTAATAGAATATCTTGGTACGTTCCACCACATTGAGGTCGTTGGCGACCCTGCTGTTTTTCTCCGCCAGCTCGCATATCTTATTGTAGATAGGTTCTATCTCGTTTTGCGACAACCCCTTGTAGTTGCCCAATAGACGACGGTAACATACAAATCGGTTTGTTGTCAGGTCGCGGTAGGGACGACCGTTCATCTTATAGTTGTCGCACAGCGAGTCGATGACATTGATCATCTTTTTGTCTATCTCTACCGCCTTCTTGTAATTCTGATTGTTGGTAAACACCGGAGCCGCACGGGTGTATATCAGGTTCCGCACATAACCCGACGGCAGATTGATCGATTCTATCTGGTCTTCGAGACGCTGAAGGTATTGCTCGAGCAATTCGCCGCGCGTGGTCTTGCCCAGATGCACGCACAGGGTGTAGAGCATGAGGGCACGTTCATAAGGATCGGTCGACGAGTTCAGGCTCTCGCGCTTGAAGAGTGTTGTCAGATGATCGTTGTTGTCTAACTCACTGTCGTGCTTCGACACAACATCGACACGCAACATCTGCACAAAAAGCTTCACTTCCTTTTTCTGTGGTGTGTCGACAAATTCCTCAAGCTCCCTCTTTATGGCCACCAGTGCTGTATCGTTGTCTCGGTTTATATTTGCCAGATGGGTCAGCACATCGAGCTGCACCTCGAAGCGGTCGGCTCGTCCGGCTTCATCATAAAGCCTGTGAAGTGCGCTGTCGCGATATTTCTTACTTGTCGACAGATCATAGATATTATAAAGTAAGGATATCTTCTTGTCAGGATTCTGCTCATGTGCAAGGATCTGTTCGAGGCTGTCGCGAAGTTCATAAGCGCGGCTGCCGTCTTCCGCTCTTGCGGAGACTGTGACCGCAAGCAGCACGACGATTAATATTTCGCGTAACATTCTTGTCATATGCCATGATTGGGTTATCGCAACAAAATTACCTATTTTTTGGGGTATACACAAAAAAAAGTCCCAAACTCGTTTCCTCAACGTGGATAGGACCTAAGCCAAAAGGCATGATTTGTGATTCAAGAGAGTCGCTTTAAAGACTCTTGTGCATAGAGATTATATCATACTTACTTATCTTTATAAATCTGACTGATACGGCTATCTACTGTCTTCGCGACGTTGACCGGTGCCGGATCATTGCCTTAGCTTAGATCTTGATGGGGATTTTGCAAATAATTAAAAGGTCTAAGAAATTGGCGTGTAGCTTATAAAGTGATGCAAAGTTAAACATTTTTTTGTGTTGTCGCAAATTTTATGCGCTTTTTGCTCGTTCTCGATAAAGAATTTATAGATTATTAAACAATTATTGCATAAGTTTAAATTATTTAACAGTTGACTTAACAAAACAGACCGCACTCCGGTTCGATACACCGGGGCACGGTCTTTCAGCACTTTGTCAATGCTTATTTCTTACCCATTTTATCGGCAAGATTATGGGCGCTGTCGGCAAGATCGTCGAGCACGTCGCCGGCCTTGTCCACAATATTACCCGTAACCTCTTTTACTTTGCCGGCCACACCTGTAGCCTTGCCAAGTGCCTGATTATAGGTCGAGTCAGGATCAGACTGCTGTTCGGCAATCTTCTGTTTCACGCTGTCGGCAACGCCGGCTATACGCTCTTTCACACTATCGATAGTCGACTGTGCGTTATCTTTGGCGTTTGCGGCGGCCTGTGCAAGATCTTCCTTGGTAGCCTGGAGCTGTTCCTTGGCGGCTACCTTTGCAGCTGCTGCGCTCACCTGAGCGGCGTCCTTCGATATTTCCGCAGCAGCGTTTGCCTGTTGTTGCTTGATATTCATAATAGTAGTTGTTAGTTACTTTTTGGTCTTCAAATATTCCTGATGATACTCCTCGAGGATATCGCGTACCTTCTTGCCTATCGTCACATAGGCGTCTCTGTTGAGGTTGGCCTCCGACGTACGTATCGACCAGTCGGGGCCATCGAAACCCGAGCCGTTGAGCACTACTATGCCCTTCTCCACGGCAAGACGCATAGTCACGTCAAGAGGATCGTGGGATGCCGACAGCCACGCCGCGAAATCGTCGCCATAGAATTTGCGAGCCCACACCATCATATCGATCTCAGAGTAGTAGCCTACGCGGAGAGGATCGGGCAGCACCTTGAAGCCTGTATTCTCCCACAGTGCCTGCAGACGGTCGTGGATCATGGCCTGCATCTTGCGCTTGTACACATCGTCGGGGTCGAGGAGGCACTTGAGCGCAAAGAGGCTCATCTGTATCTGCTGGGGTGTCGACAGGCCGGCTGTATGGTTCAGGGCCACATCACGGCTGTCGGCGACCATACGGTCGATAAACGACAGCTTGCTCACATCGAGGGTAAGCGAACCGTAACGCTTGTCGAGGTCGGCCTTGTCCTCGGCCGGCAGCGACGCTATCATCTTGTCCATGATATTGTCTTTGTTCACTGCTATCACAGCCAGACGCCAGCCTGTAGCGCCGAAATACTTCGAGAACGAGTAGACGCACATGGTGTTGTAAGGCAAGGTGTACATCAGCGACTTGAAGTCGGTGGCAAAGGTGCCGTAGACGTCATCGGTAACGACAAGCAGGTTGGGATTATCCTTCGTCACGATATCGACGAAGCGCTCGAGATCGTGGTCGCTGAGCCTGTAGCTTGGAGGATTCGACGGATTGATGAGGCATACAAGTTTTACACTCGGGTCACGCAGTTTGTCGAGTTCAGAGTCAGGATACTGCCAATAGTGATAGCCATCGGCCTCTACCTTGTTGGCGCTCACGTTGATCACATCGAAATCGAAGCGGTCAAGCTCGGGAATCTCGATATAAGGAGTAAACAGAGGTGCCATAAGGGCTATCTTGTCGCCCTTCTTGACAAGATGGTTGGCCTGCAGGGAGTCGAACACATAGCACATGCCGGCTGTGCCGCCCTCTACGGCGAAGAGATCATAGTCCTTGCCGCCACCGGGGGCTCGGTGTCCCATTTCCTGTGCCATATACGGTCGGATAGCCTCTTCGGTGTATTTCAGTATACGGGGAGGTGTGGGATAGTGGTCTCCGATAAAACCGTCGGCCCACTCAAGCACGAGCTCGTCGGGGTCGGCCTTGAGTTCATCGACCATATAACGGTAAGCTTTGTTGAGGAGAATACCACCCTCTGTGGTATTGTTCTCGGCGATAAATTTTTCGAATCTGCCGCCGATGCCGCCCTTGGTAGGACAGCCGGCGATGCCGGGAGCCTCGTACGATACACGGCGGCATTCGTCAAGCGCGAAGCGTCCTATCAGCAGGAAGGCTTCTCGGGCGTCAGAGCAGATCCAGTTTGGATTGCCACGGCCGGCATTGAGGTATGTGGCGCTCGACTTTCGGGCGTCTTCCTGGGCAAGACTGATAAGTTCGTTCTTGATCTCGAACGGGCTCATCTGGCTGAGCCGTTTTTCATACTCGCGGCTCAAGGGGTTGTTGGATGATTCCATGAATTTTCGGTTATGTTAGTGTTAGTCTATCTGCATTATTGTCGTTAATGAATGCTGTCAGGAGGCACACACAAGCGTTATCGCCACACCCATAAGTATGAGCAGTGTATTGCCTATGGCGTAGGTAATCGTATAGCCGAGCGCCGGTACGGTAGAGTTGAGTGAATCCTGTATCGCACCGAGCGACGCCGTTGTCACACGCGACCCGGCACAACAGCCGAGATTTATAGCCGGGTGGAACTTGAAGATCTTGGCACCCATCCACACACCTATGATAAGAGGTACGGTCGTACATATCACACCGGCCACAAACAGGAGCCAGCCCACTTCTTTAAGTCCGCCGATAAAGCTCGGAGCGGCAGTGATGCCGATGACCGCGATAAACATGTTGAGACCAAGATTGTTCATCAGCCATACCGAAGAATCGGGGATACCGCCGAAAGTCGGGTGCTTTGATCTGAGCCAGCCGAGGATCAGGCCTGCGATAAGAGCGCCGCCCGACGTCGACAGACTTATAGGTATACCGCCAAGATGTATGGTTATCGCGCCGATAAGAGCGCCGATAAAGATGCCGAGACCGACAAAGACAAGGTCGGTGCTCTTGGACGGACGATCGGCGTAACCTATTGCTTTTGCCGCATTGTCCACCTCGCGCTGGAGTCCGGCGATGGTAATAAGATCGCCACGATAGATCTTGGTCTTGGACAGTACAGGCATCGACTGACCGGCTGCCGTTATGCGTGCTATGACAACGCCGCTCATCTCGGGCATGCGGCGGAGATCGTCCACTGTCACGCCGTCGAGCTTCTTGTTGGCTACCATTACAGGTATCTTCTCTACGCTGAAGCTGAGCAATTCAGCATCGGCGACTTCGGGGCCTATCCATGATTCGTCCTGTATCACGTATTCGCGACGGCCGCTGAGTACGAGCTCGTCGCCCTTCGAGATCTTTACATCCGAGGCAGGGTCATCGACCACGGTACCGTTCTGGCGTATGCGGTCCACATAGATTCTACGGCCCAGTTTGACGATATTCTGCTCTACCTCCTCGACAGTACGGGGCTGGTCGAAGAAATCACTTTCAGCCTTGTATGCTCGGAACACTACGGGGCGCAGTGCGTTGATATAGGCCGGATCCGAGGTTACCGACGAGTCGTTCATCGATTTTTCGAGTTCTACTGTCTGTGCCTTCACTTTCTTGATTCCGCCAAGCATTGCCGGGCCTATATAGCTGAGGATGTAAGCAGAGCCGATAGTACCGAAGATGTAGGTCACAGCATAGCACACCGGCACTATATCCATCCAGTTCTGCTTGTCGGCAGCCGAAGCCGACAGTGTGCGGATTGTATCGTCGCCAACGCCGATAACGGCCGATATCGTCTGCGAGCCGGCAAACAGACCGGCGGCCTCGCCGGCATTATAGCCGAAGCACAGTGCCACGCCCATGGTCACGCCAAAACATAGCACACACATCACTACGGCAAATATTACCTGCTTGATGCCCGTGCCTCTGAGGGCGCGGAAGAACTGCGGGCCCACGCTATAGCCTATAGCGAAGAGGAACAGGAGGAAAAACACTGATTTCATCGGGCCGGGAACCGGTATGTTCATCTGCCCGACAAGTACTCCGACAAGCAGCACGGAGGTTACCGTACCAAGTGAAAATGTCTTATACTTCAGCTTCCCGATCCAGAATCCCAGACCTATGGTAAGGAATATAGGTATCGACGGATTGTTGCGGAAGGTTTCAAGTAGCCACTCCATAGATTGAATGTTATAGTAAAACGTTAGGTTGATAAAAACTCTTTACGGCAGAGCCTCGTTTTTGCGCCCTGATAATACTTATAACATCACTGATCCTTTATTGGTTTATGTCCCGGCGTTTTTGTTGCACAGCACATGATTATTCCTTACCTTTGCCATTGTCATTATATCACTCAATATATTACCTTAATGCCATGATGATACGCCCCTGTATTCTCTCAATTCTATTGCTGATGTCGATTATGGAGATCTCGGCCGGACAGCCGCTCTGGATTTCGGCTGACCATAAGGACGCCAATGCGCCAAACACATGGATCGCTTTCCGTAAGGACGTATCATTTGCGGAAAAGCCCGGCTCGCTTGTCCTCGACATTGCGGCAGACAGCAAATACTGGCTGTGGATCAACGGAGAGGAGGTAATTTTCGAGGGCTCACTCAAGCGTGGTCCGTCGCCGGAGTCTTCGTATTACGACAGGGTTGAGATAGCACCGTATATAAGGAAAGGCGACAACAAGATTGCCATCCTGCTGTGGCACTTCGGCAAGGAAGGTTTCTCGCACAAAAACAGCGGCCGCTCGGGATTGATCGTGCGCTCGGAACTCATCAACAGCGACGCCTCCTGGACAAGCCGTATCTATGATGCCTTCGGCAGTATGGGCGAGCCGCTGCCTAACTTCCGTCTGGCCGAGTCGAGTCTGCTCTTCGATGCGAACAAGGAGATGCAAGGCTGGCAGACCGCCGATTATGACAAAGATTTCGGTTTCATGCCATCGGCTGAGATCGGTGCTTGGGGCGATAAGCCATGGGGAGAGCTCGTAGAGAGACCCATACCGCAATGGAAAGATTTCGGGATGAAGAATCTCGCGTTCGTCCGGCGGAAAGGAGAAAACGGCGTCGACACGATCGCTGCGAAGCTGCCGTATAATATGCAGATGACTCCATATTTTGAAATCGACGACAATACCGGAGGCAACACTATCGTGATCCAGACCGATCATTTCAAGCTGAACGAATACTGCCTTCGCGCCGGATATATCACGCGCAAAGGGAAGCAGTCTTATGAATCGCCGGGGTGGCTCAGCGGCGAGAATCTATATCTGTTCGTGCCATCCGGTGTCAAAGTCAAAGCCTTGCGCTACCGCGAGACCGGCTACGACACCCATGTCGCCGGTAAGTTTACATGCAGCGAAGAGTTCTACAACCGTTTCTGGGACAAAGGCATGCGTACCCTATATGTCAACATGCGCGACACATGGTTCGACTGTCCCGAGCGAGAGCGCGCACAGTGGTGGGGCGATGTCACGGTAATGATGGGCGAGGTATTCTATTCTTACTCGCTCTCCGTGCACAAACTGCTCGAAAAGGCCATACGCGAGCTATGCGCATGGCAGAAAAGCGACGGCACACTGTTCTCGCCAATACCGGCCGGCAACTATGATTCCGAGCTCCCGGCTCAGATGCTTGCCGCCGTCGGTCGATATGGTTTCTGGCTCTATTACATGCACACCGGCGACAGCGATATCATAAAACACGTCTATCCGTCGGTCAAAAAATATCTGGCGCTATACCTCACCGACGAAACAGGGCTTACTGCCGAACATAACGGAGGTTGGACTTGGGGAGACTGGGGCGACAACCGCGATATACGCCTGCTATATGCCGCTTGGCACTACATAGCCCTCGATGCCGCAAGCGACATGGCTGAGATCCTCGGTCTTGAAGATGATGCTGAAAACTATCGTGCCACCATGAAGATGGTCAAACAGGGATTCGACGCATGTTGGGACGGAAAGGTGTACAGACATCCGTCGTATACCGATAAGACCGATGACCGCGTGCAGGCTATGGCCGTTATTTCCGGAATAGCCGGTCCGGACAAATACGACAGCATCGCACGATTCCTCGAAACGAACAGGCATGCCAGCCCCTATATGGAAAAATATGTCATGGAGGCGCTGTTCAAAATGGGCAAGGGAGAACAGGCTCTCCGCCGTACCGCCGAGCAATTCGCCGACATGGTAAATCATCCCGACCATACCACACTGTTCGAGGGATGGTTTATCGACGGTAAAGTGGATATGGGAGGAACTGTCAATCACGCCTGGAGCGGTGGACCGATTACCGTACTGGGGCAATATCTGTGCGGCATAAGCCCTGTCGAACCCGGGTTCAGACTTTTCAGAATCGATCCTCAGCCTGCCGGCATCAGCGAGGCGAGCATCGACATGCCGACAGTAGCCGGAAATATACATTCCGCTTATACGGTATCTGACGGCAAGTTCCGGCTCGATGTAAAAATACCCGACGGCACTGAAGCTCTCGTGTATCTTCCGGTTACCGACCCGGCTGATATCTCTGCTAAAAACGTAAGGCCGGCAGATGCGATTGTCACGGATCCGAAATTCGCCGAAACGGGCAAGACGTGCCTCCGGCTGGCTCCGGGCTCCTATCATTTTACAATAACAAAATAAAGCACCGACATGAATCGTCTCTTTCTATCAATATTATCTGTATCGCTTTCATTCATCTGCTCGGCCACTCAGATCGATGCCGCGCGTTTCGGCGCCATACCCGACGACGGCAAAAACGATATGCCGGCTCTGCGAAAAGCCGCTCGCTACTGTCGCGAGAATCCTGGAACCACTCTCCTGATTAGGCCGGGGGTATATCTGCTGTCCGACAAAGAAGCTGTGAAACTTGAAAACGACGCTTGCTCAGGCAAGTTCGGCCTGAACGTCGAGGCCACGGTATTCAAACCGTATTATCCCTACGTCAAAGGTCTCGACTTCACAGGAGCGACCGATGTCACGGTCATCGCCGACGGGGTCACTTTCCTCTGCGACGGATGGATGGAGCCCGTCTCGATCATCGGCACCCGTAATTTCACTCTTAAAGGTCTTACCGTCGACTATCTGCGCAAGCCTTTCTCTCACGGCACAGTGACAGGGATAGGCGACGGCTGGTTCGACATCACATTCTCGCCTGAACGGACGATCACTCCCGAGCTGCCCCTTATGCGAATGACGATATGGGACTCGAAGCTCAACCGCGTGGACAATTGCGGACCATTTTATTTCCCCGAGCATCAGGTGCTCGACGGCAATGTTGTCCGCTTCAAAGGCAATCTGCCCTCACATCTGATGGGCGAGACGGCAAACGTCAACCACTGCTTCCACTTCCGCCCGGCGATACTGATACTTGATAGCGACAATACGGTCCTCGACCATGTGACGATAAACTCCCAGCCCGGAATGGGTATCGTGGGATTCAACACGAAAGATGTGCTCATGAAGAATCTTGCGGTCAAGCCCTCCGCCGGCTACTGCCAGTCGACAAATACCGATGCCACACACTTTGCCGCTTGCAGAGGCACGATCCGCTTCGACGCCTGCCGTTTCGAGGGGCAAGGCGATGATGCCACAAACGTCCACGGTTACTACCAGACTATTACCGCCCTCAATGGCAATGAAGCTTCACTCGAGATCAAGGCGCCCACATACACCCACGCCCAGGTAATCGACGCTCCGGCGGTAGGCGACACTCTTGAAGTGGTGGAGATCAGGACTCTGAAGCCCACAGGCACCGTCGTCGTTAGCGGAGTCGACATCAATCCGCCTTCCACCGTGTGCGATATAAGATTCGAAGGCTCCATACCGGCCGATTTCTCGAAATACTATCTTATGAACATATCCAAGCTGCCTCGACTCGTGTTTGAGAACAGCGTAGTAAACAGCCACCTTGCCCGTGGAGTGCTGGTCAAGACTCGCGGCGTGCTCATTCGTGACAATGTATTCCGCTATTGCACCGGCACGGCCATACATGTTGGCGCGGAAGCTTCATGGCACGAGGGCTCTCACGCCGCCGATGTACTGATCGAGGGCAACATGATGCTCGGATGCGGCAGCGGTGCCGGGAGTCAGGGCGGTGCCTCAGGCATATCTGTGATAATACAGGCCGATGACACTTCGTCGAGCCTGCTGCATAAGGATATAACCATTCGCAACAACATGATACGGGGCGAGGGCAACCGCTGCGGCATATTCGTAGGCAACGCCGATGGCGTGACACTCGAAGGCAACTCGGTTTCGGGCTGCGACAGGGACATTACCACCGGATATGTAAACAATCTTACAGTCGGCCGCTGACAGCCCGAGTACCCTGAGAATAATGCGGCCGGTATAAATATACCGCGATATCGTTTAGATATCTGAGCTATTTTGAGTAATTTTGCGCCGCTGTTACCTATATCATATTATGCGTAAACTATTATTACTGATTTCTCTTATATCTCTTACACATATAGTGTCGGCTGCGGCTGAGACCTCCGACAGTATCAACATGCTCGACGAAGTGGTGGTAACAGGCTCTAACGCGGCCGTGCCGGCCCGTATGATGCCCTACACCGTCAGTGTGGTCACTCGCGAGCAACTCGACGCCACTGCCTCTACTCAGCTGTTGTCGGCCATTTCGGGCAAGATACCGAGCCTGTTTGTCACTCAACGCAGCATATTCGGTTTCGGAGTGAGCAACGGCGGTTCGGGTCACATCAAGATGCGCGGTATCGGCGGCGACAGGGCTTCGGCGGTGCTGATGATGCTCGACGGTCAGCCGCAGTTCGCCGGCATATACTCGCACCATATAGCCGATTTCTACAACAAGGACTATGCCGAACGTGTGGAGGTGCTGCGTGGGCCGGCATCGGTCCTCTATGGGTCGAACGCAATGGCCGGAACTGTCAATGTAATTACACGCAAGATACACCGGGATGGCGTGCACGCCGCCCTGACGAGCCAGTACGGGTCGTACAACACCTGGCTCTCTACAATGACTGCTACTGCACGGTATGGCCGTGTGGCGGCTCTCGTATCGGCTTCTTACGACCGTACCGACGGCAACATAAAGCACATGGACTTCCGCCAGGCCGGCGGATATGCGAAGCTGAGCTACGAGTTTAGCGACAGGTGGCGCGCTTATGCCGACTACGCCATAAGCAACTTCAGAGGCAATGACCCGGTGTGGCCCACCCTGTCCGATCCGGCCTCGACCGATATATACAATCAGAATATAACACGCGGCGAGGCTTCGGCGGCGATAAGCAACGCCTACGGAGCCACCGACGGCACCGCGCGAGTATATTACAGCTACGGCAACCATTACATCGATGACCCGAAGCACTTTCACAGTACCGACGACCGCTTCGGCGTTATGCTCTACCAGAACATTCGTCCCTGGCAGGGCGCGGCGGCTACGCTTGGTTTCGACTTCAACACCTACGCCGGAGAGATTCCTGTAAGCGGAGGCTCGACAGGCAATCTCGGCACTATCACTCGCAAATCGGTTACCGAGTACTCGCCCTACATCACTTATTCGCAGGCTCTGGCCTCCGACCGCGTGATACTCAACGGCGGTGTCAGAATGGCAAACAGCGACAAATTCGGCACACGATGGATACCGCAGGCCGGATTTGTCGTAATGATACCGGCCGACATAAGGCTCAAGGCTTCGGCCGCTATGGGATACCGCAATCCGTCGTTCCGCGAGCTGTACCTCTACAAAATGGCAAACAAGGACCTGCAGCCGGAACGGATGTGGAACTATGAGGTGTCGCTCTCCCGATCGTTCTCGCCATGGTTTGAGGCCGAGCTATGCGCATATTACTCCAAGGGCGACAATCTGATACAGACCGTGGACATGCACAACGAGAACACCGGGCGCTTCATCAATAAAGGCATCGAGCTTTCTGCGCAGAGCAACTTACGCACTAATCTGAGCATCTATGCCTCTTACAGCTACCTGCACACATCGCTCTCCGCTCTGACCGGCGCGCCAAGACATCAGTACTTTCTCGGCGTGAACTGGAAAGCCTTGAAGCGTCTGCAACTGTGCGCCGATCTCAAAGGCGTCGGACATCTGTTCGTCCACCCCTCATACAGCTATCAGAGCTATGCCCTGCTCAACCTTAAAATCGAATATGAAGTATGGCATAATCTCACGCTCCTGGCACGGTTCGAGAACATTACAGATGCCCGTTACACCATCAACCGTGGATACGCCATGCCCGGTTTCACGGCCATGGGCGGCTTCAGGCTACATATCTGACGCAGGAGCCGTCTGTTCGGTCTGACTCTCCTTAGGCGCCTTGTCTATAAGGTCGAGGAACTGGTCGAGCTTAGGCGTTATTATGATTTCCGTGCGGCGGTTACGCTGACGGCCTTCAGGTGTCGAATTGTCGGCGATAGGATTGAACTCGCCACGACCGGCGGCTGTCAGACGACTCGGATCAACACCATAATCATTCTGGAGTATCTGCACGATCGACGATGCGCGAAGGGTCGACAGATCCCAGTTATTGCGTATGTTCGTTCGCGAAATAGGAACAGGATCGGTATTGCCCTCTACCATCACATCATAATCCTTATAGTCCTTGATGATCTTGGCAATCTTGCTCAAAGTCGTTTTGGCACGGTCGTTGACCTTATAGCTGCCCGACTTGAACAGCATATTGTCGGCCAGTGAAATATAGACGACACCTTTAAGCACCCGTACATTGACCTCATCCATATCCTCCGGCGAAAGCGAACGGGTAAGATTCGTCGCTAACAGAAGATTGAGCGAATCACTCTTACTCTTGGCCTGTACAAGCTGCTTGATATACTTGTTGGAAGCATTGATCTCGTCCACAAGCTTCGAAATGTTCACATTACCCTGCGTATTCTGTGAAATACTCTTATCGAGCGAAGCCTGCAACGAAGCATACTGGCGCTTAAGATCCTCATTATTGGCTCGCGCCTCCTTCAACAAAGCATCTATAGTCTGATTCTTAGTCATCGCCTTGTCGTAATCAGACTTCAGAGTAGTATAATTCTGCTGTAGCGCCTCATGCTTAGCCTGAAGCGACACATATTCCTTCTTACTCACGCAACCCGACAACACCGCCGCAATTGCAAGCCCACATACCGTGGCAAAATTCAAAAGTCTCATAGCTAAAAATTTGATGTATATCAAATAAAACAACCCACAACACAAATAAGTTCCCACCCACACCCCTCGCCCAAGCCAGCCCGAGGTTAAAAACGGCGGAGCCGTTACACCCGGTACTACATGTAGCGCCGGACACAGCCTCACGATCATTCGTGAGGTCCACATCCCACCCCATAATACCAACGGCAGCGCCGTTGCATCTTGTTGCGCTGTCCAATGTCCTGGGCGCCCCAAGCGCGAGCGATGCTTTCTGAGAGACACGGCTTATCTGCCGCCGCGATAGCCTTCAGACCTCATTCATGCGATGCATTCTGAAATACACAGCTTATGTGCCTCTTCGCTACCCTCCCGGCCTCGCGCGATGCACGTTGCCTTTTACGTCGTCCTTACGCTTCTTCTCGGTCACACTCCCCGTCTCGCCATTCGCCCGGCATCAGCTCTCGCATATATACTAAAAAAGCCCCTCGGGCGTGTGCCTGAGGGGCTCAGAGGGGGCGGTTACCTACTTTTCCACTTTCGCAGTATCATCGGCGTGGTGAGGTTTAACTTCTCTGTTCGGAATGGGAAGAGGTGGAGCCCTCACGCTATGGCCACCTTAGTGTCTTTGTCCGCCGCCACTGCGGCGTTGTAAGGTCGGAAAAGCGTAACATGCGGAAGCTCGAGCATGCTTGACGAACACAACGCGCTGCGTTGCCCGGAATCGGCCGGCGTTGGGGCCGTTCCTCTTGTTTTTTGTTTCTTAGAAAGGGTTTGGGTTATTAGTATCGCTCGGCTGTAGACGTTACCGCCTCTGCACCTGCGACCTATCGACGTCATCGTCTTTGACGACCCTTGTATGGAGATCTTATCTTGAGGGGGGCTTCGTGCTTAGATGCTTTCAGCACTTATCCTTACCAGACGCGGCTACCCGGCGGTGCTCCTGGCGGAACAACCGGTACACCGGTGGTCTGTCCAACACGGTCCTCTCGTACTAGTGTCGGGGCCTCGCAAATCTCCTGCGCCCACAACAGATAGAGACCGAACTGTCTCACGACG
>JAGAUV010000007.1 GCA_017620635.1 Muribaculaceae bacterium | reverse complement strand
CTCGGATCACGACCGCACGACCTCAGCCATGCGCCTGGCCCAGAGCGCAGGGTTCAACAAGTGGATACCCTTCCACGGCTCATCAATCAAAGATACCCAGAACCAGCTCGAAGCCTCAAGATACACGCCCGACAGCTACGTGGTCAGGGCTTCTTTCCTTCCCATAATCAACGTGTCAGGCTCATACACCCACAACCCCGATCTCGACTTCGACGCCTACCGCAACATCATATCAACATGGCGAAGCATAAACCATCTCCTCACGAAAGATTTCTACCAGCTGTCGCCGTGGCATACATACTCCGACACCAGCGGCTGGACGGTATATGCCTACCATGACCCGTCGCTCGACGAAGGAATCCTCACGGCATTCCGGCAAGAGACATGCGACGACAGCAGCTATGAAGTAGCGCTACCTTTCGTCCGTGACGACGCGACATACTCGATAAGCGACGAAGACTCCGGACGCGAGTGGACTATCGAAGGCAAAGCGCTCAAAGAAGGCATCAGCCTATCGCTTCAGCAGCCCCGGTCTTCAATATTCTGGCGCATCGTCAGGATATGACATATCCCGGGCGCCGGCCATTTCGACGCGACAAAAAATTTTTGACACAAAATTTTGCTAATCCGCATAAAATCCGTACCTTTGCGCTCGCAAAGGGAGCGTGCGCGTGCGCACGTAGCGCCAATGCATATATAATTAACCTCATTATTAACTAACTAAATGAACGAATTACAAAATTCGCCTATCGCAGATTTCGACTGGGAAGCATACGAGCATGGCGACACCAAAGGTGAGCGTAGCCACGAAGAACTCGAGCACGCCTACGAGGAATCTCTCAATTCTGTTAAAGACAAAGAAGTAATCGAAGGTACCATCATCGCCCTCAACAAACGCGAGGCAGTGGTTAACATCGACTACAAATCGGACGGTATCATCCCCATGAGCGAGTTCCGCTACAACCCCGACATCAAAGTCGGCGACAAAGTGGAAGTGTTCATCGAGAATCAGGAAGACCGCAAAGGCCAGCTGATCCTGTCGCACAAGAAAGCACGTGCAAGCCGCTCTTGGGAACGCATCAACGCCGCTCTCGAAAACAACGAAATCATCAAGGGTTACATCAAATGCCGTACCAAAGGCGGCATGATCGTAGACGTGTTCGGCATCGAGGCCTTCCTCCCCGGCTCGCAGATCGACGTCAAGCCCATCCGTGACTATGATATCTTCGTTGGCAAGACCATGGAGTTCCGCGTTGTCAAGATCAACGAAGAGTTCCGCAACGTTGTCGTATCACACAAAGCCCTTATCGAAGCAGAGCTCGAGCAGCAGAAGCGCGAGATCATCTCCAAGCTCGAAAAAGGTCAGGTACTCGAAGGCACCGTCAAGAACATCACCTCTTACGGCGTATTCATCGACCTCGGCGGCGTAGACGGTCTTATCCACATTACCGACCTCTCATGGGGCCGCGTCAACCACCCCAGCGAGGTTGTCGCCCTCGACCAGAAGCTCAACGTCGTTATCCTCGACTTCGACAACGACAAGAAGCGCATCGCCCTCGGCCTCAAGCAGCTTCATCCCCATCCCTGGGATGCTCTTGACGCAGATCTCAAAGTCGGCGACAAAGTTAAAGGCAAAGTTGTCGTTATGGCCGACTATGGCGCATTCCTCGAGGTTGCTCCCGGCGTAGAAGGTCTGATCCACGTAAGCGAAATGTCGTGGAGCCAGCACCTCCGCAGCGCACAGGAATTCCTCAAGATCGGCGACGAAGTAGAAGCCGTGATCCTTACCCTCGACCGCAACGAGCGTAAGATGAGCCTCGGCATCAAACAGCTCAAGAAAGATCCTTGGGAAGACATCGAGGTACGCTACCCCATCGGCAGCCGCCACACAGCCAAAGTACGCAACTTCACCAACTTCGGCGTATTCGTTGAAATCGAAGAAGGCGTCGACGGCCTCATCCACATCAGCGACCTCAGCTGGACCAAGAAGATCAAACACCCCAGCGAGTTCACACAGGTAGGTGCCGACATCGAAGTGGAAGTACTCCAGATCGACAAAGACAACCGTCGCCTCAGCCTCGGCCACAAGCAGCTCGAAGAAAACCCCTGGGATGTATTCGAGACAGTATTTACCGTTGGTTCCGTACACGAAGGCACTATCATCGAGATGCTCGAGAAGGGTGCAGTCGTAGCACTTCCCTACGGTGTTGAAGGCTTCGCTACTCCCAAACACCTCGTTAAAGAAGACGGCAGCCAGGCCAAGGTAGACGAGAAGCTCAACTTCAAGGTTATCGAGTTCAACAAGGACAGCAAGCGCATCATCCTCTCACACAGCCGCATCTTCGAAGACGAAGCACGCGCAGAGAAGCAGGCAGAGCGCAAAGCAAAACGTCAGAGCACAAGCGCCCGTAAGGCAGAAGAGGCCGCAGCACCTGCAGCCACCACACCTCTTGAGCGCACCACACTCGGCGACATCGATGCCCTCGCAGCTCTCAAAGAGAAACTTTCGAAATAAGCTCCCACTCCCATTCATCATAAGCCCGACGCCTTGCGCCGGGCTTTTTTTATAGCTAAAAAACGACGAAACATTTTGATAATTCGTATAAAAGCACTAATTTTGTAGGCGATTTCGTAATCTCTGGCAGGACAAGCAGCCTGCGAATATTGCGACTAATGTTAACATTCTAATTCACAGAACAATGGATTTGATCAAGATTGCCGAAGAGGCATTTGCCACCGGCAAGCAGCATCCCGAATTCGGCCCCGGCGACACAATTACCGTGGCTTACCGCATCAAAGAAGGTAACAAGGAGCGTATCCAGCAGTACCGCGGCGTAGTAATACGCATCAGCGGCGAAGGCAACAAAAAACGCTTTACTGTACGCAAAATGAGCGACAACATCGGTGTTGAGCGTATCTTCCCCATCGAGTCACCCTTTATCGACTCTATCACAGTCAACAAGTATGGTAAAGTACGTCGCGCCAAGCTCTACTACCTCCGCAACCTTACCGGCAAGAAAGCTCGTATCAAAGAGCGCCGTGTCATCAAGAAATAATCTTTGCGGTAAACGACCGAAAAAAGGGAAATCCTCATCACGAAGGGTTTCCTTTTTTCTTTGAACATTAATCCTACACCACACAAGCGAATCCTAAAATGAGATTACTCAAAGTATTAGCGTTATTAATACTCATAACTTCCCCGGCAGTACACGCCGGCAACCTTCTCGGCATCGACGGCGAAGAATCAACTTCGATAGGCATCTATATCAAAGACCTGAATACCGGCGACGTGATCGTAGAGCACAACAGCGACATGGCGCTCACGCCGGCATCGGTAATGAAAGCTCTTACCACAGCCTCCGTACTGTCGGTCTCGGGCGATAAAGCGGCATTCAACACTCCCGTGCAGCTTAGCGGCACTGGCGCCGACGGCGAATGGAACGGTAATCTCATCATAACAGGCAAGGCCGACCCTACTCTCGAGAGCGAAAACTTCAAGTCGCGCCTCGGCTTCTGCGATTCTGTCGCAGTGAGACTCAAACGTATGGGCATCGGCAGGATCAGCGGCGACATCATCGTAGAGCAATCCCTGTCGGGCGACGGCCCCATACCTCAGTGGGAGATCGAAGACGTCGCATGGCCATATGGCGCCGGTCTCTACGGATTCAACTGGCGCGACAACATAGTGAAGATCACACCGGCAACGGGGAAAGTGGAACCCGAAGCTCCCGGATTCGAGATATGCGTGGTAAAAGCGATCAAAAATGACCTCGTGCGCGGCATAGGCTCTGACCGTCTTACCGTCTACACCCGCGACCCCAAGGACCGTCGCTGGACAATAGCCACTACCGTCCCCGACCCGTCGGCGGTATTCAAGCTACAGATGCGCAACGCCCTGCGCCGCAACGGCATAGAAACCGGCGACGAGCCCGTGCCCACCGACGACAAGCGCACACCTGTCTACACCCACCGCTCGCCATCGTACGGCGACATAATGAAGAGCCTCATGGTACGCAGCGACAACCTCTTCGCCGAGGGCATGTTGCGCACACTCGCTCCCGGCGGCAGCCGCAAGGCCGCAATCAACCGCGAGCGCGAGCTGTGGGCGACAAGGGGCATCAACACGCGTTACACCATCATCAACGACGGCAGCGGCCTGACAAGGGCGAACAGGCTGTCGGCACACTTCATCGGCGACATACTCGAATGGATGGCGAAGTCGGACATGGCGGATACATATACCTCCTTCTTCCCACGCGCAGGAAAGGACGGCACCATGCGCGGATTCCTGGCCAAATCGCCCCTCAAAGGACGCATAGCCCTCAAGACCGGCTCAGTGAGCTCGGTGCAGTGCTATGCCGGCTACAGACTGGATGCCGAAGGCAAAGCGACACATGTAGTCGTGATCATGGTCAACGGTTTCTTCTGTCCGCGCAAGCAAGTACGTGAAGCATGTGAAAATTTGCTGACCAAAACATTCCTCAAATAAAAAATAATTCTGTACCTTTGCCTCTGTTAAGGTCTCTGACAAAAAACACGAAGCCTACACAAGCTTACAGCCAACCCATTAACCCCCTAAAGGAATGACCGACATAGACAAACTGATCAGGATGAACATAGAGCTCGAAGGGCTGCTCAGGGTACTTCGCGACCGTGACAACCCGGAAGCGCGCGACATGCTGTCCGATAAAATAGAAGAATACACTTCGGCTCTCAATGCGTTCCTATTCACAAGACACGACGAAGAAGCCGAAGAAAGCTACCACGTAGAGACTATAAGCCGAGAAGTGCAGGAACCCATACACGAGATCTATCCTGCTGCCGAGACTGTCGAATACGAAAGTCTCAGCCAAGTGGTCGAGCCTGAACCTAAACCCGAACCTGAACCTGAACCTATCGTTCTGCACAAACCCGAACCTGTCGTTCTGCCCGAGCCCAAAACTCCTGTAAACCACGTATCGGCAGAAAGTGCCGCCGAGCGAAACGCCAGACTCAACAAGGCCTTCACGCTCAACGACCGCTTCCGTTTCCGCCGCGAACTATTTGCCGGCGACGACGAGGACTTCCAGGAGACCTTGCGTCTTATCGCCGACATGGACAGCTACAGCGAAGCCTGCGACTATCTCTACAACGACATGATGTGGGACCGCAACGATGAAGTCGTAGAAGAATTTATGGCTATCCTTGCCGCCAACTTGCCTCAGTAATGGCCGGAAAACTCTACATAGTGCCGACCCCCGTCGGCAACCTTGGCGACATGACACCAAGGGCTGTCGAAGTGCTTAAGTCCGCGTCGCTCATTCTTGCCGAGGACACGCGCACGTCGGCTACGCTGATGCGCCACTTCGGCATAAGCACGCCCATGGCAAGCCACCATAAATTCAACGAGCACAAGGACCTCTCGCCTATTCTCAACCGCATAGCTGCCGGCGAGGACATCGCGCTTGTCAGCGACGCCGGCACTCCCGGCATCAGCGACCCGGGCTTCATGCTCTCGCGCGAATGTCGCCGCAGAGGTCTGCCTGTAGAGACGCTGCCCGGCGCCACAGCATTCGTGCCGGCACTGGTCAACTCAGGTCTCCCGTGCGACAAATTCTTCTTTGAAGGCTTCCTGCCCCCGAAGAAAGGACGCGCCACACGCCTCGAATTTCTTGCCGCCCTGCCCTGCACATTTATAATATACGAATCGCCGCTACGCCTTGCCCGTACCCTGGGCGAACTCGCCGCAGCATGCGGCGACGACCGCGAAGCCTCGGTAAGCCGCGAGATATCCAAACTCTACGACACCACCGAACGCGGCACCCTCGGACAGCTGCGCGATTACTACACATTGAACCAAGCACGCGGTGAAATTGTTTTAGTCGTAGCTCCTCAGGCGAAACCCGATGCCGAAGCACGACGTCACAAAAACAAGTATCGGGACGACGACAAGGAGCCGAACAACAATTGACAGAAAAACTAACATTCAACCATTGACTATGAAAAAGATTTTGACACTTTGTCTTGCTGCAGCGCTGCTCTTTACCGGTTGCAACAACAAAGAAAAAGAAGAACAGCTACGTCAGGCACAAGCCGTTGCCGAGGCTTCGCGCGAGGAACTTGCCGATGCCGTAAGCGACCGTGATCAGCTCCTGACTCTCGTCAACGAAATTTCATCGAGCATGGACCAGATCAAACAGCTCGAGAACATACTCTCTGTCAACGGCGCCACCGAGACACCCAACCAGCGCGAACAGCTACGCGCCGACATCGCCTCCATTCAGGAGACTCTGGCCCAGCGCCGCCACCAGCTCGAAGACCTCGAGAAGAAACTTTCGCGCTCGAATCTCAACAACTCCAAACTCCAGGAGACCATTACCTCGCTCCGCAAGCAGCTCGACAGCCAGTCAGGCGAGATAGCACAGCTCCGTACCAGTCTCGACCAGGCCAAGACCACTATCGGCAAGCTCGATGCAGCCATCGACTCGCTCAACACCACTGTAAGCAACGTGACGGCCGAACGTGACTCCACCGACAAGCAGAACGAAGAGCTTACCAACGAGCTCAACACATGCTATTATGCCATCGGCACCAAAGGCGAACTCAAGGACAACGGCATCATAGAGAGCGGTTTCCTGCGCAAGACCAAGATAATGGAAGGCGAATTTGACCGTGCATTCTTCACAAAGGCCGACAAACGCACACTTACCACAATCGATCTCAACAGCAAGAAGGCCGAAGTTCTGACCAAACAGCCCTCGAACAGCTACAGCATTGTCGACGTCGACGGTCACAAAGTGCTGCAGATCACAAACCCGGCTCTGTTCTGGAGCCTCTCCAACTATCTTGTCATAAAGATAGACTAAACAAGCAACATCTCTTCCAAATATAGTTCGGAACTGCCCTAAAGGCCGTACTCAGCACCTTCGGGGCAGTTCCTATACATTTTATAAAACTTGTAGCTGATGAAAACCGAACACTTCATGCGACTACACTGGAGACTGTTTACCCCTCTGGTCGCACTGCTGTGGGTAATCATCGGCACATGTATTCTGTATTTTGTCAATCATGAGAAAGACAGGCTGAAAGAATCGCTCGAGAACCGCCTGCTCAATGTCAACAACACCGTCATCGACGCATACGAACAAGGAGCCGACCTTCAGAGCACTGTCGATTTCATCAAGCTGTTTACCGACAACACCACCCTCGAGCCACTGCGGATAACCGTCTACGACAACAGCGGCAACATGGTGGCCGACAATCCGGCAACCACCATATCGCTTTACAGCAGCAACGGAGCCATCGACCCTATAATGCTGGGCCTATGGAACGGCATCGACAACACCACCGTGCACAACATGTCGTATAACGGCGGCAAAAGCATGATATGCTCGAAGATAAGCCGCGACATGCAGATACATTCCTTCGCCGCATTGCCATACGAGGAAGAAGTGACCGATTTTCTGAGCGTCGAGCCCACTGTATGGATTCTGGTAATAATTCTTGGCATCATATTGTCTGTCACGGCATACCTCGGGGTCAGAGCCATCTGCCGCAACGTGTATGCCCTGCGCGACCTTGCCAAAGCGATATCCGAAGACCGCCTGCCCGAGAACGTAAGTCCGCGACAATTCTCCAACGACGAGCTCGGCAATGTGTCGCGCGACCTTGTAGCGCTATACCGTGACAAGATACACGCCGAACAGGAAAAGATACACAACGAACACCAGATAGCCATGAGCGTAAGCCACGAGCTGAACACCCCGGTAGGCATAATCAAGGGATATCTCGACACTATACTGTCCGACGACAATATGCCCGACGATATACGCAAGAGATTCCTGGAGCGCGCGAGGCAGAACACCGACAGGCTGGCTGAGCTCGTAAAGGACATGAACATGGTAATGCGCCTGCAGGAGAACGGTGAAAACATAACTTGTTCGCCTATCGACTTCAAAGCCATGACCGCCCACATCGCCGACGATATAAAGCTCGGCCATATCGCCGACGGCATGACATTCGAATACAATATTCCCGACGACTGCCGCCTCCTTGCCCACGAGCCACTCCTGACCAATGCCATGCTGAATCTGATATATAACGCAGCCCGGCACTCAGGCGGATCAAAAATCGTGCTGTCATGGGTCGGACGGGAAAACGGACGGCATATATTTACCTTCTCCGACAACGGCAAAGGCGTCAAACCCGAGCATCTGCCCCGGCTGTTCAATCTCTTCTACCGTATCGACCAGGGACGCACACGCAAGGACGGCGGCTCAGGGCTCGGCCTGCCTCTGGTAAAGCGCATAATCAACGCTTTCGGAGGCGACATCAAAGTAGAAAACGGTCCCGACGGCGGCCTTAGCTTCACTTTCTCAATCCCCTCGGCATAAAATGTCCGGCCGGCCGGGCCTGCCGATAAAAAATAGCCGCGCACTATTGTATATCATAAAAAATAGGTCTAATTTTGTAATGTCATCGCACACGGAGCCCCGACAGGGGAACTTACGGGTGGGATAAAATTATATAGAAGCGTTATCGGCGCTTGTTCTCGTCTTACAGAAATCTGGCAGTTTCTTATTCGGAGCACGGGAATGAGGCAACGATAGGCAGTTTCCGGTATGCTACTTTTGAGAGGTGGTGCGCATGCGCATCACCGTGCACGTAACATACAGCGTGAGGCTCCGCGTTGCCCGTTCTACTCCGAAGGGCACATGCCAGAGCCTCTGTAAGCAGAACGGGCAATTGATTCAGACTCTCACGCTCTTTTTTTACACCGTTGGTCTGTGAGCCTTCCAACACAACCGTCTGCCTCACTTAATGAAAAAGCATGTCGCAGCCATACTGACAGTCATTTCCATATTTATTCTATTCGATTACACACGGTTCGAAAACAAGCGGCAGCATGTGGCCGTATCTATCGAAAACATAATTACCTACAACAGCACACGTGGGCCTGCGGTCGCAGAGCCACATAAAGCGCGCGCCACCGCATGTCCGTCGGATTCCGTAGCCCTGACCGCAGGCTTCGACAGACAGGTAAATCCGCCCGGGATAATAAGAGTTTCATTATTTTTGTATATTGCGAAATTTCACTATATTTGCAAGGTGCAAGACTTTAGCCACTCTTTATCACATTTCCATATGTTCTCCATGCTTAAATACATCTGGAGCTTTGTGCTTCTCGTGTTAATTTTCTTAGTGTAATTTATGCTACGCACTATCCGTATCATCCTTGCCGTAATAGCATTCATAGCTATTACCGCAGTTTTTGTCGACTTTACCGGCACCGCCGCCGACCGCTTCGGTTTCTTACCTAAGTACCAGCTTGTTCCGGCCCTTCTGGCAGTCAACACACTTGCCATAATCATCCTTGTCGCGCTAACCCTTGTATTCGGCCGAGTATATTGCTCGGTATTGTGTCCGCTCGGAGTATTTCAGGACATCGTCAACCGCATCAGGCTCGCATTCACACCCAAGCGTAAACGCAAGCCCGGTGTATTCCGCTACAGCACCGAGCGCAAAGCCCTGCGCTACGGCTTCCTGGCCACATTCGCAATCCTCTTTATAGCCGGGCTGCTCGCACTTCTGCCTCAGTCATTCGCCGGCCTGCTCGACCCTTACAGCATCTTCGGCCGTGGCGTCGGGCAATTTGCAGTGCCCGTATGGCGCTCGGGAGTATCTGCCGTAGCGGAAACCGCTGCCGACAGCGGCACATACCTTATCGACGGCGCTCCGGCAAGCGCGGCATTTGTGTGGGGAGTGGCCATCGTAGCCGCCATACAGCTGATTATCGTCATCCTTATCGCCTGGCGCTCGGGCCGCGGCTATTGCAACACCGTATGCCCCGTCGGTTCGATACTTGGCCTGCTCTCGCGCTTCTCGCTCCTCAAGCCTGTCATCAATCTCGACAAATGTAACTCGTGCGGATCGTGCGGACGCCACTGCAAGGCCTCGTGCATCAATACCAAAGAACATAAGATCGACTACTCGCGCTGTGTCGTATGTATGGACTGCATCAACAACTGCACACAGGGCGCAATATCATACAGCATCCGCCGCAAGAGCCATCCGGCAGCGACAGAACAGGCCAAGCCCGAAGCAGGCCGCCGCAACTTTGTGGTAGGCGCCGCCATCGCGGCAGGCGCAGGCGTGGCCATGGCCGCCGACAAGACCACCGACGGCGGTTTCGCTCCTCTTAAAGCAAAGAAACGCCATGCCGGCATTACCGGTACCGTACCGGCCGGAGCTATAAGCCTCGAGCATCTGCGCCGTCACTGTACGGCATGCCAGCTGTGTATCAGCGCATGTCCGTCGGGCGTACTGAAGCCGTCGATGGAGCTCTCAACATTCATGCAGCCGGTAATGAACTTCACAAAAGGCTATTGTCGCCCCGAGTGCACAACATGTGCCGACATATGCCCGGCCGGAGCTTTCCACCCCATTGCCAAAGAAGAGAAAGCAGCCATCAAAATAGGTACTGCCAAAGTAGACCCGAACATGTGTATCTCGGCAGCATACGGCCAGAAATGCGGCACCTGCGAGCGCAGCTGCCCCACGAAAGCAATCCACATGGTGCAGGGCGAAAACGGCAACATGCGCCCTGTCGTGGACGAAAGCCGCTGCATAGGCTGTGGCTCCTGCGAGTACCACTGCCCCGTAGGCACTGCCGGACAGATTACAGACAACGAAGCCGCAATCTACGTTGAAGGCATCGACAAACACCGCACTATCTGATTATGAAAAAAGATATCAATCCGTCGCGCCGTCGTTTTCTCCGCAACCTCGGCATAGTTACAGCAGGCGCATCTGTCGGCGCCTGCAAGCCCGGCGCAACAACCGACAGCGACAAGCCGCTACAGGACGGCAAAATGACATACCGCACCAACCCCAACACGGGCGATACTGTGAGCATACTCGGCTACGGGTGTATGCGTTTCCCGACCCTCGGCATGGCCAACGGCTCGGATGACCAGACACTCGACCAGGAAGCCATCAACAAGCTTGTAGACCGCGCACTCGAAGCCGGCGTGAACTATTTCGACACATCGCCTGCCTATTGCCAAGGACAGAGCGAGAAAGCCATAGGCACCGCTCTCGCCCGTCATCCGCGCGACAAGTACTATATAGCCACCAAGCTGTCGAATTTCGCGCCGCAGACATGGCCGCGCGAGAAATCGATAGAAATGTTCGAGAACTCGCTGCAATATCTGCAGACCGACTACGTAGACTACCTCCTGCTCCACGCCATCGGTGGCGGCGGCATGAACAATCTGCACCAGCGCTACCTCGACAACGGCGTGCTCGACTACCTCAAAGAGAAGCGCAAGGAAGGGACGATACGCAATCTCGGTTTCTCGTTCCACGGCGACATAGAAGTATTCGACAACTGCCTCGCCATGCACGACAAAGGCGAAGTATTCTGGGACTTCGTGCAGATACAGCTCAACTACATGGACTGGAACGGCGAGAAAGACGAAGCACACCGCAATGTCGATGCCGAATATCTCTACAATGAACTCGCCCGACGCGATAACCCGGTCGTTATCATGGAGCCGCTGCTCGGAGGACGACTCGCCAATGTGCCTGTCGCCGTGGTAGAGCAGATGAAGAGCCGCCGTCCCGACGAAAGCATAGCTTCATGGGCCTTCAGGTTTGCCGGCACTCCCGACAAGATCCTGACAGTACTCAGCGGTATGACATATATGGACCATCTCAACGACAACCTGCGCACATACTCGCCTCTCGAGCCTATCAGCGAGGAAGAGAATATGTTCCTCAAGAATGTCGCCGACGAGATCAGAAGCAACAACACCATACCCTGCAACTACTGCAACTACTGTATGCCCTGCCCCTACGGACTCGACATACCGGCGATACTTACCCACTACAACCGTTGCATCATCGACCGCAACATGCCCTCCGACGCCACCGATCCCGACTATGCAAAGCAACGCAAGGCATGGCTCTACGGCTATGACCACAGCGTGCCCAAGCTACGCCAGGCCGACCGCTGCATACAGTGCGGCACCTGCAACCCTCACTGTCCGCAGAGCATCGATATCCCGGCCGAGCTGCACCGCATCAATGAATATGTAGAAAAGCTCAAACAGACCAAAGCCTGATGGAAGAGCTCAGAAAACACTCACGAGTAGATGTAGCCGACGTAATGCGCGGTTTTGCAGTGCTCGCAATCATACTGCTCCACTCTATCGAGCACTTCAATTTCTACTCCTATCCCGACACCGCAGGCCAGAGCACATGGCTCAATTTCTGCGACAAAGCGATATGGGACGGCCTCTTTTTCGCTTTCGGCGGCAAAGCATATGCCATATTCGCCATGCTCTTCGGCTTCAGTTTCTTCATACAGCACGATAACCAGCGCATGCGCGGCAAAGACTTCCGCCTGCGTTTCTGCTGGCGTCTGCTGCTGCTTTTCGTGATAGGCCAGTTCAACGCAGCATTCTTTACCGGCGAGATACTTGTGATGTATGCCCTCGTCGGTTTCATCCTGCCGCTGACATGCCGTCTGTCCACACGAGCTCTGGTATGGCTCGCAGGCATATTCCTGATTCAGCCGGCTTGCATATATTTTATAATCCGGGCGCTCATATCGCCTGATTTCGAGGTGCCCGACAGTTCATGGAATGCCTACTGGGCGGCAACATTCGACGTACAGAGCAGCGGCACATTCTGGGAGACCGTGCGCGTCAACCTGTGGGAAGGACAGCTCTTCTCGCTCTTCTGGGCATGGGACAACGGCCGCATATTCCAGACCGCCGGACTATTCATCGCCGGCATGCTCATAGGCCGTCAGGGCTGGTTCCTGCGAGACAAGCTCCACTACTGGGGGCGTGTACTGGCCTGGGCCATCGCGGCATTCTTCCCCATATATGGTCTTGACAACATGATCGACGGCTTCGTATCCAATCCTGTCGTCCTTTCTCAGCTCCATATACTGCTGCCCTCGCTCTATAAGCTTGCCTTCATGCTCATACTCGTGTGCGGCATACTCTTCGGCTACTACTGCACCACACGCCTGTCAAAAACATTGGCCATGCTCATACCTTACGGCAAAATGAGCATGACCAACTATGTGACACAGGGCATCATAGGCTCTGCACTGTTCTATCACTGGGGCCTGTACCTCCAGCTCGGGCGCACTGCCAGCCTCGGCGTAGGCATAGCCATATTTCTGGTCCAGTACGTCTTCTGCCGATTCTGGGTAGGCCGTCACAACCATGGTCCACTCGAGTGGATCTGGAAGAAAGCCACCTGGATTTAGACCTCAAGGCGCTCTACAAACGCTTTGAGAGCCTTGTCTGAATCAGACACAAACCGGCATAATTGCCGCCCATAATCCGACAGATCGATAATCGGCCGCCTTGCGACTCCGCTCGCCATGGCGGCCTTTACTATAGCCGGAGGCACTACCGACAGCAATCTGCGGTCGAATGGCTTCGGCAGTATGTAATCGCGTCCGAGAGTCAGGTTTTCGCCCGGATAGAGAGCCTTTACCTGTCTGGGCACAGGAGCATGAGCGAGCGCCGCTATCGCACGGGCCGCCGCGAGCTTCATGGTCTCATTTATGACAGTGGCTCGGCAGTCGAGGGCGGCACGGAATATGTAAGGGAAGCCGAGTACATTATTTATCTGGTTGGGGTAGTCCGACCGGCCGGTGGCATAGACAATGTCGCTGCGAGTGGCCATCGCAGTGTCACGCGCAATCTCCGGATTGGGATTGGCAAGCGCAAAGACAACAGGGCCGGGAGCCATCGAGGCAAGCATCGCCGGCGTAAGGACATCGGCAACCGAAAGGCCGAGGAAAACATCCGCTCCGGCGACGGCATCGGCAAGAGTATGGACATCGGTCCGCGAAGTGGCGAACTCGGCCTTCTGCGCCGACAATCCCTGACTAGAACGTGTTATGGCGCCCTTGCTGTCACACATCACTATATTTTCGCGTTTCACTCCCAGAGCCACGATAAGCCGCGTGCACGCTATGGCAGCCGCGCCGGCACCATTGACAACGACCCGGACATCTCCTATGGCCTTATCCTGCACGTGCAAAGCGTTGAGCAAGGCCGCGCCTACTATGACCGCCGTTCCGTGCTGGTCGTCGTGCATGACAGGTATTCCGCACGACCCTACGAGTTCATTCTCTATCTCGAAACATTCAGGGGCCTTTATGTCCTCGAGATTGATGCCTCCATATGTCGGCGAGATAGCCTTTACCATTGCGGCAAAACGTTTTGGATCTGTCTCGTCTATCTCCACGTCGACAGCATCGAGACCGGCGAAAATCTTGAAAAGCAGCGCCTTGCCTTCCATCACAGGTTTAGCGGCGAGCGCTCCTATATTGCCGAGGCCAAGCACAGCCGTACCGTTAGAAATTACCGCTATAGTATTGCCACGGCCCGTATAAAGATAGGCGCTGTCGGCATCCTGCGCTATTTCCAGACAGGGAAAAGCGACACCGGGCGAATACGCCAGCGACAGATCCTCAGGCGTGTCAAATGCTTTTGTCGGTACTGTTTCAATCTTACCGGGCTGAGGATGACGGTGATATTCCAAAGCCCTGTCCCTTAAATCTTGTACTATTTTCTTTTCCATAATTGCATAACGGAACGACATTTATTTTAGTTTAATTACGCATAAAAATTTTTAACCGGAAAACTATCTTAGCCTAAAGAATAACGATCAAACCGGCATATAAGGGGCTGCAAAATCTAAAATTTCTGCAGATAACACAGAATTAACGTACGCTATAACTATTATTAACAATTGTTTTACTCTGTTTACCAATCTTAATTCCTACATTTGCGATGCAACATACAAATATGCCTTAAATCTAATTTAATATCTCATTATCACTAAATTAAATTTGCTATGGAGACGCGCGATATCCGAGTTTTCATCTCCTCTACCTTCAACGACATGAAGCCCGAACGCGATTGGCTTGTCAAACGTACATTCCCGGAATTGCGCAAGATAGCAGCCGAACGCGGTGTGACAGTTACGGAAGTCGATCTGCGATGGGGCATTACCCAAAGCGAGGCCGAGGATGGAATGACCATCTCAATCTGTCTGGACGAGATTATAAATTCACGGCCGTTTTTCATTGGTTTACTGGGCAATAGGTACGGATGGACACCGACACGCCGGGAATTGGGCGCCGATATCACGGGCAGCCCATATGAAGAGATCATCGACGACGTGGATAATCAGCTCAGTATAACCGAGATAGAGATGCAATACGGAGTGCTTCGCAACCCTGAACAGATATATGCGTCGTTCTATATCCGTAGCGGAGGCAATGATGACAATCCGAAACAGACTACACTCAAGGACAAGATAAGATCGCAGGACAGATACCCGGTGGCAGACTATTCGAGTCCTGAAGAATTGGGAGAGCAAGTCAAAGAACAATTTGTAAAAATTCTCGACTCGCTATACCCCGAAGAGGAATACAATGAAAGCGATGCCGCCAGCTTCGCCCATAACGCATGGGCTAAAACAGCATCACGGAATTATCTGCCCGATTCGCGCTCTTTATCACAGATCGACAAATACCTGAGCGAAAGCTCGCCTGAGAACAAGCTGCTCGTCACAGGCGATTCAGGCAGCGGCAAGTCGGCCTTGATGGCTTATGTCGCCCAACGTGAGATAGACGCCGACAGATTCCATGTCGTCGCTCATTTTGCCGGCATCGGACTGGAGACGACAGCATCAGCCCTGGCCGAACGCATCACTAAAGAATGCGAAAAAGTAGCCGGTCAGAAAGAGATACTTCTAATAATCGATGACGCAAACTGCATAAGCGACGACAAAGGGCAAACCGATACATCCTGGTTATCGGCCGTTCCCGACACCGCATTGCTTATTGTATCTGCCGCGACAGGTCAGGATGTAGTCGAAGACTTAAAGCGTAGTATCAAGCTTGAGCTCTTTGTAAATCCACTGCTTCTGAGCCAGAGAAGGAAACTGGCTGAAGAGTATTTCAGCGGCTACCGCAAACATCTGAACAGCTCCGACTTAGACATCATCAGCCATCCCTCTCAAGTTACCGACAATACTCTGGCATACGTAACCTTACTCGAGGAGATACGCTGCTTCGGCAGCTTCGACATGCTGCCGGAGTATATCAAGCGCATATCGGCGTTCAGGCACACCGACGAGTTCTATAACTTTATATTAGAAGAGAAAGAGCAGTTCTACGACTCTGGCCGCTATCACGATGTAGTCAAAAAGATATTGTCGCTTATCGCATTGTCGGCCGACGGCCTTACCGAGCATGAGATCGCGGAGATTTCCGGATTGCCACAATGGCTTATCTCCCAATTCATTCTGGGCAATACATATCTGGTAAGACGCCGCAACAGCCTGATTACCATCTCTCACAGTCAGATCGTCGATGTTGTCAGCGACCGCTATCTCAGCGACGAGGAGTGGAACGAATCGATGCGGACGCATATCATTGAGTTCTTCAACAGGGACGATGCCGAAGAAGTGCGTCGCGACATAGAGCTGCCATACCAATACTGGCGGATGGACAAGTACTTCGAACTATATGACTACATAATCCGCTTCGAATATCTCAGCAAGAACATCAATGCCAACAAGTATTTCTTCCTGCGCTACTGGGACACCCTCCTGAAGATATCGCCCGAGATATTTATTGTCGACGCTTACCTTGACTCTTTGCCGTCCATCGGCAAACTGGAGCTACCTGACATGCCTGACCTCGGCGATCTCGGAGACATCTTTGCCGAATTTAACAACGCCACCCTTATCAAGTTCTGCCATCTGCTGATATCGAATCTGTTACAGCACAATGCGGCCGAACGCCTCTGCAACAGAGCCATAATATGGCTTACCGGCATTCAGAGTCACGAATTATGCAACGGATGGTTCGCCCTGCTTGCCGTCGCCTTAAGCCGACAGAACAAATATGCCAACTCCCTGCGCGTACTGGCAAATGCCGTCAGGAACAGCCGGGAGGACGATGACGAGATTCTAAACTCGACAGCCGAATGCTATCTCACGATAGCCGAACGGACCAAGAAGACAGAATTGATCTACCGCGCGATCGACATACAGCGATACGTGCTCGAGCAGCGTATACAGAACTACGGCAAGATACACGCCTATGTAGCCACGGCCATGAGCAATCTGTCGTCCTCGCTCTCGCAAATCGGGGAATACGAAGAAGCTCGCAGATTAGGCGAAGAAAGCACACAGATATACATAGCTCTTAATGGCAATGTCGACATAGATGTGGCTATCAACCTGAGCAATCAGGCAACACACGAGTCGATACACGGCAATGCCGAGGAAGCTCTCAGGCTCTCACGCAAGTCCGAAGAGATCTTCAGGAAGCTTGGCGGCAACGACAATTACCATCTCGAAAATTCTTATATAGTCGCCATCGAGTCCTTGATCAAGCTTGACCGCAACGAAGAGGCGAGCGAAGAGATTCGTAAATTCATGGCTTTCTTAGGACGCAATTACACCGGACGTGAAAAGAACAACGAATTATTAGCGCTCGGCAAAAGAGCTATCGACAACAAAGACTACAGACTCGCAATCGAGGTCTACGACAATATCGACGACACCGACGATTTTATTATGGCGAGGAAAGACAACGGGAAAGGCATAGCCTTCGCCATGCTGAACATGTTTGATGAAAGCCTTGAGGCTTACGAACGTGCCGTAGACCTGTATATCGATGCAGAAAAATATCTCGACGCGCAGCAGACAGCTGCCGGAGCCGCTTCAAACCTGTCGATAGCGGCACATTACGAACTTTCGTTGGAATGGTACGAAAAAGCATTTGCCTTGTCCGACAGATTCAAGCTTGACAAGGACGCAAAATTGGCTATATCATATCAGAACTACGCGGTAACTCTATATAATATCGGCCAACTGGATGAATCCATTGCCGCCATGGTGCAGGCCTGCGACATACGACGCGAATTGTTTGGCGATGACGACGATATGCTAACCAATGAATATCAGCCTTTGCTGGACCAGTTACTGCGAAAGAAAGAAAGTGAGGACTCGGGCGGCGACACCGACGAGATGGACTACCCCGAAGCAAAAAGATTCATGCAATACTGCGATGATGAGGCTTTGATCGCTGACTTCGCAAAAGCAAATGCCTGCTTCAAGAAAGGAGCCATGAGCCAGGCTCAAAGACTGTTCGGCGACTTGGTCGACACTTTGTACGATACCGACGCTCCCATATGCGCGACAGCATGGGCTCTCCGCAGTCAGGCATATGCCTACGAAATGGACAAAGCCGAAGAGTCACAGGAGAAGGCTGTCGGGCTCTACGAGAACGCTTTATATCTGGCAAACAATGCCAAAGATCCCGAGCTGCTCGAGGCCGTCGCACACGACTATGCGGAATACCGCTGGAATGCCGGCGATTATATGGCCGCGATACGTGTCTACACTTACCTGATGAAAGCTGTGGCGGAATACCGCGGACTGTTCGATATAGCCTTTATGCAATGCCTCGGCAATATGGCTACAGCCATGATGAAGACAGAAAGTCCGGATTATGACTTCTGTATACATGCCGGCACGCTGTTGCTGATAATGGGAAAAGGCTGCAACGAAACGGAGATATACGAATGGGGCTCCAACATCGTCGGCAAGTCACTTGCCATGCTTGAGATACCCAACGAGCAATATTCAGTCAATGTGGCGGAAAGCATATATAAGGTCTTTTCTTTCTTCATCTCAAGGAGCTGGCCTCTCGCAGCATGGGTAATCAATAAACTGTATGACTCTGTGCCTCCGGCCAACTTCTCTGACTCAGATACTTTCAAGCGTCTTCTGTGTGATGCCGAGATAAAAACAGCGTTTATGCAGGATAAGGCATTCGACGCAATTGAGGCGGCCGAACAGTTCGCTTCGGAGCATCCCGATGCCATTGATCAAAGCAATCTTGACTATCTCCGGTCTACAACCGCATCGCTGTATATGCACCTCTGCCTGTTCCAAGAGGCATCGCATAGCCTCGGGCGGATCGCGACAGAATCGGCATCTGTCCTTGCCGACAAATCGATATGCTGTTTCTTCACAAAAGACCGCGATTCAGCTTCGGCTATCCTGTCGGCTCACAACGAAGAATTTAAGAAAAGCTATCCGGCTCTGTTCGAACTTGTCCGACAGACTTCCGGATTGCCGATCGACACAAACACCGTATGCGACAATCTTGACGACTCCGAACTGCTCGACCTGATGCTTCTCGCCATCTCCATGCAACGCGAATCTCACACCTCGGAGGCATATTCCTACTATCGTAAGATTCTGGAATATGAAACAGACAGCTACATAACAGATATGACCAAATTGTTCGCGACGGTCAGCTTCCTGCAGGAAGCCAATCTCAGCGACGAGGCAAATATATATAGAGCCCAGGCCGGCGAGATCATGGAAAACCTGCCGCCACACATCGCCCGAAACTTCGATAAAGCAATCAAAAGACTATGAACAGAACCGAGCTACACAGACAACTGCTTGAAGACGCAAAACTGTTTGATGTCGACAACAAACTGTCGGCAGACTACTTTTTTGACCTGCTCGACAAAAGCAATAACGAAGAAGATTCCGAAAAACGTAAAGAGCGCATAACAAACGCCTGCCTGGAATTTATAAAGTATGACGACGAACATAACGAATGGTTAAAAGATCTGCCCCGTTTCGACATAGACGTCGACACCGCCACCTTGCTTATGTTTCCGGCAAACTTTCTATGGAAGGTCACGCAAGGGCCTCTCTATCATAACGATTTCTTCATGGCCGGCTTACTACAGATGCTCTATCTGCTCAACAATCAGAATGCCATTGAGCGTGCTTTCGTCGCAAGGGAACTATACCATTGGCTGAACGTATTCAGCGATGACATGGAGGCATTCTGCGGTGTCCTTCTTAGTTTAGTTCCAAAGTTGCCGGGTACCAATCTGCGATCGTTCAGATACCTGCAGGCCAATCAATGCCTCTCTCTGTTCAGCGTGCATATCTTACGCATCCTGTCGGATTTCAACAGCAAGTATCCCGGATATATCTCTGATCACACGGAAGAATTCGAGGATTATCTGAACGCCAATTTCGACGGAGACGACCCCGGTGAAGAATACACTTCCGTAATATGCCGGGCGATGCAGCATGTGCTTGCATGTATGTTAAACCTGGCCGCGCATGACTGAACGCAGACGGCATGACACAGCGCCAAACTGATTTTCGGGAACGGAACAATAATTTTTCACAAGTATTTTTGCTAATCTTAACGACTATTATTAAATTTGCCAATAAATTAAGACAGCTTCCTTAAGAGCTGAGCCATATAAACGCCTGAGATAATTACCTATCGGATATGGAGTACAGGACATATACCATAGCCGGCGAAGAGGTGTCTATACCCGTACCGCACAGTTACCGCGACTGCGCCGAGCTGATACGCTCCGACTCGTACCGTCACAACGGGCGGCACGACAGCTTGTTCCGTATATGGCTCTCGGGCTGGAGCCGCGTGAGTGTCGGTTTCGCCTTCTGGTTCAGGCTGGCCCAGCACCGCCGGGGATGGCTGTACCCTCTGGCACGATGGCGCGCCGGAAGATACAAACGCGGCTACGGCCTGTTCATTCCGCCTCGCACTCTCATAGGCTACGGGCTATATATACAGCACTGCAACGGCCTCGTCATCAGCCCCGGAGCCGTGATTGGCAACAACGTGAACCTCGGACAGTTTACTACAATAGGATCAAACACTCCCCGGGCCGCATGGATAGGCAATAACGTATACATCGGTCCGGGTGTCAGCATCGTCGACGACATAGCCATCGGCAGCGGCGCATGCATAGGAGCAGGCGCAGTCGTGACCCGTGACATCGCTCCCGGCACAACTGTGGCAGGCGTACCGGCTCGCCCTATCAACGCGCCGGCCCACCCCGAGTACATACGCAACCCCTGGAAACCAAAAAACAAATAATTAACGACCAAGATATTATGAAAAAAATTACCGCCCTCATCGCAGCCGCCCTGTGCTTCACAGGCGCTTCCGCACAGTACGTAAGCCTACAGCAAGGCACCACACTGGACTATAAGACCGTCATATATCAAGGCACCGACTCCGCCGAGATCGAGACCAAGGCCGAGGTAGTCAGCGTAAAAGAAGCCGACGGCAAATTTACTGTTCTCACACAGGAGACAACCCCCATACCCGACGGCCCGTTCAAAGAAAAAATCGACACCGCCACAGTGGTATACACTCCGGCCGACAAATCGACCACATTCGTGCTCAGCACCGAGCAGTCGGCCCGTCAGGATATGATAGATATGATCAAGATGCAGTACCAGGCCGCCGGTCAGTTTGTAACCGAAGGTGACCTTTCCACTATATTCTCGAGCATACGTGTCAAAGGCGAGCTCACACTTACTGTCAACGCCGACATGAAAGCCGGCACAAAGCTCCCCAACAAGAGCCAGCGTATCATCGTGGACCAGCAGAGCTTCAGCTACAACATATGGAACGCCGTAGTGGAAGGCACCGAGACCATCACTGTACCGGCCGGAACATTCGAATGCCTCAAGGTGAGCTTCGTCAACAAGGTTGACACCCAGAAGATATTCGTTACCCAGTGGTTTGCTCCCAACGTCGGCACTGTCAAGACCGTACAGGAAGTGAAGAAAGGCGAACCCGTCCTGACCCAGTACCTCACAGCGTTCAACAAGCCTCAGGAATAAAAATTTTGTCATACGGCAAAAAAATCGTAACTTTGCCGTATACAAACACTATCACACACTCAATACATGGAAATTAAAGGAACTATCGTCCAGGTGCTCCCTCCTCAGTCGGGCATCTCTAAAGTCGGCAACGCCTGGAAGAAACAAGAATATATCCTCGAGAACAACGAAGGCCAGTTCCCTCGCAAGATATGTCTTACCACATTCAACCAGACCGCTGACGCCATACAGCTGACCGTAGGCCAGCGTATCACAGCATCGTTCGACATCGAATCGCGCGAGTACAACGGCCGCTGGTATACCGAAGTACGCCTCTTCCGTGCCGTTCCCGAAGACGTTCCCGTCGCCGGCGCAGCACCGGCCGCCGCTCCTGTCGGATCGCCCCTCCCTCCCCCTCCTGCAGCTCCTCTTGCCGGCGGTGAAGACGAATTCCCCTTCTGATAACCCGGGTTAGAAACCTATTTTCGCAGAGCCGCGACATTGAGCTATGCCCCGGCTCTGCAATATTATTTGCAGCTAAACAACAATGGCAATAGAACTTAAAAACCTTACCAAACGTTCCGACAACTACTCGCAGTGGTACAACGAGCTCGTTGTCAAAGCTGATCTGGCCGAGCAATCGGCCGTGCGAGGCTGTATGGTTATCAAACCCTACGGCTACGCCATATGGGAAAAGATGCAGCAGACTCTCGACCGCATGTTCAAGGGAACAGGCGTACAGAATGCATACTTCCCCCTGCTCATCCCCAAATCGTTCCTCTGCCGGGAGGCCGAGCACGTCGAAGGTTTCGCTAAAGAATGCGCTGTAGTGACACACTACCGCCTCAAAAACGACCCCAACGGTACCGGCGTGATCGTCGACCCCGAGGCTCGCCTCGAGGAAGAACTGATCGTCCGTCCTACTTCCGAGACTATTATCTGGGGAACATATAAAAACTGGATACACAGCTGGCGCGATCTCCCAATTCTCTGCAACCAGTGGGCCAATGTGATGCGCTGGGAGATGCGTACACGCATGTTCCTCCGTACAAGCGAATTTCTATGGCAGGAAGGCCACTGCGCCCACGCCACGGCAGAAGAAAGTCAGGCACGCACCGTGCAGATGATCAAACTATATGCCGAATTTGCCGAAAAGTACATGGCAGTGCCTGTGACAATAGGCGTCAAGACAGCCAACGAGCGTTTCGCCGGCGCACTCAACACCTACACCATCGAAGCAATGATACAGGACGGCAAAGCCCTGCAGGCCGGCACATCGCACAACCTCGGACAGAACTTCGCCAAGGCATTCGACGTTACATTCGCCAACAAGGACAACCAGCCTGAATACGTGTGGGCAAACTCCTGGGGCGTGTCGACGCGTCTTATGGGCGCACTCATCATGACTCACTCCGATGACAACGGCCTCGTGCTGCCTCCGCATCTGGCTCCCATACAGGTCGTGATCGTGCCTATCTACAAGAACGCCGAACAGCTCGCCGAAATTACCGAGCACGTGCTGCCTATCATCGAGCGTCTTAAAGAACTCGGTATTTCCGTCAAGTACGACGATGCCGACAACAAACGCCCCGGATTCAAGTTCGCCGACTACGAGCTCAAAGGCGTACCCGTACGTCTGGTACTCGGTGCGCGCGACGTAGAGGCCGGCACCGTAGAGGTAATGCGCCGCGACACCCTCGAGAAGCACTCCGCTCCCCTGGCCGGTATCGCCGACTATGTCAACACCCTGCTCGAAGATATCCAGAAGAACATCTACGACAAAGCCGTGGCAATGCGTCAGGCAAAGACATATGTATGCGACAGCTACGACGAGTTCAAGGAACGCATCGAAGACGGCGGATTCTTCCTCTGCCACTGGGACGGCACAACCGAGACCGAAGAGAAGATCAAGGCCGACACCAAGGCGACAATACGCTGCATACCCCTCGACGACGACAATACACCCGGCAAATGTATGGTCACAGGCAAGCCCTCAGCCCGACGCGTCATCATCGCAAGGAATTACTAAAAAAATATTTAGCTCATTTCTTGGCCAACTTAAATGTTTTTTGTAATTTTGCCGCGCTAAACTATAATCGACAACAAATATAACATTACAATATGATCATCGTACAAGTAAAAGAAGGCGAGCTCATCGAACGAGCTCTCAAAAAATTTAAACGCAAATTTGAGAAAACCGGCATTGTAAAAGAACTGCGCGCACGCCAGGCATTTCAGAAGCCCTCTGTCACCAACCGCAAGAAGATGATGAAGGCTATCTACGTTCAGCAGCTCCGCTCAGTCGAAGATTAATTTCTCGCCTCAACTTACTGGACACAATACAACCGGGCACCGCGCACACAATGCGCCGGTGTTCGGATTTTGTGTGTCCGTACCACACGTAGTACAGGAGCGCACAAGGCTCCGGCACACAAGCCTATATAACAAAAGGCACAAAGACAAGGGGATTGTATATCACTTATTGCGCCCGGTCAGATACGCAAAAACTTCCTGCTGTATCTTCGACCGGAAAACATAGTTGCCGCCTAAATATAACGTCAACGCTACTGCCAGCATCACTACGAGCTTGATCCACGCCAGCTCGGAGATCATTGCGGCGACAAGCATAACAGGCACTATAAGCACCGTCTGCATAAAATAAGGCATCATGTCGCGCACGAAGCGCATGAGGCCTATCGACGTGAGCCTTACCGTTACCACCAGCGACACTGCACATGCCAGTACCGTAGCCGCAAGCTGCCCGTAAAGGAGTATCCTCACGCCATATACAGGATCGTCAGGCAAAGTAAGCGTCATGTATGGAAATGTGACAGCCAGAGCTATTAACGCAGCCACATCGCGCAACACCTCCAGGCGTACTATAGCGCCGCCATGGCCGAGCGCAAGCAGATAATTGCTGTAGAGTGAATTGAACACCACAAAAACGCCGCGCAAGAGCAGGAGCTGGAAAAGATAGATCGACGGATCCCATTTCTCGCCGAAAAGAGTATGGAATATCGGCTTGGCCATTGCCATGAGACCAAGCATGGCCGGAAAGAGAAGATATGATGTAAAGCGGTTGATCTTCGACACCATCGCCCGGAATCGCTCGGGACTGTCCTGTACAGCCGACAGAGCCGGCAGGAACGACGACGTGAGCACCTGGGAGATAGAACTTATACCCATCTTGCTCCATTTGTCGCTCTGGGTATAATAACCGAGCGACGACATGCTCACGAAATGGCCGATAAAGAAACCGTATATATTAAGAAACAGCGTATTGAGGAACGAAGTGAACATCATCTTCGATCCTATGCCGAAATAAGCCCGAAGCGACTTCCATGAGAAGCGTATCAGCGGACGCCAACGGGTCGAAGTCCACAGCACGATACTCTTTACCGAAGCAAGGGTCAGAGTCTGCCATACCAGAGCCCACGCTCCGAAACCGTTCACGGCAAGCACGATACCCACAACGCCGCCCAAGACCAGGCCAAGTGAGTTCGACACCGCGACGAGCCGCACATCCATTGCCTTCATGAGCCTGTTTGTCTGCACGATGGCGGCGGCATTGAGTATCAACGACAGGAACATTACCCTCGACAGCGGTATGAGGCGCGTATCGCCCTGAAAACAGTCGGCTATCAAAGGAGCGGACAAATACAGTACGACATATAGCAGCGTCGCCACCGCCATATTAAACCACAGAACGGTAGAATAGTCGAGCTTGGTAGGCCGTTTGCGCTGTATCAGCGCATAGGCAAAACCGCTGTCGACAAGCAGCGAAGCAAAAGCCTGAAAGATGAGCAGAGCGCCGACAAGAGCGAAATCCTCGGTCGAAAGCTCACGGGCAAGCACGATACCGGTTACCGCATAGAGCACTTGCGTGGCCACGCGGTCGATCATATTCCACTTCAGCGAGTGGGCTGTGCGTGTCTTGAGCGGTCTGATAATATATCTGTTTATCAATCAGCATTCGGCGCAGGGAGTGCTTTTACTCCTATGCCTCGATTAGTGATCTTGTTGGGTTTGACATGATAATACACCTTGCCCGAACCGGCGCCGTAGATCCGCAACTGCTCGGTAGGCATACATTGTATATCGCCGGTGCCGAACAGATAACAGTTGGCCTGACGCACGGTAAGCCCCGAAGCGTCGATCGGACCGGTGCTCACATTTTTTATCTTGGCCTTGTCGGCTTTGCCCGACAGGGAGAGATGTCCCTTACCGGCGGTAATGCTCGCCTCCACATTGTCGGCGTCGATATCTCTGGCTTCGATCTTGCCGTTGCCGATCTGGCTTATCTTCAGATTCTCGACATGCGCCGGGGCGAAGATGCGTACTATTGAGTCGCCCGAGTTCTCCACCTTGTTAAGTATGCCGGAGTAAAGACGTATGGTCGGAAGATTCTTGATCACATTCTCGTCGGCGGCACTGCGGATGGTCAGTTTCTCGGCCTTGTTCTCGAACATTATCTCCGATGCCTTCTCGGGAGTGCAGTAGAACACGGCCCATCCGGCAGAATCAGGACGGCAGTAATAATCTACCGAAACTCCGTCGACTACAGTAAATTCACTGAAATTCTGAACATTGAGCCTATATGCAGCAAGTTCATCGGCATAGAGGGTCGCCGAAGCGATAAGAAAAGAAAGTATGATAATGATATGTCTCATGATTGTTGTATCGACGGTATGATGTCGTATTCAATACTATTAAGTACCTGATTAAGTTCGTCAAGGGTCGAAGCCTGAAGCATTCTGATCCTTGTAGGTCTGAAATTCGGTATGCTCTTGAACAAGGGAGAAGCCGCCAGATGCCTGCGTATGTGCAGTATGCCTCGGTATTCATCGATGCGCTCCACGCTCTCGCGTATCTGCCTGCGCAACAAGGCAAACTTCTCGGCCAGCGATATCTCCTCTACCCTGCCTGTGCGCAGATATGATGTCATCTCGCGGAATATCCAGGGGGCGCCTATCGACGCGCGGCCTACCATTACGCCGTCGACACCTGTCTCGAAAGCTTTCACAAGTCGCTCGGGAGTGGTAATGTCGCCATTGCCTATCACGGGGATATGTAGCCTCGGATTAGCCTTGACTCGTGCTATCTCGTCCCAGTCGGCCTCGCCGGTATACATCTGCGACCGTGTGCGGCCATGCACCGTCAGCGCGGCGATACCGCAGTCCTGAAGGCGTTCGGCAAGATCGACGATAATTTTGCTGTTGCAGTCCCATCCCAGACGAGTCTTGACCGTTACGGGGATTTTGACCGCATCCACCACAGCGCGTGTAATCTCGAGCATACGCGGGATATCGCGCAGCATGCCGGCTCCGGCTCCTTTCCCGGCGACTTTCTTTACCGGGCAGCCGAAATTGATGTCGAGTATATCGGGCGCGGCCTCTTCAACTATCGCTGCGGCTTCGACCATAGGGCCCACCTCGCGTCCATAAATCTGTATGGCTGTCGGGCGCTCCCCTTCTGCAATATGAAGCTTGCGTGTGGTTGCTGCTATATTACGGATGAGTGCGTCGGCCGAAACGAACTCGGTATATGTCATATCCGCGCCCTGCTCCTTGCATATAAGACGGAAAGATGCGTCTGTCACATCTTCCATCGGGGCAAGCATGACCGGTTGTTCTCCAAGTTCGACTGTTCCTATCTTCATCCTTTGCTGCTCTATTGAAAAAATTGAATGCAAATATAGCGAAAAAGAGCCAATCAGCAGTCACGGAGTGTTCAATTCGACCAACATTTAAGGAAATTTGTCCATAAAAACGCGCGCCGGGGCGTCTTTCACGACATCGACCCTCTAAAAACAAAAAAATTAACCGTCATCCCGACGATTAATCTTTTCACCTTAAATCTAATACCATGAAAAACTGATGCAAAATTACAACTTATATGTTATATAACATAATTTTGAAGCATAAAATTTCGCAGATTAACACACTTTAACCTTTAGCGGCTCCAAAAAGGCGTATTTCGGGCGTCAAAGCGGACTTTTCCGACCGAGGCTCTCATGCGGAGATTGTTATGGCTCGAATTTACATACTCGCCGACTTGTTAAATTTTTACGCGGCTTGAACAACAAAACCAAAAGACTTGTTAATATTTCAACGCAAGGCTTAACAGACCTTGCATACCTCCACAGGTAACCCAAACCTAAAAAAACGAAATTAAATAACAAAAGTCTAACAAACCCAATTCAACCAAAATGAAAACGAACGTATTATTCACCACCGCTGTCTGCTGTGCTATGCTCGTACCGTCGCTGACAGCAAAAGCCCAGGATGATGCCGTTGTCGTAGAAGAAGAACAAACTACGGTCATTAGCGATATTACCTGCAAGGACCAGTACTATGTGAATAAAAAGGACAACTGGTTCATCCAGTTCGGCGCCGGAATCGCGATTCCTTTCCTGGAAGGCACCAACAAGAACGGCGATCGTGAAAGTCACATTACCGTGAACTACAACTTCGGTTTTGGCAAATGGTTCTCTCCCTACATGGGATGGCGTGCATCCTTTATGGGCGGTCCTCTTCACTATGAGAACAAGGGCATGAGCAAATTCAAATATGTATCGGCAAACGTCGACTTCATGTGGGATATGTTCAACTCCCTCGGCGGAGTAAACCCCGACCGCGTATTCTCTATCATTCCGTTCATCGGTCTGGGCGGTACATACGCATGGGACTTCAAAGGTCCTGAAAACGTCTATGCCGACAACCGTGTCAAGACAAACTCATGGACACTCCCCGTATCAGGCGGTATCCAGCTGCGCTTCCGTCTATGCAAATATGTCGACTTCTTCGCTGAAGGCCGCGCCCAGTTCTATGGCGACAACTTCAACAACATCGCATTCGGTCGTCCAGTCGACATCAACGGTACTGTAACCGGCGGTTTTACCATCACTTTCGGAGGCCGCGACTACAAGAGCTATAATCCCTGCGAATACGTAGAATACATTGACAACCTCAACAACCAGGTCAACAGCATGCGTGCAGCCCTCGCAGCTTCTACTGCAGCCCTCGCAGCCGCCGAAGCACAGCTCCCGTGCCCCGAAGTCGTAGAGTCTGAGACTGTAGCCGTTGAAGTAGCACCCATGATGGCAACCGTACGCTTTACCCTCAACTCGGCCCGCATCAGCGACCAGGAAAAGGTCAACGTATTCAACACCGCTGAATGGATGAAGGCAAATCCCGACCAGAATGTCGCTATCGTAGGCTACGCCGACAAGGACACCGGCACAAGCGACTACAACATGACACTCTCGAAACGTCGCGCTAAAGCCGTCTACGACATGCTCGTCAACGAATACGGCATCAATCCCGACCGTCTCGTCATCCAGGCCGAAGGCTCTAACGTTCAGCCCTACGATGTCAACAACTGGAACCGCATCGTAATCTTCAACGCCCAGTAAGCAATATCTCTCTTATAAATCAGGGCCTCCCGTTTTTGCCGGAGGCCCTTTTTCATTTATCACTATGCCTGTTGACGATCACATGGAGTAGACATTGAAGCCGCCATCGACTACGGCGACAGTACCTGTCACAAAGGCTGAAGCTTCGGAAACAAGATAATGGATCGTGCCGCATAGTTCCTCCGGCTTGCCAAAGCGCTGGAACGGTGTCTGGCGAATGACATCTTTACCACGCTCGGTAAGAGAGCCGTCCGGATTGGTCAGCAGCGAGCGGTTCTGGTTGGTCAGGAAAAAGCCGGGAGCAATTGCATTGACACGTATGCCCGATGTGAATTTCTTTGCGACCTCGGCCGCCATATATGCTGTAAAGTTCGATATTCCGGCCTTGGCGGCAGAATAACCGAGAACCCTTGTGAGCGGTCGGAATGCCGACATAGATGAAAAATTGACAATCGCCCCCTTGCCGGCCTCGGCCATAGGCTTAAGAAATACCTGTGTCGGTATTACCGTGCCGGTAAGGTTCAGATCAAGTACTTTACGGAAATGATCTATGTCAAGATCGAAAAATGTCTTGTCGGGTGCTATTACAGCTCCAGGCATATTGCCACCGGCAGCGTTGAGAAGGGCATCGACATGTCCATAGCGGTCAATAATCTCATCGCAGCAGGCCTGCACGCTGTCAATATCGAGCACATCGCAGGTAAGGAAAATGGCCTCGCCACCTTCGGCTGTGATTTCTTCTACTATCTTGTTCCCTTCGTCGACACGACGGCCGAGGATAACGACTTTGGCTTTTTGCTTAGCCAGATATCCGGCTATACAGCTGCCGAGAACGCCTGTTCCTCCGGTAATAACCACTACGTGGCCTGATATATCAAAAAGATTACTCATTGTAGGATATTAGATTTAGAGCTTGTTTGACATGTAACGGCTTACTGTAGCCATAACGCCATCGACCTGGCCGAGCGCGAGCATACGGCCATGGAAGGAGTAACCGGCATTATAGCCCTTCCCGGCGTCGTCGAGCATCAGACGGCCGTGATCGACACGCATAGGAAGACCGGGGTTTATCGTCTCGAACGTGCGGACAAGGGAAATGATATCAGCCCGTCCGCCAAGATGACTTGCCTCGCGGAAATCGCCGTTGGGAAGAATCTCGCAACTGCGAAGATGTATAAACCACGTGCGGTCGGCAAAGCGACGCGCCATAGCCGGAACATCATTATGGCTGCCAGCGCTTAGCGAACCGGCGCAGAAAGTAATGCCGTTGTGTGGATCAGGCACGGCATTGAGCATCCACTCTATGTCGTCGGCGCATGATACAATGCGTGGGAGTCCGAGAATCTGCATGGGTGGATCGTCGGGATGGATACACATACGTATATCATACTCCCTGCATACAGGCATTATCGCCTCAAGGAAGTACTTGAGATTGTCGCGCAGTGTGTCACGGTCGATGCCGTTGTATAGACTGAGGATCTGACGGAACTTTTCGAGCGGATCATCCTCTTTGCCTGTGATATTGCCGTTGACAAAGCCCTGTGTCTTTATTATAATGTTTTCAATAAGCCGGGCATCGTCGGAGGGCGTCATGACAGACTTCAACTCCTCTACACGGCGCAGGGTCTCTTCATCCCATTCGCCGGCGGCTCCTGCTCGCTTCAGCAGATAAATATCGAAATACGCAAATTCGGCACGATTGAAATATAGCGATCGCGTGCCGTCGGGATTGAGATATTCAAGATCGGTGCGGGCCCAGTCGAGCACGGGCATGAAATTATAGCAAATTGTCCACACTCCCGATTTGCCGAGATTGCGCAGACTCTCTATATAGTTTTGAATCAGACGGTCGCGGTCAGGACCGGCATATTTGATCTCTTCACACACCGGGAGACTCTCTACCACACTCCACCGAAGGCCGTGACTCTCTATGAGCTGCTTCATCCGTTCGATTTCCTCGGTAGGCCAGATCTCGCCGTTAGGTATATGATGAAGAGAGGTAACGATACCCTCTACACCAATCTGTCGCAAGGTCTCGAGCGATATTATGTCGTTCGGACCAAACCATCGCCAGGTTTTTTCCATCATATTCGTTTCAGAAATTAAAATAACTTTTAGCGTTGAAATAAGATATGTCCCTTACCATTCCGGCTACACGGTCTATCTCCTGAACGGGGATCATACCACCCTCCACGTCGCGCCCCAGCATGCGGCAAAGGATGCGGCGGAAATAGTCGTGGCGCGGATATGAAAGGAACGAGCGCGAGTCGGTAAGCATACCGACAAACCGGCTCAGCAGGCCTTGGGCCGAGATAGCGTTTATCTGATCTTCCATTCCCGATAAATGATCGTTGAACCACCACGCGGCGCCGTACTGCATCTTACCCGGACATGTACCGTCCTGGAAATTTGCGATCATGGCGGCGACCCATACGTTGTCGGCCGGATTAAGATTATAGAGTATGGATTTTGCGAGCTGCCCCGACCGGTCAAGAATGTCGAGGAACGACGCTATGGCGGCTGCTCCGCTGTAGTCGCCTATTGTATCAAATCCCGTATCAGGCCCAAGAGATTTCCAAGCTCGCGTATTCACGTTACGCATGGGGCCGAAATGGAACTGCTGCACCCAGCCCCGACTATGATTCATGCGGCAGAGCTCAAGCAGAAGAGCTGTCTGAAGCTTTTTGCCTTGCTCCGGGCTTAGCCTGTGGCCGGAACGAACGGTAGCGAAGATAGTCCTGACCTCCGCATCCCCGGCAGGAGAGCATGGAAAATCCGTCAGACCGTGATCGGCGAGACGGCAACCGGCCCGGTGGAAAAAGTCATGGCGCTTCGCGAGAGCTTTGATGAGCGAATCATAATCGCGGATATCAGTTGCGCTTGCGTCGGCAAGACGGTCAAGATAGGCGTTGTACACGTCCGGCTCTCCCACATTGACAGCCTTATCGGGTCGCCATGTAGGCAATACTTTCACGGGGAAACCTTTTCGTGCAATTATCTCGTGATAATGAAGATCATCGACAGGATCGTCGGTAGTGCAGACGAGTTCAACATTATAGCGACGCATCAGTCCTTCGGGAGTCATGTCGGGCTGGCGGAGACGCTCGTTGCAACGGTCGAATATCTCGCGCGCAGTCTCGGGATTGAGTACTGTGTCGATGCCGAATGCCGTGGACAGTTCGAGATGAGTCCAGTGATAGAGGGGATTCCGGAATGTACGCGGCACCGTCTCCGCCCATTTCTGAAACTTCTCCCAGGGAGAGGCTCCTCCGGTTATAAAATACTCATCAACGCCATTGGCTCTCATAGCGCGCCACTTATAGTGGTCGCCTCCGAGCCAAAGGTCTGTGATGGATTCAAACGGTCTGTTTTCGGCTATCGCCTCGGGCGAGAGATGACAGTGGTAATCGATAATCGGTAGGTGCTCCGCATTGTCATGATACAGATGACGGGCGGTGTCGGTATCCAGGAGGAAATCCGTATTGATGAAAGGCCGGTTCATTTCAAAACTACAAGCTTGTAACGTGGAACAAGAATTTTCATTATTACCCAGCTGAGAAGATAGGCAAAACCGGCAATCAGAAATACAATCATATAACCGGCATTCTTGCCCTCAAAGCCAAGGAAGTGCAGACCGATGCGCTCGGTATAGGAAAAAAGCTGTCCTGCGCCATAGTTGCTCGAGAAACTGCCGAGTCCACTCGCAAGGCCGGCCGCTCCCGTCACACTGGCTATGACGCGCTTCGGGAACATATCGCTCACTACAGTGAATACGTTTGCGCTCCAGCTCTGATGTGCCGCAGCCATTATACCTATGATCACGACAGGGAACCAGAGCGAGATCTCGCCAAGGGGCATTACACCTATTCCGAGAATCGGGAACATGGCATAAATCAGGAGTGCCTTCATACGTCCGGCGTATGGATTGAGTTTGTTCTTCTCTATGAAATATGTGGGAAGATAGCTTGCCCACAACGACAGCATCGAGATGAGATATATCGAGAACACGGCCATCATTCCCGTAAAGGAAGATGATGAATAGCCGTATATGTCGTTGATAAAAGCCGGAGCCCAGAAGAGCAGGAACCACCACACGGAGTCGGGAAGGAAACGGCCGAAAATAACAGCCCAGGTCTGACGATAGGTAAACGGGAGTAAGAAAGAGAATTTCTTTTCGGGAGCTTTGCCGCCTTCTTCGCTTCGGGACTTATCTTCGGATGCGTCCTGCTCAATATAGGCAAGTTCGAGCTCGTTGACCCTGGGATTGTTCTCAGGCTTGCGGTATGCGAACACCCAGACTCCCATCCATACGAAGCCGAGGGCGCCGATCAGGATAAAGGCAGCCTCCCAGCCGTAATCGGCAGCGAGAGTCGGTATCAGGAATGGAGCTACGAGCGGACCTATCTGCGCGCCGGAGTTGAATATACCCGTTGCAAAGCCACGGTCTTTCTTGGGGAAGTATTCGGCTGTCGCTTTGATCGAGCAGGGGAAGTTGCCGCCCTCGCCTAATGACAATACGCATCGGGCCGCCACAAAAAGCCACACACTGACAGATGTGACGGCAAACGCAGCTCCGGAGACATCGCTTACGGTCTTGAGGTGTTCGCGAGCATCGACAAACGAAAGGGTCCATTGCCCGGTAACTATGCCATCGGTCAGGATGCCGCACAAGCCATGCAGACATGCGCCGGCCGACCATATGCCGACAGCCCACAGATAGCCGCTCTTTGTGCCCACTTTATCTACAAAGCGCCCGGCGACCAGCATTGCGATAGCATATACGATGGAGAACACTCCGGTAATGAGTCCGTAGTCGGCATCAGTCCAATTGAACTCCGGGGCAATAAAATTTTTCCAGGTAAGCGACAGCACCTGCCGGTCGAGATAGTTGACTACCAGAGCAAGCCAAAGCATCGAGCATATTACCCAGCGGTAATTGGTCATTTTTTGAGTTACGGTGTCTTTCATGGTATGTAATACTATTTAGAGCTTGTTGCGTATCTTGATATAATAGCGAGCGCTTTGCGGCAGCTTTCGGTAATATAAGCCCAGTCGGAGCTGATGATCCTGTCCTTTGGAAATAGCTTTGAGCCCATGCCTACGCAAAAGACTCCGGCCTTAAACCAGGATGAAAGATTCTCTTCGGACGGATCGACACCGCCGGTAACCATGAGCCGACTCCACGGCATAGGCGCGATTATGTTTTTCACGAAGCCCGGGCCGAGAACATCGCCGGGGAATACCTTGCATATCGCGCACCCTGCGGCCTGCGCGTCGCTGACTTCTGTAACGGTAGAGCAACCCGGGGAATAAGGTATGCAATGACGATTGCACAGGCTCGCAACCTCAGGGTTGAACATTGGGCCGACAATGAAATCCGCTCCGTGCATTATGTAGGCCGAAGCTGTAGGAGCATCGACGACAGACCCGACGCCGAGAGCAAGATCAGGGCACTCCTTGATTGTGAATCGGCGCAGGACGGAGAACACCTCATCAGCAAAATCTCCACGGTTCGTAAACTCGAAGGCACGGACACCGCCTTCGTAGCATGATTTCACCACTCTGCATGCCGTATCAGGATCGGGATGATAGAATACCGGTATCATACGCGTGTCGCGTATGCGGTCGTATACTGCAAATGAATCGAAATGTGACATGATGTATCAGATCTTGGTTGGCAAATCTATAATCAGCGGCTCACTCTGCCACTTGAATCGCCTCCGACAAGTCGCTGTACTTCAGCGGCTGTGACGATGTTGAAATCTCCGTGTATGGTTTGTTTGAGAGCGGATGCCGCCACTGCAAATTCGAGCGCGTCAGCCATCGACATGCCGCTTACCAGGCCGTGGATCAGGCCGCCGGAAAAGGCGTCGCCTCCGCCGACACGATCAACTATCGGATTGATATCGTAACGCCTGGACTGATAGAAGTTGTCGCCATCGTATATCATCGCCTTCCACCCGTTGTGCGACGCCGAATAGGATTCTCGCAATGTAGATGCCACATACTTGAATCCGAATTCCTCTGCCATTGCCTTGAAAATGGCTTTATAGCCGTCGGCGTCGGTTTTTCCTCCAAGGATGTCGGCATCGGGCTTAAAGCCGAGACACAACTCCGCATCTTCCTCGTTGCCTATGCACACATCGACATATTTCATGAGAGGACGCATCACAGACTGTGCTTTCTGCGACGTCCAGAGCTTTTTCCTGAAGTTGAGATCGACAGATATGGTAACTCCGTGTCGGCGCGCAGCCTCACATGCAAGACGCGTCAGTTCGGCGGCCTTGTCGGAAATGGCAGGGGTAATTCCGCTCCAATGAAACCAGTCGGCATTTTCCATGATACTGTCAAAGTCGAAATCGTCGGGTGTCGCTTCGGCTATCGATGATCCGGCACGGTCATATATGACATTTGAAGGACGCATAGAGGCACCGGTCTCGCAATAGTATATGCCGATACGATTTCCGCCTCTGGCGATGTGTGATGTGTCTACTCCGAAACGGCGGAGATTATCTACAGCTGCCTGCCCGATTTCATGAGCCGGAAGCTTGGTAATGAAAACGGCCTTGTGACCGTAGTTGGCACAGCTGACAGCGACATTTGCCTCTCCGCCGCCGAATATCACGCGGAATGAGTCGGCCTGCGAGAACCGCAGAAAGCCATCGGGAGAAAGTCGCAGCATGATCTCGCCGAGTGTGACTATGTTAGCCATATAAGTTTAATAATTGGTTTATTAGTGTATACAATTATGCTGTTATGCAAAGATAGCGAATTATATTGATTTCACGGACTGCTTATCGGGCAAGATTGAGATTCAGCGACAGGCCGTACGACGAGTTTGTGGTCGGGTAGGCGCTCGTCGTGACTATGGGGCTGTTGACCTGATGATCGAAATATGCCGAAAGTGTCAAGCGCTTGCTGAGGATATATGATGCCGAGAAATTGATATTGATCGTATTCGTGCCGCTTGTAGGCTGCGTATAGTTGCTCTCTATGCGGCGTATCAGAGCCTGGTTGTTCTGATATGAGAAGTCGGCGTTGAGCGTGAGGTCATTGCTTATACCCTGCTGCGAGCCTTTCATCTTGAGCACGGTATTGAAGCCGACGATCTTGTACCCTGCTCCTATCGTTATGCCGCGCGACGAGGCTTCCACCACCTGGCCGGCAGCACTGTTGAGTGTGAGCGTACGCTGGTCGCGATACTCCACATTAAACTGCAGATCGTTCTTGAGCGTTGCCGTCACGCCGATAAGCGGCGCGAAACGTTCGGTAATGGCAACCGACGAAATATTGTAAGGCGAGGTCGGCACCGGACGGCCTGTCAGTTCATCAAGTGTGAAGCCGAGATTGGCTTTGCCGTCGGCGCTAAGCCAGTTGAGGTACGACGAATAAGAGCCCACCGTATACGTACACTGATAAGCATGGTTGACCGAGAAACTCTTGAATATGTCGCGCATGCGGCCAAGATTGACGAATCCGTCGTAGGTAATACGCCAGTTGGGCAGTACGGCGGAGAAATCGGGGAAAGGATTTAGCGTCTGACGTCCGGCATCGGTCTTGGTGTAAGCGGCGACAAACGCAGGGATAAGCACATCCGACGAAGTCTCGCTCACGGTGCCGGCCTCGGGATTGTACGGTTTGCCGCCGAGAGGATTGCCGGCCATGAAGCCGCCGGTAGGATAAAGCATTCCGGCATACTGGGCCTCAACCCTGCTGCGTATCTCGGGGATGTTGGCAAGGAACTGATTGAAGGCTTCGGAGTTGTAGCCGTCCTTGGCGTTCGACGAGCGCAAGGCGGTAAGTATCGCGCAATGGGTCTTGGTGTATGAACCCGACAGTGATGTCGGCATATCGTTGTACATGAACTGTACCTGTGAGTTGCGGTTGTCGGTGCGGTTGAAAGTCAGGGTTATCTTGAGACCCTTGACCGGCTCTACCACGCCTTCGATATTGAGCTCGTTGGTCTTCGACCATATCGCCGGCGATGTCTGGCCGTCGTCGGTAATGAGCCAGCCGCGGTCGAGAGCCTTCTGTATATATTCCTTGCCGGTAAAGCCGAATGCGAAGTCGAGACCCGGCGACATAGGGCCGTTGCTGCGCGACTGGCCGAAGATATTACCGATATCCGGACGGAAGAGAGGCAGCGACATAGAACGGGTGTTGCGGTAGCGCACCGACAAGGATCTCGGCGACATTACAAAGCGCAAGGCATACTCGCCGATATTGCGCATCAGAGACTTCTCGTCCTTCAGTATCTCAAGTATGGTAAACTTGAGGTTCTGATCGCCTCGGGTAAGCACTTCCACGCTGTTGTTGTCCACTATCCTCGTCTGGAGGCGCACAGGTTCGTTGGTCTTGGCATCTACAGCTGTAACCTTGACCTTCCTGGTGCGCAGATTGTGCTTGATAAGCAGGGTCGTATCCGGTTTGAGCTGGAAGGTACGCTCGAACTTACGCGCTTTCTTGGGCTGAGTCGTGGTGGGACGCTTGTTGGCGAAGCGCTTGTTGATCTCGTTCAGGAGAGGTATCTTATTATAGAAAGTCTCGAAGTTGACACGGCCGTCGGCGGTCCAGGCAGCCTGGTTCGATATGCTGTTGCCCATACGCACACCATCGATAGTGGCGCCCCTGTCCCAGCGGTATGTCGCGTTATAGCTCACATTGCCGGTCAGGAAATCGAGGAAGCTTATTCGCGAGAACGGAGCCTTGTACGAGCCGGTAAAGGTCTGGTTGTAGTTCCACGGCGTACCCATCGACTTGATGCTCTGCCATACGGTGTCCTTCCACTCGCGGTATTTGTCGGGAAAAAGTTTTTTGTTGACAGCGCCGACAGTCTCCTCAATCCTTGCCGATGTGTTGGAGTTGAACGACAGCTGCAGGCTCTTGGTTATATTCCACGTGAGCGACAGCTGGCGGTCCCATAGCCAGTTCTTGCTTACCGACACAGGCAGCTGGAACATCACATCCACTTCCGAGCGCACCTGCTGCTCATAGTAGTTGCGGTTCATCGATGTGAGGAACGATATATTGTTAGGCAGCCACTGCAGCTCCCATTCGCGCAGGAAGCGTGCGTTCTTGCTCTTGCCCTTGATCTTGGAGAAAGGCCTGAAAGGCTTTATGAACGGCGAATATGAGTAGGCAAGGGAGCCGCGGTAGTCGTTGGTGTTCTCATACTCGGTAGTCGGGTCGGTCTTGCTCTGCTTTGTAAACGAGAAGTTTACAGTAAAGTTGGCCGGATCCCAGGGCATGGGGTTCTTGCTCTTGACATCGAACTTGAGGCCGGAAACAGAGAAGTTCTGTATCTTGGTATGCTCGATAGCGAATGCGCTTATCGAGTCGCGCTCGTGATCGTTGGCGCAGTCGTCGAGAGCATCTTTCAGCAGCACGTCCTGATCGAGTGGATTGTATTTGGGCGAAATCTTTTCCTTGGTTACCGAGTAGTACACCGGCGCCTTAAGCTTGGCCTTCTCCGGCAGGAACCGGCCCAGATCGGCCTGTACGGCGACATTATACTGCTCGTAATCATCGAGGCGCCGCTCGTTGAGCGACTGGTCCACGCTGCCGAAGCCGGCCGTCTCGACATGCGCGCCGAGATTCACTGTGGCTATATCGCTCATGTTCAGTGTCGCGTTTGCCTTGGCTGCATAGCCGCCCTCCTCGTTGAAGTCGGTAACTTTAAGCTCATTGACCCACACGATACCGTTCTTGACCGTCGACGCGTTGTTTCTCACGCCTATCAGTATTACCCTTACATCGCTCAGCGACGGATTGCCCATCACGGCCATTCTGTTGCGTTCGTTTGCAGGGTCGCGGCCCGTGAACAGTATGCCGAAACCGACACCGCTCTCCTCCGCCCTCTTGGCGCGGTTGCGCTCTTTCTTGAGGTCGATAAGCGACTGGAGGTTGAAGTCGAGATAGTTGGATCGCGGCCATACGATATACTGGTCGGACGTAAGATAACGGTTGTACGTTCCGGGCGGAGTGAGCTCGAGGGGTACCTCGTACTCGTAGAAATTGTTTTTCACATCAGAGCCGAGACGCACGAATACCGACATCTGTCCCGACTGCAGGGCTGTCGGGTTGTCGATAAGAGACTCTGCGTGCACCCACATCTGCAGGCGTTTGTAGTTGCGCAGGTCGAGCTGTGTATTGCGGTATACGCCGCGGGCGTCGCCGGCGGTAAGGCCGGTAAGCTTCATCGACATGGACTGCTCGTTGAGCTGTGTGATCTGGCTCTGTCCGGGGTCGGTTATACGGGTCACGCCGGGAGGAAGCACATAGTTGACAGGGGTACGCTCGGCATTCTCCTCTATGTTGACAACACTTACATCGAGCTGCCCCTGAGCAGGAGCATCGCCGCGGCTGTTGAGATTGAAGTCGTATGTGCGCCACTCGCCGCGCACAAGCTCGAGGCTGCCGAAACGGAGGTGTGTCACCGCCTTGAAGCCCGTCATGAACATTCGCATGAAACGGATAGTGGAGAAGTCGCTTATGTTGCCTATCACTTTTTCATAATCGCTAAGAGGCACCTTGAACTGATACCATTCCACCTCCTGTGTCTTGCCGTCGCGCGTAGGCACTATCGACACCTGCTTGTCGGTAATAAAGTTCTTGCCTACGACAAGATCCTCGGGACGTATCGATATGCGGTACTGGAAGTATCGCTCATATTCGTTAAGCGTATTGTCCTGGTTGATATCCTCCACATCGGGCACCGAGCGCGACGACTGGTACAGCGGATCGGGAGCATCCTCAGGCGACAGCGAGTTGCCTTCCACGCCGTTGTAGCGTTTGTAGCGCTCCAGGATGCCGAGGCGCTGCTCGTCGTAGTCATAGCCACGATAGAAGTGGTAATTGTCGCCTGCAGGGTCGTTAAGCGGCGAAAACTTGTCGCGCTGCAGTTCGTCGGACGCTGCCGCCGACAGCTTGAGGCGGTAGGAATCCACATAATCCCTGTATGTCGGGAACTCGAATTCCTGGTCTGTATGCAGTCCGTCAAGGCCGACGTCCTGGGCCAGACGCGAGCCGGTGTTGTTGTCGAAAGAATAAGTCAGCGAGTTCTGCTTCGACACACGGCCCCAGGCTGTCTCCGTGAGGTATTGGTCGTTACCGTCGTAAGGTATGCCGTTCTCATAGCTTTTGAGACCGTCCTTGAGTATATCCTCGCTTATCTCGCCGAGATTGAAGTAAAGATCGCCGCCCTCATAATTGGGGTTCTCGGGGTCGAGGAACGGATTGAGCAGCCAGAACTGCACATATTCGATATTAGTCTGCTCGAAATTCGGGTTATCCATTCGCCGCATGATGCCGCCCCAGCGTCTTTCGGGGTTGAGGAGACTGCCGTCGTCGGCTATGTTGTCGCTGTCCAGGTTGTACGGGCCGCGCTCGGTAGGATAGTACGACAGATTGAGGGTCTGGATGTAATCTGTCTCGGCATAGCCCACCTCGCGGCCGGGGAAAATTTCGTAGGTCTTGATCTCGCGGACATATGGATTCGACAGCTGTTTGAGGTCGCTCTTGATATAGCCTGGGCACATCGACGAATTACGCATGGTAAAGAGGCGGTCGATATAATACCAGTTGATGAGCGCGCGGTTCTTGCCATATGCCGGATTGTTGCTCAGCTGTGCCTCGGGGAACAATGCGTCGGCCGACGGGTCATAGGGCGTCGAGGCAAGGAACCACGAGTACGGCGATCTGAGGTCGATGCCGGTCTGTGTGCTTTCGAAATCGTCGATATACGACGAGCCTTTGTTTGAGCCCGATTTCTGTGCATGCGGCATGATTCGGGCATACTCGGCAGTGAGGCTCAGGCGCGAGGGTGCGGTAGCGTTGACTGTCGGTATCTTGTTGAGGAGATTGGTAAGCCACATAAACTCGCCGTTGTAGGCCAGATTAAAGCCGAACATCGAATTGTTGACCGTCTCGTCGCCGATGTTTACCTTCTCGAGCAATGCTTTTTCAGAGAAATGGAGCATGGTGGCTCCGATGTTGAGATTCTTGTTGAGCTGATACTGCAGGTCAAGGCCGAGCAGGGTCTTGCGCTGCATAGAGAAAAGGCTCTGATTCTCAAGAGTCACGCTTATATTCTGGCCCGAGTCGATGATGCTCTGGTTGGTAATGGTAACGATGCCCATGGCATAGTCGACGGTATAGTCGGAATTCTCGGTCAGGCGTACGCCGCCGGCCATGACCACCACCGAGCCTCTGGGCACATTCATGGCATTGAGGCGTATCTGAGAGCCGGCCGACGCCATGTATTCGCCAGTAAGGATGAATTTGTTTTTATCGGCATACTGTCGGGCGACGACGGCTGTAGAATCGTACAGTTCCTGATAGACATACTTCTGCGCGAGGGCCTCGTTGCCTATCTTCTTGGCAAGGTGGCTGCCGAAAGGCTCCACTACAGGGAATATTACCTTGCCCGTCTGCGGCATGATGGTGTAGCCCTCGATATAATCGAAGAAACCGTCGGGGTTGCTCTCCTCGTTGCTGTCGATGCGGTCAAGATTCATTACCTGAAGCAGCGACTGGTCGTTGAGGCCGGGCACGGGCAGATAGTTGATCTGAGTGCCGGTGGTGTCGGACAGGTATTTGATATTGAGCTTGAACTTCTGCTTCTGCACCTGATATCCGCCGAGCGAGTACACATTCTTCATCATAAGATCCCACATGGGGAGCGACGGAGTGTTTGTCGTGCTCTTGAGCATCTTGAGGTAGAGGCTCTGGTCGGTAGACGTGATATCGCCGGAGAACTCGCCCACCTGATACACCTGGCCGTTGTAGGTGTACTCAAAGGCCACGGCGAGCACCTCGTCGGCACTCAGCGCGCTCTTGATAGAGATATAACCCAATGTGGAGTTGAGGGTATACTCGCTGCTCGAGAGCAGGCGCGCGCTCTCAACCTTCTCATAGTCGCGGCCGCCGGTAATACCGTAAGCGACAAGCGGTTCGAGAGCCTGGGTAACGAGATTGATATTTCGTGCGTCCGGGTAGTCGGTCTTGATGGTCTGCAGCAGGTTGTTGGAGGCGTTGGCCGGTATCACGAGCGATGGATTGGGGGTCCAGTAGTCGCTGGCAAGATGACTTTCTTCGCCGAGGTCCATAAAGCCGACAAAGTTGCGCGACTGGTCGAATTTTCCGTTTTTATTAGTGATCCATACCTCGATGCGTGTGATCTTGATGCCGGATGATACGAAAGGCAGACGCGATGCGAAACGGTCGTAGTTGTCGCGGAAGTAGTGCGCCAGAAAATAATGGCGGTTCTGGTCGTACTCGTCGGCATTGACGGTAAACTCTGTTGTCTGGGCGCCGCCTCGGGTATTGACTGTTTTCGACTCGCTGTTCTGCTGCGACACAAGAGCCGTTGCCGTAAGTTTGCCGAACTGGAGCTTGGATTTGATACCGAAGAGTGCCGTCGAGCCGCGTATCAGCGATGATCCGGTAGTCATCGACACATTGCCGGCCTCGATACTCTTGACGATATCATCCTCCTTGCCCTCATATGCGAGCTTGAGATTTTTGGAGTCGAAATCGAAGGTAGCGTCGGTGTTGTAAGTCATATTGAACTTCATGCGGTCGCCCACACCGGCGGCTATGGTAGCCTGTATCTTCTGTTCGAAGTCAAAATATGTCTTGCGGCGAGCCGAGAGCGACAGCGACGGATTGTCGGTCTTGTTGCTCTTGATACCCATTTTGATCTGCACCGAGCCCTGGGTCTTGAGCGAAACACCGCCGGGGCCGAATATCTTCTCGAGGGGCCCCAGAGCGAAGTTCATGTCGAGGATATTGAAGGGCTCCTTTTCTTTTTCAGTAAAGAGCCCGGTGTTGCGCTCGCGGTAGTACTGCTGCATGGAGCGGCGGAACTGCCAGTTGTTGTACTGCTCGGCGGTAAGCATGAACGGCGTGGCGATGTCGATGTCGCCAAGCCGTGTGCGCACGATATAGCACCCGCTGGCCGGGTCATAGTCGGCTGTCGTCTTGATATTCGAGGGAGTGGAGAGGTCATAGGCCATCTCGTCGCGCATCAGATCCTCATAGCTGCGCGGTATCGAGGGCGCTATAGGCATAGGCAGGCCTATCGAATCGCCGGGAGCCGCCGGAGGCACGGAGGCCGGCGCTGGGGGCGGAAGATCAGGATGATAGAGCTGCGCACGGGCCGACACACTGAGAGCTACCAACAATACAGCCGGCAGCACCGATGATAAAATATGTCGGACAAACCCTTTTTCCATTAATAGAAGTCTATGAGTCTTTTGCGGTCAGTTTACGTAGAGACCGGTCGACTCATAAACTTAAAAGCATCACATCATCGACAAAGCGCGTCTGATGGCCGCCTCGACTTTGATAGCCGGTTCCTTGTCGAAGATCGCCGTGAGCACCTTCTCGCTCTGCCGGCGGTCGAAACCAAGCATCTGCAAGGCTCCGAGAGCTTCATCATAAGCATCAGTACGCGCAGCGATCTGTGTAAATAACGTTTCGGATACGCCTTTTATTTTATCACGCAGGTCTACAATTATACGTTCGGCTGTCTTTGTGCCTATTCCTTTTATACTTTTCAGCTTTTTCACATCGCCTCCGGCTATGACAGCGGCAAGCTCATCGCCCTGTAGCGACGACAAAATTATCACGGCCGTGGCTGCGCCGACGCCGGAAACACCTATAAGCGAACGGAATAATTCACGCTCGCGCTCGGTAGCGAATCCGTAGAGCACCCATGCGTCGTCGCGTATGGCTTCGTGCACATACAGCATCGCCTCGCTCTGACCCTCGAGAGTGCTGAAGGTCGGCAATGTGATATTGAGACGGAAGCCTATACCGCTGCCGGTCTCTACCGTCACGGCTGTAGGCGTAAGGGCGGCAAGAGAACCTTTGATATACTCTATCATTATTCTCCCTCCTTAACCCACAGATAATTATAATCAGGCTCCTTGTATCTGACAAAATCAGCTCCATACGCTTCCTGGAAATGCTTTGTCCAGCAATAGATATTACTCATAGTCATCGGAGCACTATCATTCGCTTCACCATAATCTTCTTCGACTTTCTCATAGTCGCCGCATACTCCCGGAGCTATCAGATTATTGTCGTACAGTTCCTTTATCAAGGGCAACATGGATCTGTCGCCGGTATTCATGGCCTGAATGCATACGAATCCGGCATACTGGGCGTCGGCACTCTTGAGTTCCGGCACACGCGCCGCCATACTTTCGAGCTGACGGCGGACTATCTCATTCACTTCCTTGTTGCCTTTCTGTCGGAGCATCTCCATGGCATCAAGCACCATCGAGCGGTTATACCAGGTCCTGCCCGGCTCGTTGAGGAACGATTCAAGATCGGCAAGGCGGCCTTCGCTGCAATTGCTGATCGCAGAAGCAAACAGATGTGGAGCCGTATCGCCGAAATAATAGTCGAGAGTATCCTGAGGCACGCGCAGTACGGCAAGCAAAGTGTCAAGCCCACGGCTGTCGGCCAGACTGTTCAGAATTGTGACAATATGGAACACTGCAGCCTCTTCGGGTTCTTCATCGTAAGCCGGCTTAAGTTCGGCTACCTTGCCAAGCTCATACATGGCCAGTTGCTCGAGGTCGGCAAGCAATTCGTCGCGGTCGATAGCTGCGATACGCGCCATTTCATCGACAGGGACAAACATGATATTGTCCTTCGAGCACAGTATTTCGGCTATCTCGGGATGCGTCAGATTAAGCTCTGTCGGATATTCAACTCCTTCGGGATCTGAATATTCCTCCTCCGGCATTGAATCAAGCTGCGGCAACTCGTCTTCGAACCTGACATAGAAGTCATCGCCGAGAGCAGACCGGAGCATGGGTATATATTTCGCGCCTTCCTTTCGGGTATAGGTATTGAGACAGTGCTTTCCGTTGACACCGTAGTCAAATTCGATCAAAGGTATGTCATCGGTATCTTCATCAAGGCCGTACTGGCCGTAGATCCATTCCTTGCATGGCTTTATGCCGCCCTCTTCGGCAAACTCTATCGCGCCGAGTATGAGGTTGTGTGCGGTGGCATAGTCGCATTCTTCGATACCGATACGCTCTTCGAAGTTCTTGATCATGGCGTCGAGCTCGGCTTTTACAAGGCTGGTCCGCCAGAAGGCATCCTTGACACCGAGGCAGTATGTATCGACGAGATATACTGCCATCGCGAATTTACCGTCCGGTCGGCGGCGCACGATTACCACATGAGCCATGCCCTGCTCCGCCCAGTCGGAATTGACATAGCATTTATCTACCGGCAGTGTGCGCATGACCTTGCGCATATATGTGTCAGACGTCAATGGCGCCCGTGTCTGTTTCTTCTTCTTTTTTTCTTTTGCCATTCGAGCTAAATGTATTATTAAAAGCCTCGGCTACACACCGGAAGCCTCCGTTAGAATCTATAAGCGCAAAGATAGCGAAAAATCTCGGTTTTTACGGCATCCAGCTTCGTTACAGACCAAAAAAACGCGGATCCGGGTCACGGGTCCGCGTTATATTTATTCGACAGGTCTGATTACCAGCCGGGGTTCTGTGTCAGTTTTTCGTTGAGGTCAAGCTGATCGGACGGCACGGGGAAGAAGTAGTGCTTTGCCTCGAATTTACGGGTGTTCGAGTACGAGCAGTTGAGATAATCGCCAAGCATCAGTTCGCCTGCCACGGGCGAGTTCGACAGATTGGCGCCCTGTATGATAGCCGGGTTAGTGGTAGTGTCGAGTTTATCGAGCTGGTGCCAGCGGATAAGGTCCCAGTAACGGATGTCATCGTCCATTATGAGCTCACAGCGGCGGCAACGGCGGATCTCCCATATCAGCGAGCTTACGTCCATGTTGTTCTTGGGGTCGTTCATATTGGCCAGCCATGCCACATTGAGATTCGAGGTATCTATGCCTGCGCGACTCCAGAGAGGCTTGATATACTTCTCTACATCCGCATCGCCGAGAGTGCCGAGCTCGGCTTTGGCCTCGGCTATAGCAAGGGCCAGACGGGCGCCCCAGAAAAGCGGAGCACAGGTGTAATTCTTGTTGGCCTCGTTCACATCGGCCGAAGGCACCGACAGGTTATTGTACTTGCTTACGCCATAACCCGACTTCGACCACATGGCACCGGTGTTGACTGCCGCATAAGGCATGCCGGGCATAAGCACATGGTCATAGGTAGTCATTGCCAGACGCTGGTCGCGCACGGCAAGCAGATTGGCTATGCTCAGGCCGCCGTTGCCGTCGTCCACGCCCTTGTCGGTGTTGTCCTCTGTCGTAGAGCTTGCCGGACGGCCGTCGATAAACAGATAGCTGTCGAAAGCGTCGCGTGTGATGCCGGCCACACCGTCGGTGGCATTGGAGTAGTCCTGCATGGAGTGCATGAAGGTGCCTTTGAGATATACCTTGCCGAATATTACCTCGCTGTTGGCGGTAATAGCAGGGTAAGCTCCGCTGGCCGATGAGAGCGAACGGTAGAGGGCGGCATAATTGTCGCCTATGGGATAGGAGCTGAAGATAGCTTCGCCGGCAGATACCACTTCCTCGAAATATTTCTTGGCACGGGCCTTGTCGTTGACGTGATATGTGGCATAGGCGCCTTCGAAGAGACACATCTCAGCTTTCATCGCCAGGGCGAGATCGCGCGAGAATGTTGTCTTGGAGCTCTTAGCTGCCATATGCTCCGAGGCATAGTTGATGTCCTCGAGCACAAAGTCCATAACGGTGTTACGTGCCGTACGCGGACCGTAGAGCTCGGCATCGCTTGTGGGGTCGAGCACTTCGGTAACGAGAGGCACATCGCCGTAGCTGCGCACCAGTGTATAGTACTGACGGGCGCGGTACATACGGGCCTGGGCTATATAGTCTTCTTTTTCGGCATCGCTAAGCGAACTTGCCGTAACGCCCTCTATTATCAGGTTTGCACGGCGTATCTCCTTATATGGAGCTGTCCATGAGCCCGACTTCGACGGCACTGACGTAAACTTCCAGTTGGCGAAGGTATTTCGTCCGCACTGATCGTCCGACAGCCACGAGTAATAGAAGGTGCCGTTTGTCGAGAAGGCATTGCCGTAGCCGGTAAAGTCCTCGTAGAAGTAATTGATCTGATTCTGGACGTTGGTGGGGTTGCTCCAGAACGCATCGTTCACAGTCTGCTGCGACATGGGATAGCGATTGTCGTTGAGGAAATCGCTGCATCCGCACAGGGCGGCGCTCACTGCGAGCATTGTGCTGTATAGATATATCTTTTTCATTTTGGTCTGTTTTAAGCGGTTAGAGTGTTACCTGCACGCCAAAGGAGAAAGTGCGCGGAATAGGAATTGTACGACCGAAAGTGGCGTTGCCGTCGTTGTAGCCCTGCACTGCCGAGCCGGCGGCGGTAGCCTGCTCGGGATCGAGCTGATACTTCCTGGCGCCGTTATAGAGGAAGCAGAGGTTGTCGGCCGAGAAATATACACGTGCTTTCTGGATCAGTACCTTCTTTGTCATTTCAACCGGCAGGGTATAGCCGATGGTAAGATTCTTGAAGCGGAGGTAGGCCATATTCATCAGGTAGCGGCTCTGAGGATAGAAGTTGTCCTTGCCGTTGCCGATATTGCCTACATTACCGGCTCCGCCGCTCTTGGCATAGAGACGGGGGTACCAGTTGTCGGTGCTGATATTGGCTGTCGTGATCATGCCGTAGTTGGGATCGGTGGCGTCCTCGTTGTAGGCGATCTCATTATAATTGCCGACGAGATTGGTAAAGGTACCGTAAGCGCTCTGTGCCATAGGTATGATGGTAGAGCCCGTAGCCCACATGTTGCGCTTGCCTATGCCCTGGAAGAACATGTCAATATCAAATCCTTTCCATGCGCCGCCAAGACGGAACGAATACTCATATCTCGGCAGTGCGTTGCCTATTACCTTGAGGTCGCCGTGGTTGTTGACCGAGCCTACAGCGATCTTCTCGCCTTTGGCATTCGTCATGTTGGGATCGCCGTTATTGATCACGCCGTCGCCGTTGAGGTCCTTGAATCTCACGTCGCCGGGGCCGTAGCTGAAGCTGCCGCTCTGGAGGAAACTCTGGTCGACGGTGCCGTCGTTGCGTACATAAGTACCGCGGTGGTAGGTCTGCTTGCCATCGGCATTGAGGATGGGGTTACCGTTTTCATCGGTAACGACACCGCCGGGAACGAAGTGGAAATCGTCCATCGTGAAGTAGCCGTCGGTCTCAAAGCCCCAGATGTCGCCGAAGTACTGACCCTCGGTATAATCGCCGCCCGAAGGCAGGAAGGAGTAGATCAGACGGTCGGGATTGTTCCACTTGGTAATCTTCGTGCGTGCGTCGCCGATATTGAAACTTGCGTACACGTCGGCGTCGCCGAACGAGTGGTTCCAGTTAAGCGATATCTCCCAGCCGCGTGTGCGGAGCGAACCGGCATTGCCGTAAGGAGCCGAAGCGCCGAGGACGCCGGGGAGCTTGCTCGTCGGGCCGAGCATATCCTTGGTGTCGCGCTGATACAGGTCGATACCTACATTGAGGCTGTTGTCGAGGAATCCGAGGTCAAGACCTATATCTGTTGTCACGATGCGTTCCCATGTGAGCGAGGGCAGCACGAGTGTCGGCATATCGAACACCACTATCTTCTGATCGCCGCTGACCCAGTTGACATCGGAGGGAGAAATAGGAGAAACGGTAGAGAGGAACATATTGCTGCCTACAGCCTCATTGCCTATATGGCCGTAAGAGGCACGCAGTTTGCCGTTGCTCCACCACGATTTGAGCGGTTCGAAGTATTTTTCCTCGCTGAAACGGTAGCCTGCGGATGCCGAGGGGAAGAAGGCCCACTGGTCATGCGACGGGAAGCGGCTCGAGCCGTCGTAGCGGCCGTTGACTTCGGCAAGGTATATGCCTTTGTAGTCGTAATTGATACGTCCGAAGAAACCGGTAGTCGCGCGGTGTGTGTGGATGCCGCTGGTCTGGTAATTCGTTCCGTTGGTAAGGTTGATATTAGGCAGATCATAGCTTACCAGGCCCGAACGGCGCAGATAGAACTGGCGGTATTCCTCCTGTTCGGCTGTCCAGCCAAGCATTACCTTGAGGTTGTGTGCATCGGCGAAGTTTACATCATATGTACCGAACACATTGGCGGCCCACATGGTGTCGCGATAGTTGCTCTGGGCGGCAAACGAAGTTGCCTGGGTAGCGGAGTTGTAGTCGCGGAAACCGTTGTTGGCGCCGGCGCCCCAGTTGTCGACAAGGACAAAAGGTACGGCTGCCGACTCGCTGTTCATATTGCGCAGCGTGTATGTGAAGTCGGCCTGAAGTGTGAGGCCCTTGACAGGATTGAATATCGAGAACGCCTGCATGCGTGTGTTGGTGGTCACGGTCTTGTCGCGGTGTGCCGACTCGCGCAAGCCTATCGAGTTGCGGAAGTTCATGGGCTGGCCGGCGGCATCGAGTATATAACCGTAGTTCTCGAACTGTGCCGGGAAGCGCCACAGATACTGATATGTGTTGCGCGAGCTCGATGTGCTCACTCTCTCGTTAGGATTGGTAAACTCGCGGTCGGAGAAGTTGAACCGGGCACCGGCTTTCCACCACTTGAAGATATTGGTGGTCACACTGGCGTTGACCATATAGCGGCGCATCTTCTCGGGCGCATATTTGAGCATGCCCTCGCGAGAATCGTATCCGAACGACAGGCGGTAGTTGGTGCGTCCGCTCTGGCCCTCTACGCTGATATTGTGCTTGCTCGAGGGTGCCGCACGGAAGAGTGTCTTGCGCACATTCCAGTCGGCATAGCTGATCCAGCGGGCCGACTGCATCTTGCCCGACACTGCCGGGTTGCCGCTCGGGAAGAGGTAATCGCTGCCCGGGATATAGTAGTCGCCTACATTGTCCCAGCTCTGGAAAGGATGAAGCTCTACGAGCGAGTCGTAGGGTTTGCCTCCGTGCTGCTGGCTCCACGCCTCGGCAAAAGGAAGAAGGTCGGTATAGAACATACCGAATATCTCCTCGTCGGCGCCGGGGTTGGTATCGGCGATTGCCATCTTGAGGTTATCGACCGTGCTGGCGAACTCAGGAAGCACTGTAGCCGAGTTCCAGCCGAAGTTGTTGATATATTTCACTGAAATACGATCCTGTGTGGCGGCCTCCTTGGTCGTGATAAGTATCACGCCGAAAGCTGCACGTGTGCCGTAGATAGCCGAAGAGGCGGCATCCTTGAGCACTGAGATCTCTTCGATATCCTCGGGGTTGAGGAAGCTCATGTCGTCGACAGGAACACCGTCTACCACGATAAGCGGAGAAGAACTGTGTCCGTTGGAGAGTGTGCCTACGCCACGGATGTTGATAGTCGGCGAGCCGTCGAGGGCGCCGTTGGCCGATGTGATGGTAAGGCCCGGCACTGCACCCTGAAGTGCCTTGGCCACATCGGTGGCCGGACGGCTGTCCATTGTTCTGGCGACATCTACTGTCGATACGGCGCCTGTAAGGTTGGCCTTCTTCTGTGTGCCGTAGCCGATTACCACAAGCTGATTGAGAGCCTCGGTCGTCGGCTGCATGTACACCGTCATGTCATTGGCTGCCGGCATTGTCACAGCCTTGTAGCCGATATAAGTGATCTCGAGCTCAGTTCCGGCAGCCACACGGATTTTAAAGTGGCCGAACGCATCAGTCGCCACAGCGTTGCCGCGGACGCCTTTTTGCACCACACTTGCGCCGATAATGGCTTCGTTGTTCTCGTCGAGTACTGTACCCGTAATCAGAGCCACTGACTGGTCCTGAGTTTGCTCTCCAGGTAATGCCAGCGCCCGGAAACCTCCGGTCAATGGCGCCACTGCAAGCAGAAACGCTGTCAGATAAAGATGTCTTCTCATAGAATATAGTTGAAATTTGTATGTCTGGTTTGGTTATGACGTGATGTCGCAGTATATATAATAATTGTTATGACTCTAAAATTGTTTAGTTAAAAAGACTTTAATTTTGGCTTTATGTCGTTCGAATGATTTTGAGGCAAATTTAAACAATCTTTTTAATCCGTACACTATTGTAACACCATTTTAACTTTTGTTATGTTTTAGACTATGTTTTTCACATTTCCTAATATTTTCGCATCGTTTATATTCATTTCCTATTTTTAACAATTTTCACATTTCGTTTCACAAAAAGTCACTAACTTTGTATCTAAATTAAAAAGTATGTTTAACAATAACCATATGACACAAGCTATAAACTCAATTGTCCGGATTGCTGTGGTATTGTTGCTTATGACAGTATCGCTTGGCGCGTCCGCTCAGGTTGAGCGAGGTCAGAAATCTTTCGGTCCCAGAGTGGGATACATAACCAGAAACAACTCGGCTCTTGTGGGTCTCAACTTCGACTATGCCTTCAGCAGCCACGTGCGCATCGCTCCGACCATAGGACTGGTATTCCGTAACGAAGACCGCGACGCCCTGCTCATCGACATTGACGTCCACTTCCCGATAGCCACATCGGCCAAGGCCGCATTCTACCCCATTGCCGGCGCGGCTTTCAATTCTTGGGCTCTCCATAATGTCTCCGACGACTCGCACGATGATGTGATATCGCGCAAAAACGGATTCGGCCTCAACGCCGGCGCCGGCTGGGAGATACGTCTGTCCAAAGCTCTACGGCTCGGCATCGAAGCTAAATACACACTATTGCGACACAACCCAAGCGGTAATTTTGCCGCCCGTATAGCATACGTATTCTGATATGGTTACAATTCTGGGTATCGAATCATCCTGCGACGACACTTCAGCCGCCATTGTCCGCGACGGCATACTTATGAGCAATGTCATAGCCTCGCAGGCTGTACATGAGGAATACGGCGGCGTGGTGCCAGAGCTTGCTTCGCGTGCACATCAGCAGAATATCGTGCCTGTGGTCGACGCCGCGATACGCCGCGCCGGCATAGACAAAAAAGACCTCTCGGCGATAGCGTTCACACGTGGGCCGGGCCTTATAGGCTCCCTCCTCGTCGGCACAAGCTTCGCCAAAGGCATGTCGCTCGGCCTGCGCATACCTATAATAGATGTCAACCATCTGCACGGCCATGTGCTGGCACAATTCGTCAGAGAGAAAGCCGACGACCGCGTGCCCGAGTTTCCCTACCTGTGCCTGCTCGTGTCGGGCGGCAACTCACAGATTATCCTCGTTCGCAGCTACAACGACATGGAAATACTCGGCCGCACAATCGACGACGCCGCCGGAGAGGCCTTCGACAAATGCGCCAAAGTGATGGGGCTGCCCTACCCCGGCGGTCCACATATCGACAGGCTCGCCGCCGAGGGCGATGCCAAGCGTTTCAAATTCGCCAAGCCTCATATCGCCGGCCTCGATTACTCTTTCTCAGGCCTCAAGACCTCCTTTCTCTACACTCTTCGCGACGGCATAAAGGCTGACCCGGATTTTATCGAGCACAACCGCGCCGACCTGGCGGCATCGCTCCAGCGCACCATCATCGACATTCTCATCGACAAGCTCTCAAAAGCCATCGACTCGACAGGAGTAAAGACTGTGGCGATAGGCGGTGGCGTGTCGGCCAACTCGGGAGTGCGCGCGGCCGTTGCCGAGCTATGTGCGGCCAAAGGAGTCGAGGCTTTCATCCCTGAGCGTAAATTCACTACCGACAATGCGGCAATGGTTGCTGTCGCCGGTTACTTCAAATACCTCGACAAAATTTTCTGTCCTTACGACACTGCGCCCTATGCGCGTGTAGAAATATGAAACTATCCATAATAATCATAGGCGACGAGATACTCCTCGGCCGCGTTACCGATACCAATTCCGGTCTTATCGCCCGTACATTCAGCGAAATAGGCTGGGAGGTAGCCGACGTCCGTACTGTCGGCGACAAAGCGGCAGACATCCGTGAGGCGATAGAGGCATCGCTGAGCAAGAGTGAGCTCGTACTCACTACAGGCGGTCTCGGCCCCACACGCGACGACATCACAAAAGGTGTAATGACCGAAATATTCGGAGGCACGCTCGAGGAAGACAAGGACGTGACAGTAAATATCGGACGCATATTCGACGAACGCGGTCTCACTATAAACGAACTGACACGAAGCCAGGCATGGGTGCCCACTTCGTGCCGTGTGATCATGAACCGTCTCGGCACAGCGCCGCTGATGTGGTTCGAACGCGACGGCAAAGTGCTCGTTGCCATGCCGGGAGTACCCTTCGAGACAAGGGGCATGCTGCCCGAGGTTCGCGCACAGGTAAGCGCCCGTTTCGGGAATGCCGGGCACATAATGCACCGCGAGTTTACGGTAACAGGCATTACCGAGTCAGACCTTGCCGAACGCCTTGCCGATTTTGAGGACGCTATCCCCGACGGTTTCAAAATAGCATATCTGCCCTCGCCGGGCGAAATCCTGCTGCGCCTCGACGGCGCTCCCGACGCCCCCGACGAGATATTCAATACCTGCGCGGCAAAATTGCGCGATGAGCTGAAGCCATACCTTGCCGGCGAAGGCAAACTGTCGCCTGCCGAAATAGCCCTCCACAAGCTACGCTCGCACAAGTGGACTCTCGCTACGGCCGAAAGCTGCACGGGAGGCAACATTGCGCATCTGTTTACCGAAATCGCAGGCTGCTCCGACACCTTCACGGGCGGAGTCGTTTCGTATGCCAATGACGTAAAAATGGGTGTGCTGGGAGTAAAGCCCTCCACGCTCGAGAGCGACGGCGCCGTGAGCGAGGCCACAGTAAGGCAGATGGCCGAAGGTGTGGCACGTACATGCTGCTCCGACTGTTCGGTGGCTACATCGGGCATCGCAGGCCCCGGCGGCGGATCCGACGAGAAACCGGTAGGCACGGTATGGATTGCCGCGCACACGCCTGAGCAGACCGTCGCACGGCTGTTCAGATTCTCGGGCGACCGCACAGCTGTGATCGACCGCGCTTCTGCAGCGGCTATAAATCTGCTCTGCTCACTTCTTTAACTGCAGACGCAGGAATCTCTTCGTTCCCGGGCCGACCGGGAATGCCGCCGTGTTGCGTAGCCCCGGAATCCACACGATCTCGCCATTGCACGTAAGCAGCCACGCACGGCGCTTCTGCTCGGCACTATACTTGGCGTTGGCGAACAGGTCGCTGACCAGTTTGCTCTTGCTGCTGCCGAAGGGCACGAGCCGGTCGCCGCGACGGGCATGTCGCAGCTCCAGATAGGCATCATCATCAAGCATAGAGGCATCGAAATATGCCACGTCAGCGCCAAGCCCTTCAGGACGGAATGTCGACACATCGGCCTGCGTCACAATTATATGCACAGGCGACACAATATCATGCTGCAGGGCCACAGGATACACGTCGCTGTCGCAGGGTTCACAGCCCGAGGCTTCTCTGAGGCTAAGCATACCGCGGTCGAGCTCGGCCACGGTGGCACCGTCGGTCGAGAAGAAACGCTGACCCGACGACTCGGCACCCGACAGCATGTCGCATATCTGGGTATAAGTGAAGCAATAAGTCTTGAGATGCTCGAAGAGCAATGTGGCGGCATGCTCGTCGCCACGTAGCGATTTCATATCTATGCCGTCACGGCTCATGTAATCCCTGACACCGCTGTCTACCGCCTCACGGTAGATCGCCTCGGCTTCCTCAAGATTTCCTATCGTACGCAGGATGGCATTCATCGCACCGGGGAACTTATCTTCCATCAAGGGCAGGATGCTGTTGCGAAGCCTGTTGCGACGATGCAGATCAGAGCTGTTGCTGCTGTCGTCCACATATCCGAGCCCCAGCGAGGCGATATACTCCTCTATCTCGCCACGTGAGGACATAAGGAGCGGACGCACCACATGCCCCGACCGGGGACGCATGGACGTAAGCCCTGCTATGCCAGTGCCTCGCATAAGATTGAGCATGAATGTTTCCACGCGGTCCTCGCGGTGGTGCCCCACAGCTATCGCCTGCGCGCCATCACGGTCGAGCAGGTCGGCAAACCACTTGTAGCGCAGGCTACGGCATGCCATCTCTACAGATTCGCCGGTCTCGCGCATACGTGCAGGCACATCGAAATCGCGTATGTATATATCTACCCCGAGCTTCTCGGCGACAGCGCCGGCATGTCGCATGTCGCGCATTGACTCGTCGCCGCGTAGGTGGAAGTTGCAGTGCGCCGCACGGCAGTCATAGCCAAGGCGCGTCAGCACGGCAAGAAGCGCCACAGAATCGGCGCCGCCGCTGAGCGCCACGACGACAGGAGCCTCCTTGTGCAAGAGGCCCTTACGGGCGATAAAGTCGGCTGTACGCGCCTCAAATTCCTTTGTCACTTAGTGCCGGGGTGTTATAGAAAAATGTTGCAGACCTCGTGTGCGAGACCTGCAACATCTCCTTGTTATCCTTATTACTTGATTATGTCGAAGCCGGTGTACTTGCGCAGGCACTCGGGCACTGCGATGCCTTCGGGAGTCTGGTTGTTCTCGAGCAATGCGGCCATGATGCGCGGTAGCGCGAGTGCCGAGCCGTTGAGGGTGTGGCAGAGATGTGTCTTCTTGTCTTCGCCACGGTAACGGCATTTGAGGCGGTTGGCCTGATAGGTCTCGAAGTTTGATACCGACGAAACCTCGAGCCAGCGTTTCTGTGCGCCCGACCACACCTCGAAATCGAATGTGATGGCCGAAGTAAAGCTCATGTCGCCGCCACAGAGACGGAGTATGTGCCAGGGCAGGCCGAGCTTGTCGAGAAGGCCCTGTACGTGGTCTTTCATCTCTTCGAGGGCCGCATAGCTGTTCTCGGGCTTCTCGATACGCACGATCTCTACCTTGTCGAACTGGTGGAGGCGGTTGAGGCCGCGGACATCCTTGCCGTAACTGCCGGCCTCGCGACGGAAGCATGCCGAATAAGCGCAATTCTTGATAGGCAGACGGTCGGCCGGGATGATGACATCACGGTAGAGGTTGGTTACAGGCACCTCGGCGGTAGGTATCAGATAGAGCTTGTCGAGGTTGACAAGGTACATCTGGCCTTCCTTGTCGGGGAGCTGGCCTGTGCCGTAGCCCGACGCTTCATTTACTACATAAGGAGGCTGCACCTCAAGATAGCCGGCCTCGGATGCTTGGTCGAGGAAGAACTGTATGAGTGCACGCTGCAGCTTGGCGCCTTTGCCGAGATAGACGGGGAAACCGGCACCTGTGATCTTAACGCCAAGGTCGAAATCGATAAGATTATACTTCTTGGCAAGATCCCAGTGGGGAAGGGCGTCCTCGCCGAGATCAGGCATCGGGCCGCCGGTCTTCTCCACCACATTGTCGGCTGCCGATGTGCCGGCAGGAACTCCCGAATAAGGGATATTGGGTATGTTGAGGAGCTCGGTCTCGATCTCGTTCTGTGTACGGGTAAGCTCTTCGGCAAGCGCACGCTGCTCTTCCTTGAGAACGGCGACACCTTCCTTGGCCTTCTCGGCGTCTTCCTTGCGGCCTTCCTTCATAGCCTTGCCTATGGTCGCTGCCATACGGTTGAGCTCGGCGGCAGCGGTATCATTCTTGAGCTGAAGCTCTCGGCGGATTTCGTCAAGCGCAAGAACACGGGCGATAGGTTTTTCGCCATTAAATCCTTTCACGGCCAGACGCTCTACGATAAACTTGGGGTCGGCCTTTATCTGTTGTAGTGTAAGCATTGTAGTTATTTTGTATGACGAATAAAGCTTACCCGTCCTTATTTTGCAAGTAGTTGACGAACGATAGCGGATATGGCCTTGCCGTCGGCACGGCCGGCGAGCTGCTTGGTGGCGGTGCCCATCACACGGCCCATGTCGGCAGGACTTGAAGCGCCGACCGACGCTATAATTTTTTCAAGCTCGGCGCGAAGCTCGTCCTCGCTCAGTGCCTTGGGAAGATACTGCTCTATTACCTCGCACTCCGACATTTCCTCGGCTGCGAGCTCCGGACGATTCTGTTCGGAATAGATACGGGCGCTCTCGCGACGCTGCTTTGCCATCTTGACCAAAATCTTCATGGCGGCGTCGTCTGTCAGTTCGCCATTGGCGCCGGGGGCTGTCTTGCCCTCGATAAATTCTTTTTTGATACCTCTTAGCGCCTGTAGACGCACATGATCACGGGCAAGCATCGCTGCCTTGATATCTGCCTCGATTTGCGAATAAAGATCCATTTTATTTAACGTCTTGATTTTAGACTGCAAAAGTACAAAAAATTTCGGCATATTGTCCTCTGAATGCCGACAAAAACTATATGGAAGCCCGGCGATAAAGCACTATTGCGATAATAGTGTAGAGTACGTTGGGTATCCACATGGCCACCATAGCCGATGTGAGCCCCGAGAGGGCAAAGGTCTGGGTTATGGTCATGAACAGGATATAGCTGAAACTCAACACGAGACCTATGCCTATGTTGAGGCCCATGCCGCCCTTTACTTTCTTGACCGACAGCGACATGCCTATGATGGTAAGGATAAATGCGGCGGCAGTCATGGCATAACGCCGTTCATACTCCACCTCAAAGCTCTGTATGTTGGCTACGCCGCGGCCCTTCTGCCGGCGGATATATTCGGTCAGCTCGGGCGTGGTCATCTTCTCATGGTCCTGCGCCGATATCAGGAAGTCGCGCGGCTCAAAAGCTATTGTGGTGTCGAGGCTGTTGCCCTGCTCTATAAGCTCCCTGTTGTCGCGGAAATCGCGCTTCACATAGTCGCGCACCGTCCAGTTGTAGAGTGTGTCCCATTTTATGCTCTGCGAGGTAAGCCTCGATATCAGGCGCTTGTCCTGGTCGAATGACTCAAGCGAGAACTTATAGCCGGTCTTGGTTATGTTGTCGTAGCGGTTCATGTACGCTATCTGCCCTGGTGCGACCATAAGCATGATGTTCGAGCCATAATCCACACGCTTGTTCTTGACATAAGTGTTCGTGTAGTCGATACGCTTTATGTTGGCAGGAGGTATGATGTAGGCGCTCAGCACAAAGGTAGCCACAGCTATGACCGTTGCACCCACCAGATAAGGACGCAGAAGGCGCCTGAAGCTCATGCCGGTCGAAAGCATAGCGATTATCTCGCTGTCCTGCGCAAGCTTCGACGTAAAGAAGATTACCGCGATGAATGTGAACAGCGGAGAGAACTGGTTGGCGAAATACGGCAGGAAGTTGAGGAAGTAGTCGAATATGGTGGCGTTGAGCGGTGCCTTGACGAATGAATCGATCTTCTCGTTGATGTCGAACATCACGACTATCGCCAGCAACAATATGATAGCGAAAATATAAGTTCCGAGGAACTTACCGATGATGTATCTGTCGAGAATCTTAAACACGGCTGTATCCTGTCAATATTTATAAACGTCGGCCAAGCTTGCCCGTCATCTCGGTCTTCCAGTCGTGGAAGTCGCCGGCTATGATATGTTTACGGGCCGCGCCCACCAGCCAGAGATAGAACGCCAGATTATGGATCGATGCTATCTGCAGCGCCAGCAGCTCGTTGGCGATAAACAGATGCCGCACATAGGCTTTCGTGTACACACGGTCTACATACGACGGGCCGTCCTCCCACAAGGGGCTGAAATCATCGGCCCACTTGGCGTTGCGCATGTTCATCGTGCCTTCGGGCGTGAAGAGCATGCCGTTACGGCCGTTGCGCGTGGGCATGACGCAATCCATCATGTCTACTCCCCGGTCGATGGCCTCGAGTATGTTGACAGGAGTACCCACTCCCATCAGATATCTCGGCTTGTTCTCTGGCAGCACACCGTTGACGACCTCTATCATATCGTACATTACCTCGGCCGGCTCTCCCACGGCAAGACCACCGATAGCGTAGCCGTCGGCGTCGAGACCGCACACATGCTTCGCCGCCTCTATTCTAAGGTCAGGATATGTACAGCCCTGCACGATGGGGAAATACGACTGATAATGGCCGTAAAGAGGCTCGGTGTCCTTGTAGTGCCTCCATCCTCGCTCGAGCCAGCGCTTGGTCAGGTCGAGCGAGCGGCGTGTGTACGCGCGGTCGGATGTGCCGGGTGCGCACTCGTCGAGGGCCATCATTATGTCAGATCCGATCACTCGCTGTATGTCCACCACATTCTCGGGGGTAAACAGATGCTTGGAGCCGTCGATATGGCTGCGGAAATGAGCGCCCTCCTCGGTAAGCTTGCGGTTGCCGCTGAGCGAGAACACCTGGAAACCGCCGCTGTCAGTAAGTATCGGGCGGTCCCAGCCATTGAACTTGTGGAGACCTCCGGCCTTGCGGATTATGTCCATGCCGGGACGCAGATACAGATGATAGGTATTGCCCAATATTATTTGGGCCTTGACGTCGTCGCGCAGCTCATGCAGATGCACCCCCTTAACTGTGCCGGCAGTGCCTACCGGCATGAATATAGGTGTCTCTATGGCCCCGTGGTCTGTCTCTATCACACCGGCACGCGCTAGGCTGTCGGCACACGTATGTTGGAGTGTGAACTTCACTTAGAAAAGCTTGTTGGGGTATACGCCAGCGTCGTGCAGCGCCTTGAGATTGGCCACTACGGTGGGGCGGTCCTCGGGATATGTCACGCCGAACCAGCGCGAGGTGGTGGTAAGCACATCCACTGTCGCCTCGCCGCCCTTGATGAGCTTGTCGACCACCGAGGGGATGAAGAACTCGCTCTTGGGCTTGTCGCCGTATTTGCTAAGGAATTTAACGAACTCGCGCGCGCTGTAGTCGAAATAGTCGGGTGTGAAGCCCCAGAAGTTCATCGACACGGGTGTATCGGCGTCGAGATGCGCAGGCTTGCCGTCCTCGCCGGTAAATGTTATATTGTGGTCGGCATCATAGCTGATAGCGGTATGCTCCACCACGTCGGTAAGCTTGCCGGCGCCATCGACGGCACATACGCCACGGCTTACCGAGCCGTTCTCGGTCATGGTGTTGCCGAGCTGGAAGGCTACCATGCAATATTTGCCTTTCGAGTCGGCAGGCAGCGACATAAGCTGACGGGCCATCACATTGAATGCGTCACGGCCGTAGAAATCGTCGGCATTGATGACAGTAAAAGGCTCTTTGATAGCTTCGGCGCCCATGAGCACGGCATGATTTGTGCCCCAGGACTTGGTGCGGTCGGCTGGCACGCTGAAGCCTTCGGGCAGTGCGTCCACCGACTGGAATACTACCTCTACAGGCACATGTCCTTCGTACTTGCTGAGTATTTTTTCGCGGAAATCGGCCTCGAAATCGTGGCGGATAACAAACACCACCTTGCCGAATCCGGCCTGTAATGCGTCATAGATACTGTAATCCATGATCGTCTGGCCCTGAGGGCCTACGCCATCGAGCTGCTTGAGACCGCCGTAGCGGCTGCCCATGCCGGCGGCAAGAACGTATAATGTAGGTTTCATTTCTATTATTCTGTTTGACTGCCACAAAATTACTCATTTTTCATAACATATCAAAACATCAGCCGCCCCGACAGCAATCAATGCTGCCGGGACGGCTTTTCAGAAATATATAACATTCAACCATAAAAGGTCATTCTACTCATACTCTTTGCAGGCACATGCCCTCGGAGTATCATTCGCTTTCTAATGCAATAACGTCCGGACAAGCCAAAGGTTTGCCCGGACGCACAATTATGAAGAACAAGAAGGAATCAGAATGAGTACTGCACCATAGCCTCGATACGGTTGGCGCTGCCGCTCTGCCCGTCGATATTCTTGCGTGTGCCGTGGAGATACTCGGCACCGATACGCAGATCGCCAAGGAGGTTATAAAAGATATTGGCGGCGATATACTGTCCGTAGCGGTAGGTATCGCCACTCATAGCGGTAGTGTCGTAGAGCTGGGCGCGGCTGTAGGATGCCGTGGCAAAGAAATCGGGAGTAAAATTATACTGCAGGCCTGCTGTCCAGCCACTCACGCCGGGCGCTTTGAGCTTGCCGTTGCTTTCAGGCACAAGGTCATAACCAAGGCCGTCGAGGTCGTTGATATAGCTCGCTATGCCCTTGCCGTAGGTATAATGGCCGAAAGCCTTGAGGCCGCCGTAGATTCCGGCGACGGCACTCATCTGCACGCCCCAGCCTGTGCTGAAATGATTGCTTCCGCCGTTGATGTCATCGCGGTAGCTGAGCTCGCGGAGGATACCCGACAGGCGGATATGGCTCTTGTCCTTATCCCAGCCATATTGAATATATGCCGGTATGTCGGGGAAGCGCTGACTGATTGAACGGGTATCAGGCGCAAGCGTATATTTGGCGGACGGCAGCTCAGCCGACACGGCATACGAGAAACCGCTGTACGACGGGCTCGCATACTGCACCATCATATTCTTTGCGTTGGTCTGACCCGTCGGGCCCTGGTCGTCGATAGTAGGCGCCATGGCAGGGCCGTCGGCAAACGTGCTTCGGGTCTTGCCCAAAGTCACATGACCCAACGACACATAGGCCTGTTTGAGTTTCAGTCCGTAGCCGCCGTTGTCGCCCGTAAAATTAGTCTGCACATACACTATGACTCGACCGAAACGGGTCTCTCGCGACACCAGTTTGAGGAATATCGACGAGTGCGCCGCGGTGGCGCCGAAGCGCTGACGCTGTGCCGGATCGAACGGAACGGGAATTTTATTGACACAGAAGTCATTGTCGTCGAGGGCTCCTCTGAGGTCATACTCGCCTACGGCTTTCACATAGCCGCCGATACCGAGAGCCACGACACCCTTCTTGTCAAGGAAGAGGAAACGCGGAGCCGCAGGGTCCTCGAAGGCGAGATTTTTACGGGAGTACATCTCGGCCACATTGCCGGCATGTCCAGGTTGATCGGGATTGCCTGAAACTATAATGGCACGGTCGGGTATTGAGTCATTGGCAAAAGCCGGGAAGATAGCCGCGATGCACGACAGCATCAGGAACTGTATTATTCTTTTCATCTTTAGATATGAATTATATATACGGTTCTAACAACGCCGGGACTGCATAGGTTCACAAAAAAAATCCATACCGCGGTGTGGCGGTATGGACTTTTTTGTGGTTTATGACGGATCAATAGCCGAAAATATCTTCCTGTGAGAGTATTACGACTTTGCCAAGTTTCTTGAGGGCTTCAACATCGATATTCTCGGGATTGGCAAGAATACCGTAGTAGTATGTACGGCCGGCCACGTTGGCTTTCTGGAAGTCGACAACCTTGTCGAGTGTGGCGGTCGGCAGTGCCTCGAACAGATCCTTGCGGATATCATGGTCGAGACCCTTGTCTTTGTTGTTGATATACATATACGCTATATCGTCGTGGAGGACACGCTCTGTGCGGAGACGCGACTCCAGACCCGATTTGGCGAGCTCGAATGCAGCCTCGCTCTCGGGCAGATTGTTAATGATCTCGTCGAATGCGGCGAGGGCGTCCGACAGCTTGTCGTTCTGTGTGGCGATCTGCGATACATAGGTATAAGGCTTGTCTTTCTTGCCCGGATTCTGGAAACCGGCCCAGGCCGAGTAAGCCAGTGAGCGACGTTCGCGCATCTCCTGGAATACGATCGAGTTCATCGAACCGCCGAAATACTCGTTGTATAGATTGCGCATAGGCTCTTTGGCCGGATCATAGAGATCGCCCTTGTTCGAATAGCCGTACATATAAAGCTGCTTGGCCTCGTAGGGCGAGATGAAGAATATTGTCTCCTCAGGCTGCAGTTTCGTATACTTGTCTGTTGTAGGCGCGGGAATAGGATTCTCGGCTACAGGATGTGTTTCGTTGACCAGAGCCACCACATCTTTCTCGGGTGCTTTGCCCCAGTAGATCACTGTCTGCTCGTAGTCGTTGAGTTTGCGCAGGGCTTCTGTAAATTTCGCAGGATCGATAGCGCGTATCTGCTCGGGAGTAACGACCTCTGTAGCCGAGTTCTTCGGGCCGTAGGTCACATACTGTGCAAGGACGCCGAAGTTGGAGCTCTGGTTGTGCTTCCGGTCGCCACGGGCTTTCTCATAGCGGTCGGCATACAAGGCTATTGCCTCGGCAGGTATCTCGCCTTCGGCAAGAACCTTTTCGAAGAGGGCGGCGGCCTTGTCCATATTCTCGCTCAGACCCGAAATGCTTGCAGTCGAACGACGGTCGCCTATATTGAACGAATAGCTGCAGGCAAGTTTGTAGAACTCGTTTTTGATATCCTCGGCTGTCATGTCGGGAGTACGTACAAAGTCGATAAGCTCGGCTGCGTAAGGAAGAAGGCTGTCGGTTTCCTCGCCGCACTCATATACATATTTGAGTGTGAAGATATCATTGACTTCGTTGGGCACATAGAGCACCTCGACACCGTTTTTAGCCTCGGCACGGGTAAGATCGCGGTCGAAGTCGACAAATACAGGCTCGATAGGCTCTACCTCTGTATTCTGTATCTCGGCAAGGAATGCCGACGACTTGTCGCGGTTCATCTCGATGGGTGTAAGCTGAGGTTTGGCAAGCTTGAGCTCGTTGGGATCCTGACCCTGACGCTTGTAGATGACTACATAATTGTCGGGACCGAGATATTTGTTTGCCACGGCCACTACATCCTCTTTTGTCACCTTGTCGAGATTGTTGTATTCAGCCACCTGGTCGGCCCAGTCGATACCGTTGACAAAAGCGTCGACATAATAGTCGGCGCGAGCGGAATTGTCGGTCAGAGCCTGCTGTTGCTGAAGCTTGAGGTTAGCGGTAACGGCCTCAATAAATTCTTCTGTAAATTCGCCATTACGGAGCTTTTCTACCTGCTCGAGCATGATATCCTTGGCTTCGTCAAGGCTCTGGCCTTCCTTGGGCATGGCTGTCATGACATAAGCGCCGGCATCAGCCATTTCCATCATGTAAGCGCCCGAGTTGAGCACTCGCTGGGGCAGCGACACGTTGAGGTCGAGAATACCTGTGGTGCCGTTGTTCATCACATAGTCGAGCACGTGGAGTGCGTTGATATCTTCCGACGCTGCCTCGGGGGTGCGCCATGCCACAGTGACATACTCTGCTTCGGGGCCGAGTACTTCTACGGTCTGAGGCTCGGTAAAGGGCTCTTCTTTGGGAAGGCCGGGACGGTTGAAGTCGGAAGAGGGCTCGAGATGGCCGAAGTATTTTTCGATAACATCCACCATGTAGTCAGGATCGAAGTCGCCCGACAGACAGATGGCCATGTTGTTGGGTACATACCACTGTTTGTGATAGTTCTTTACATTGGTAATCGAAGGATTCTTGAGGTTCTCCTGAGTGCCGAGTACTGTCTGGCTGCCATAGGGGTGGCTCGGATAGAGAGCTGTCAGAAGTTTCTCGTAGACCTTGCGGTTATCCTTGGTCAACGACATGTTCTTCTCCTCGTAAATGGTCTCGAGTTCTGTATGGAATCCGCGGATCACAGGGTTCTCGAAACGGTCGGCCTGGATACGAGCCCAGTTCTCGATCTGGTTCGAAGGTATATCCTCCACATAGCATGTCACGTCATACGATGTGTAGGCGTTTGTACCGTTTGCGCCGATAGCGCTCATCAGCTTGTCGTACTCGTTGGGGATAGCGATTTTCGAAGCCTCGTAGCTTATCGAGTCGATTTCGCGGTAGATGCGCTGACGCTCTACCGAGTCGGTAGTGTGGCGGTAAGTCTCGAAGAGCTGTTCGATCCGGTCGAGCATGGGTTCCTCGGCGGCATAGTCGGATGTACCGAACTGCTTGGTACCCTTGAACATCAGATGCTCGAAATAGTGTGCGAGACCTGTTGTCTCGGCAGGGTCATTCTTTCCGCCCACACGCACTGCGATATAGGTCTGGATGCGCGGCTGATCCTTGTTTACGGTCATGAACACCTTGAGACCGTTGGGCAAAGTGTAGATCTTGGTCTGCAGTGGGTCGTCTGCCACTGTCTCGTATCTGTGCTTGGCACACGCTGCCATCAGCAGCATAAGTACCAGAGACAGAAAACCTAATAGATACTTTTTCATATTGCTGTTATTTGGGAAATGTGATTATACAAAAGCGGTGTCATTCTTGAGATATGCCTTCAGCACATCCATATGCTTGCGAGCCTCCGACGTACGCAGATACTTGTCGATAGTATCGGCGTGGGATGCCTTGTGCAAGTCGGTGCCGATAAAGTCGACCAGACCCTTGTCCATCAGCTGTTGGGCGATCTTCTTCTCTGCCTTGCCGTATGCGCCGGCCAGACTGAGCAGATTGATCTGAAAGGCGAGGCCGCTGTCGTGCAGGGTCTTGTAGCGGTCGAGATGTCCGTAGTAATACATATAACGCTCGGGGTGTGCAAGTATAGGCTTCAGGCCGCGGACCTGAAGGTCGAACACGAGCTGATTGAGATTCCATGGCTCCTGCATGAAGGCGTTCTCTATGAGTATATGCCGGTTGGGCAGCAGCCACAGGTCGTCGTCGGCAAGGCGCTGTGCGAAAAGCTCGTCGATGCGGTACTCCGCCGAGTGTGTCACTTCTATTTCGTTTCCCCTTCGTTCAAGCTCCTCGTGAAGTGCCTTCATAGCCGGGGAGATGGTCTCTTCTGTGTTCTCGAATACATACTGGGTAACGTGTGGCGACGCTATGATGCGCCTTATGCCCCACGACTGCATGCGCTCGATAAGATCGGCCGAGGTGGAGGCGTCGGGGCTGCCGTCGTCTACTCCGGGTACTATGTGGCAATGGATGTCGGTGCTGAAACACAGCTCTACCGGCTCTTTGCTCTTGCTTTTAAAGAAGTCAAACATACTTATCTGGCTTTGGACGACGTCCGGCGCGCGGTGGCGTCGAGGATAAACGGACACGGAGGCCGTATGCTCTTCTCCCCGGCGGCCTTCACGGCCTCGAGAGCCTTGGCGGCCTCGTCGGCGGTGGCATACGAGCCTACCACTATATAATAATATGGCTCGGCTGTCTCTACTACAAATGCCCCGGGATAAGAGCTGTCGGCAAGACGGTTGCGAAGCGACACGGCATTGAACCTCTGCTTGAACTGCCCGGCGACGACATTGTAGCGCCGCAGATTCTCCGGCACTCCACCACCGTCGGCTGTTATCTTGACCATACAGGTCTTGACCTCCACTTTGCCGGAAGCGGTCTCTACGGTATGCGAGCCTCCGCTCCGGCGCACCTTGCCATATATTGTATCGTCGATGGAATCCGACGAGTCCCGTGCGGCGATGGTCTTCTCATATGCCGCGCGATAATTGGCTTCGGTAGTCTTGCACGAGGCAAAGGCTACCGAGGCTATTGCTATGATTATACCTGCTGTATACCCTATCCGCATTATTTAAGTCCGAGTTTCGTGGCTGTTTCCTTGGGGAGAGCGTCGCGGTGTACAAGCACATTGATGGTCTTGGCCAGGAAATAAGGCTCCGACACATAGAAGAATCCGTCGTACACCTGATTGGTATCCCAGGAATTTTTTACCTTGTAATATTTGTTTCCGAACTGGTCTACGGCTGTGCCTACGATCTCCATGCCGTGGTCGTCGGTTGTCTCTTGCTTGTCGAACATGTCCTGTCGCATCTCGGGTGTAACCTTGATTTCTTCCACAGGGCCTTCGAAATTATAGGCATCGTTGGCGCGCTCGGAATCCGACAGCTTGACCCAGCGCGACAGTTCGGTGCCGCTGAGATCTTTCTCCTCTTTTACCTTGGGCATGAGGGCCACGCCCTTGTTCCACTTGAAACCGCGCTCGCTCACGTCGGCGGCCCATACTAAGGTATGGCCTTTCTCGAGGCTCCTGTCCACGACAGCTTTCATCTCTTCCAGGGGCAGATTGTAGTATTTGGCGCCGAGCCAGTTGTCGGGCACCTCTACTGCATACGCCTCATAGTAAGGATGGTGTGTAAACGATGTCACAGGCACATAATCGCTTATCTTTACCGGCTGGCTCTCGGCAAAGCTCTTGGGAGTATAGGTCTTGCCTTTGTAGACGAAAGTCTCGGGCACTTCGCCGAGATAGGCGTCGAGGATACCTTCGATACCCTTCTCCCAGGCTGTCGACAGCTTGCCGTTGGGTTTCTTCACGATTTCCTTGACATATGCGGCGAGCACTGCGTCGAGTTCGCCATGCACATGCTTTTCTTCTCCGTAGTTGAGGCCTGAATATACTTCCTCCGGCATAGCGCCGTACTTGTCCCATACATAGGGTACATCCATAGCCGAGCCGCCGGCGCCGAAGTTGGCCTGACCGTACATGCGCACATACTGCCTGGCTTTGTCAAGGTAGCACTGACGCACGGTATACATCTCTGAAAGGTCAAGCGAGTCGCCTCCGTTGTGGCGGATCTCATCCTCCATAAACGAAGTGGCCGAGAAACTCCAGCATGTACCCGATTTATTCTGGTCCTTTACCGAGGTGGTGGGAAGATCGATCACGTCGGTAAAAATAAACGTCTTTGTCGAGTCTGTCTTGACAGAATCTGTAGGCTCGGCTGCCGCGCAGAACGCTACAGCCCCCAGGAGTAGTGTGATGGGCAGTTTCATATTATTAATTGAGTACTTTATAATTTGCTTCTTCGAGAGCTTTGCGTATTTCGTCTATATGGTCCTTGTCGCGTGTTTCGAGCTCGAGGCGTATCGTACAGCCGTTGATAGCCGACGATGTGTTGATACGCTCGTGCGTTACCGAAATTATGTTGCCGCCTTTTTCGCCTATGACACTGCATACGCCCGACAGCTGGCCGGGTTTGTCGGCGAGGTCGACGATAAAGGTATAGTTGCGGCCGCTCTTGTTGAGGCCACGTGTAATGACGCGGCTGAGGGTATTTACGTCGATATTGCCGCCCGACACGAGGCACACTGTCTTGAGGCCTTCGATCGGCAGCTTGCCGAACATGGCGGCGGCAACGGCTACGGCACCGGCTCCTTCGGCCACAAGTTTCTGTTTCTCTATGAGCGCGAGGATGGCTGCTGCGATTTCCTCGTCGCTGACAGTCACTACCTCGTCGACGTATTTGTTACACATCTCGAATGTGTTGACACCGGGCTCTTTCACTGCTATACCGTCGGCAATGGTGCTGACATCGTTGAGGTGGCACAGCTTGCCCTCCTTGAGCGACGCCGCCATAGAGGGAGCGCCGGTAGACTGTACGCCGTAGACCTTGACGTCGGGACGCAGGGTCTTGATAGCGAAAGCGACACCCGATATCAGGCCGCCACCGCCGATAGGCACTATCACAGCCTCCACGTCGGGCATCTGCTCGAGTATCTCGAGGCCTATCGTGCCCTGACCGGCGATAACCTTGGGGTCGTCGAAGGGGTGTACGAAAGTATAACCGTATTCTTTCTGCAGCTCCATGGCCTTGGCATAGGCATCGTCGTAGACACCGGGCACGAGGCATACCTCAGCGCCATAGCCTTTGGTGGCCTCTACCTTCGAGATAGGCGCGCCGGCAGGAAGGCAGATAAGCGACTTGATGCCGTTGTGTGTGGCGCCGAGAGCTACGCCCTGGGCGTGGTTGCCGGCCGAGCAGGCTATGACACCGCGGCTCTTCTCCTCTTCGGTAAGCTGCGATATCTTATAATAGGCTCCGCGGAGTTTGAACGAACCCGTGAGCTGAAGGTTTTCTGTTTTAAGATACAAATCCAGACCCGGGCACAACTTGGGCGCCGGTATGATAGCCGTGCGGCGCGCTACATCCTTGAGCACGGCGGCTGCATTGAATATCTCGCTTATTTCAAGCATTTTTGTATGTTTTTGATCGGTTTTTCTTATCAAATGGCAAAAATAATAATAAATCGTCAAACGCGCAAAAAATTCTAATCCTCCTTGTCGTCTTTGAAGAGCTGGTCGTGTTCGTCGAGATAAAAGTATTTTGAGAGCATGGCGATAAAGCGTGCGATCTGAGCCATAGCCTTCGCTGTCGATTCGGAGATCTCGGCGTGGCGCAGCTTCATCAGCAGCCACCCGTAGAGGGCATTGAAGCATGTCTCTATCTCGCCGGCCGGATTGTCGCCGGCCTTGGCGCGAAGCTCTACTATATAGGGCAGTGTCGCATAAAATTCCTTATGGTACTCTATGAACTTCGGATCGGCCATGACGCGCCGGTGCAGATCGGCAAGCGCTCCGATGATGTTGCGGTTCATCTGCAGGTGCCCCGACTCTGTCACATCCTCGCGCCTCATCATATCGATAAGCGATTCATACCACTCGGCCATACGGGTCTGCGTTTCCTCGTCGGCAGGGAAACGGCTGATGACATTCTCCCTGATCTTGTCGAGATCAAGGCCGTTGGCGCGTATAAGGTCCTCTATCTGCCACATATAGAGCAGATATTCGGCTATATTGTCCTTTCGTTTCTGTGATGCTATTATCATCTTTGTCCGGTTTTATACAACAGTGAAATGCCGGCAGGGGCGTCGCGCCTCCGAACCGGCATTTAGAGTCAATCAATTATGAAAACAGTTTTCGCTCAAAAATCTGTGCTATGTGTATTACACCTATTAGACGTAGATAATCCGTCATGGTTACACAGACATCTGAATTTTTAACTATTTTTTTGATTCCTTTCCGAATATCGAATCATGACGGTGCAGGAGATTGAGGAAGCTGAGGTCGTCGCGCAGCGGCGCTACATTCACGCGGCCGTCGATAGCCTCGGTCCAGTCGTGATAGTTGGCATAGCCGAGGTCGAGCGACTTGCCGGCGAGTTCCATAGCACGTTCCATATCGCCGAGCTGGGCATAGAAACATGCTCCGTAGTAATGTATCAGCCCGTCATAATCTGTCACGGTGTCGAGTATATTGTTGATCCACTGCTTGCCGAGCTCGGTCTGCCCCAGGAAGAGTTGAGCGAAGCCCTTGAGCGAGCGAGGATTGTCTACATAGAAATGCTCCATGTCGGCAACGGTATTGTATATCTCCTCGGCCGCGGTTGGCTTGTTGAGATATGTCTCCATTACCCACGCGCGCAGCATGAGATAGCGCGGATTCTCGGCATCGTTGAGTACTGCCTCGCCGAGAAGGTTCGACGCCTCCTCGTAGTTGCCTACGCCGACATATCCGAGAGCCATCTCGGCAAGGGCGTCATTGTTCTGGCGGTCTACGGCAAGAGCGGCGGCGCCGGCCTTGACAGCATCGTCGTACTTGCCCATGGCGCGCAGTATCTTGCTGCGGAGCACATAGTGGTCGGCATTGTCGCGTACCATACCGAGGGCGCGGTCGATAAAGTCGAGGGCGTCGTCATAATTGCCAAGGCAGTAGTTGCACTCGGCGATGGAGGCGTAGATGCCGTGATAGTTGTACAGTCTCTCGTCGAGGATAGTCTGATAGTCATTGATCGCTGCGAGGTAGTGGTAATGAGCCTGGGCTATCATCGCACGGATATAGCGGAACATTCCCACCTGCGGAGCCTGGCTCACGGCATTGCTGAGGCCGGCCATCGTGGCCGGATAATTGGTGTTGCCGTAGTCGATGAGCTCCTGCATGGCGCGAGGATGCTTGTTGTCGCTCGAGATTGCAAGGATAAGATCGTCGACAGCGCCGTTGTGGTCGCCCATGAGGCGGCGCACCGACGCGCGGCGCACATAGGTCTCGGCATTGTTGGGGTCAAGGTTTACGGCCGAGGCAAGCATCTCGTTGGCTGTGCCGAGATTGTTTTCCTTCACTGCCACTCGTGCAAGGCCGATATATGCCTCTGCGCCACGGGGATTGAGGCGCTGCAGCTTGGCGAAATCGGTCTTGGCGTCGGCATACTTGCCGAGTTGGAACTCCGTGTTCGCTTTCTGGTATATCACGCTGTACGAATCGGGCGCGAGAGCGGCCGCCTTGACGAGATCTTCAAGGGCCTGTTCAGGTCGCTTGGTCTCATTATAGATGCCGGCGCGCAGCACATAGCCGCGAAGGCGTACATCCTCTTCGGTCTCAGGCGCCAGCTGAAGCACCTTGTCTACATCGGCGAGGGCGCGTATGTATTCATCGTGCCGGTAATACTCGTCGGCACGGCTCATCAGCACATTGTAATCATTCGGGTTCTCGCGCAGTTCTTCCTCATACACTGCAAGGACAGCCTGCGTCATAGGGTTCTGTATGCTCGACTGGCCATTGGCGGCAAATGCGGGCGACAGAACGACGGCAGCAGCAAAAAGTATAGTGTTTAACTTCATAGAAAATTACTTGAATTCATTTATAACCTGACGGATGGCTACAAGCCGTTCCAGAAGTGGTTCGAGGAGATCGAGGCGGAGCATATTGGCGCCGTCGCTCTTGGCGACTGACGGGTCGGGATGCGTCTCCATGAACAGGCCGTCGGCTCCGGTGGCGACAGCTGCGCGCGCGATGGTCTCGATAAGCTCGGGACGGCCGCCGGTAACGCCGCCGGCTGTATTGGGCTGCTGGAGAGAATGCGTGCAGTCTACTATCACGGGGCAATGGCATGCGTCCTGCATCTGGGGGACGCCCCTGAAGTCTACTATCAGATCGCCATAGCCGAATGTCGTGCCGCGCTCGGTTACAGCCACATCGTCATTACCGACTGCGCGTACTTTCTCTACCGCGAAACGCATCGACTCGGGTGCCAGGAACTGACCTTTCTTCACATTGACAGCCTTGCCCGTGCGTGCCGCCGCGATAAGCAGGTCGGTCTGGCGGCACAGGAAGGCCGGTATCTGTATGATATCTACGAAATCGGCCGCCATGTCGGCTTCCTGCGCGGTATGTATATCCGTTACCACAGGTACGCCGAGCTCGCTTCCTACGCCTTTGAGTATCCTCAGGGCCTCGAGGTCGCCTATGCCCGTAAACGAATCCAGACGGCTGCGGTTGGCCTTGCGGTAGCTGCCCTTGAATGCGAAGGGGATGTCGAGCCTGTTACAGATATCCGCTATCCTGCGGCCTGTATCATAGGCCATTTCCTCTCCTTCGATCACACACGGACCGGCAAGCAGAAAAAAGTTTGAGCCGCGGCTCAGTTGCTTGAATGTATTTGACATTGGTTTACTATATGTATGGTATCACAGCCCACGAGGGCTGCTGTTTCGGTTCGTAATCTGTTGTCGCCCATGGTCACAGGCACATAGCCTGCGCGTCGGGCTGCCTCTATCTCTTCAGGCGAGAAGTCGCCCTCCGGCCCTATGAGTATCCTCACATCGGACTCGGGCGTATAGGCCTGCGCGAGCAGACGCCGCTCGGTTTCGGCGTCGCAATAGCCAACAAAGCACTGCTCGCCTTCAGACAGTGGTTCCGACAGAAATTTGTCGAGGCTGACAGTAGGCTCTACCACTGGCAACAGCGCCTTTAGCGACTGTTTCATGGCCGACACTGCTATACGGGTCAGACGCTCGGGCTTGATGTCCTTGCGTTCCGACCGGCTGCAGCGCACCGGCACTATACGGTCTACGCCTATCTCCACGAGCTTCTCCACAAGCCACTCTATGCGGTCGGCATGCTTGGTCGGGGCCACTGCTATTGTGATCGTCGGCTTCCACACCTTAGGCAATGCCACGCGCTCTGCTATCTCCACCACCGCACCACGGGGATCGTCGGTAACAAGACGGCAGCGATAGAGATATCCCTTGCCGTCCACGGCCTCTATGTCATCGCCGGGGCGACGGCGCAGCACACGCACGGCATGTGCGCTCTCTTCGGGAGGGAGCACCGGGTTGTGTTCTATGTCGGGAGCGTAAAATCGTATCACTTTAGATCTCTGTACTTTCTGCTTCTTTTATATCCGATTTGCCTGAATGCGCGTCATGATCCCTGAATATGAAGAAGAACAGGATGGCGACCACGGCGGCATAGCCGGCGAAGATAAGCCACGATGTCTCCCAGCCGTGGATCTGCTCCATGCCGGCAGGCTGGCTGAATACATTATGGTCGATGATCTTCTGCGCTATCAGCGTACCGCAGGTAGCGCCTATGCCGTTGGTCATGATCATAAACAGGCCCTGTGCCGACGAGCGTGTGTCGGCCGTGGTCTTTTTATCTACATACAGCGAACCGCTCACATTGAAGAAGTCGAACGCGATGCCGTACACTATCATGGAGGCGATAAAGAGCCATACGCCCGAGCCGGGATTGCCAAGGCCGAAGAAACCGAAGCGGAAGGCCCACGCGGTCATGGCCATCAGCATTACCACCTTGATGCCGTAGCGGCGCAGGAAGAATGGTATGAGGAGGATACACAGTGTCTCGCTCATCTGCGATATCGATATGAGGGCGTTGGCGTTGTGTACACCCCAGGTGTCGGCATATTCGGGTATGCTGCCGAAACTCTGGATAAACGGATTGGCGAAGCCGTTGGTTATCTGCAGCGACACGCCCAGAAGCATGCTGAAGATAAAGAAGACTGCCATCTGTTTGTTTTTGAACAGGGCGAAAGCCTTGAGGCCCAGAGCCTCCGACAAGCTCTTGGTCTGACCCTTGGGAGCTGTCGGACACGCAGGCATCGTAAGAGCGTAAGCCGCCATGCCGAAGCTGATAAGGCCGGAGGTAAGAAGCTGCGAGGCCGTATTCTGATAACCGGTAAAGTTGACAAACAGCATTGCGATGATAAAACCTATGGTACCGAACACTCGCACGGGCGGAAAATGCTTTACCGGGTCAAGGCCATATCGGCTCAGAGCGGCATAACATACCGAGTTGGTAAGGCCTATGGTCGGCATAAAGAAAGCCACCGACAAGGTGTACAGCGTGAACAGCGGACCGAACTCCACCTCGGGGGTAGTGAGGGCATAGGCGCTTGCGGCGCACATGAAACCGCCGGCCAGCACATGGCATATGCTCAGCATTTTCTGAGCCTGCACCCAGCGGTCGGCTACTATTCCTATTAGGCCCGGCATGAAAATCGACACAACGCCCTGCACGGCATAGAACCAGCCTATGTGTTCGCCTTGTCCGATATTGGCCAGATATGCGCCAAGTGAGGTCAGATAAGCACCCCATACGGCGAACTCCAAGAAGAGAAGCACCGCCATGCGCACTTTTAATTGTAGTTTGTCAGCTTCCATGGTTTTATGTTTCAGTATTTGTATTATTGCCTTTCTTGCGGTTGAGGATTTCACTTATACGTGCGGCCTCCTCATATTCCTCGTTGTCGATGAGCGCGGCAAGCGTACGCTCAAGCTCTTCTATGGTAAAATTCTCGGGGCGAGGCTCGGCATGGTAGTCGTCGCGTTCGGCGTAGCTTGCGCTGTCGTCGCGCCCCTCCTTATCGTCATCGTTCTGCCACGATTCTTCTCCGCCGTCCTGATCGCGGCGCAGTTCCTCCTCGTCTATGATAAAGCCGGTTTTCTCTATGATGGCTTTTGTCGTATAGACAGGCGTATGTGTCCGCAATGCCAGCGCTATGGCATCGCTCGTCCGGGCATCTATCTGCACACTGCGTGTGCCGTCGCTGAAACTGAGTTCGGCTGAGAATATGCCGTCCTCGAAACGATAAATAAACACCTCTTTAAGTTTAACGCCAAAAGCATGTGCAAAGCTCACAAAAAGATCATGTGTAAGTGGCCGGGGAGTGCGGATTCCCTCGAGTATGATGGCTATCGACTGGGCCTCCGCGGCGCCTATGATCACGGGGATACGCCTCGGTCCGTAGTCTTCGGCAAGGATCAGGGCATAGGCGCCCGATTGCAACTGGCTGTACGACAAGCCCATTACGTGGAGACTTACTCGATCTTCCATACGCGTCAGATTTTTGGTGCGCCGGTGATGATTCCGGAGCCATAGCATATACGATGCTCAGGGTCGTAGACGGCGGTAAACTGTCCCGGGGCTATACCCTGCACCTTCACATCGGATTCTATCACATATTCGCCCGGCGCGCCTTCTACCTTGCGGATCGTTCCGGGAAGGAACTCGGGCGTATGCCGGTTCTTGAATGTCAGACGGACGCCGGCCTCTGATATCTCGCCCCACGGGTCTGCGGTAATAAACTGCATCTCGGCAAGGTGTAGTGTCGTGCCGTACTGTTTCTCCGTATCATATCCGCGCGACACATATATCACATTGTCGTTCACGTTCTTGCGCACAACAAACCACGGTCCGCCGCTCAGTCCGAGGCCCTTGCGCTGACCTATGGTGTGGAACCAATAGCCACGGTGCTCGCCGAGCTTGCGGCCTGTCTCTATCTCGACGATAGGTCCGGGGCGTTCGCCTAAATGGCGCCGGATAAAGTCGTTGTAATTGATCTTGCCAAGGAAACATATGCCCTGCGAATCGCGACGGCGCGCATTGGGAAGCTTTGCCTCGAGGGCTATGCGGCGCACTTCGGCCTTGGGCAACTCGCCCAGCGGAAATATTATATGTTCGAGCTGACGCCCGGTAATACGGGCAAGGAAATCGGTCTGGTCCTTGACTGCATCCACTGCCGTGCCGAGCCACTTGCGCCCGTCGCTGTCGATTATCGTCGATGCGTAATGGCCCGTGGCGGTAAGGTCGAAATCACGGCCCCAGCGCTCCTCGAAGTATCCGAACTTGATAAGCGAGTTGCACATTATGTCGGGATTGGGAGTCAGACCGGCCTTGACGGTACGCAGCGCGTAGCTCATCACATTGTCCCAGTATTCCTCATGCAGCGACACCACCTCGAACGGCAGGCGGTACTGACGGGCTATCAGCCGGCACATTTCTATGTCCTCCTCGGCGGAGCAGTCGCCTCGCCCGTCATCCATGCCTATACGGATATAGAACAGATGCAGATCGAGAGTAGGGTCCTGCGACAGACGGTGCACCACTACGGCACTGTCAACGCCTCCCGACACAAGGACTGCTATGCTCTTCCTCTCATTCATTTGCCGGTTCGCTTTGGGTCTTTCTCTTGTGCAGTTTGTTGGCCATCTCGAAAGCCGTGATAAGGCGCGAATACTCCATATTGTTACCCAGCACCTTGTGGCGGCTGTTGAGATATATCAGCTGGGGCATGAGCCTGAGATCGAAATAATCGTTGGCATCAGGCATAGAGGCCACGATCCATTTTTCGGGAAGCTTCGCGGCCATAGCCTTCCATTCTTCGGTAGGCTCGCCGGGATTGATGCTTACTATTACAAGGTCGCCGCGCTCCATCAGCTCACGCACATCGGGATTTGTCTGCAGGCGTATACGGGCCACCGAGCTGTCAACATTGCCGGGGCTCTCGAAAAAGAGCAGCACCGAGCCCTTCTTTATCTCGCCGAGATTGAATGTGCTTCCGTCGGCCTTGATCATATCCACGTCGGGCACTGTCTGCCCTACCGCGCTCGAAGACATGCGCTTGTAGTCCGACGCAAAGATCGCGCGGTCTTCTTTCTTGATCTTCTTGTGCTCGGCGGCGGCACGGGCGAACGGCATGTAAATATCGTCGCTGCGGTATTGTGAAGTATCGCTGTAGAGCCACTGACGGGCCATACGGGCGAGAGCAAGAGTCTCCGGCCCTTTCTTCTTGAACTTGTCGAGAAGCTCGCCTATGGCGTGATTTACTGTATCGGCCGACGCAAGTGGCATTATGTTGATCCAGTTGCCGAAGGCCTCATGAAACTTGTCGGGATGCAGCATGGCATAGTCGAACTTGCAGCGCAGCCAGTAGCGGTTGATTATATAGTCGCAGCGCGACTGCAGATTCATCATCGAGTCAGGCGGCACAGGGTAAGCAACCAGGCGCTCGCTGTCCTGGGCATGCATGGAGAAACAGCCCGACAGTCCTATTATCGTCAGAATTATATATAATATCTTTTTACTCATATTCATCTTAGCTGTATTATCCTACAAAATTAGCAAAAATTCCGTGATGCTCCGCGATACAGACATATAAAAACTATTACAATATGTTTTTGTCAGGCATACGGTCATAAATATTGTTAAAGACCCGGCGCAAACACTAAAAAATTCTTTCAGCACGCATAGTGTCGAACACTTCACTCCCGACAGATGTTATTATCTAAAACTTAAATAACACTCAATTATGAAAGAAATAGCTCTCTTAGGCACTAACGGTCACGTTTTTGGTGATGTGCTGGGCGCCCTGCTGGCCCGGGGCCTGAGCGTCAACGCAATGGTAGACTTCCCCGAAAAAGTAATGGTCGAAGACTCAAGGCTCACTGTCGTACATCTCCCCGTCGAAGATCACGACCGCGTAAAGGAAGCACTCGAAGGATACCACGACGTGGTGCTTACCTACAACGACGACCTCGAGGATCCGTACACCAACGACCTTACCCTGAAATACTTCATCGACACCGTACATGCAGCCCGTGAAGCCGGCGTCGCCCGTGTCATAGTCGTAGGATCGCCAATGTCGACCGCTTACTTCGTTACCGATCTGCGCAGACTCGATGATATCGACTGGGTATTCATCTCTACTGAAAACGATTACCCCGACCGCGTGGCCGACGAAGTCGTTTCGCCTCGATTCCACCGCGAAGAATACACCGAAGACTGATTTCCCATCCTTCTCTCTCTATATATGCGAGCGGATCGGCCGACTATTGTCGCCGGTCCGCTTTTTCATGTCACATATACACGACAATCCCCTCGCGATCATACAGATCTGCAAGGGGATTGCTGTGCCCCGAGCGGGACTCGAACCCGCACAGCCGTAATGGCCAAGGGATTTTAAGTCCCTCGTGTCTACCATTCCACCATCAGGGCTTGGTGTTGCAAAATTAGTAATTTTTGCCGATATGACAAAAAAACACTATTTTTGTATCCTAATTTTTTGCTTAAATATACAAAATGGCTCCCATCAGACAGCATAACACGCCCGGGCGCAACAAGCCGTGGGGCGCAAAGGCCATTAAATGGCTTTGGATATGCTTTGCAGCTTTCGTGCTTTTCTCCGGCGTTTTCTTCATCCTCGTCTACAACGGCGTGGTAGGATACATGCCTCCTATCGAAGAGCTCAAAAACCCTCAGGATAAATTCGCTTCGGTCATTTACAGCAGCGACGGCGAAGAGTTAGGACGCTATTTCCGCGACACCGGAAACCGTGTCTACGCCGACTTCGACGAGATATCGCCCAACGTGGTCGACGCCCTCATCGCTACAGAGGACGCTCGTTTCAACGACCACTCGGGCATCGACGTCAAGGCCGTGGCTCGTGCCATACTGAAAACCGTTCTCCTTCAGCAGAAAAACGCCGGCGGCGGTTCAACCATTACCCAGCAGCTTGCCAAACAGCTCTACACGCCGCCAAGCAGCGGTTTCCTCTCTCGCGCGGTACAGAAACCGATCGAGTGGATGATCGCTATTAAGCTCGAGCGATTCTATTCGAAAGAAGAGATTCTCAAGATGTACCTCAACCAGTTCGACTTCCTCTACAACGCCGTAGGTATCAAGTCGGCAGCAAAGGTGTATTTCAACAAGGACGCCGCCATGCTCGACACCCTCGAGGCCGCAACACTCGTAGGCATGGTCAAGAACCCTTCGTACTTCAACCCTGTGCGCCATCCCGAGCGTACACAGGCGCGTCGTAATGTCGTGCTCGAACAGATGTACAAGGCCGGCATGCTCTCAAAGGACGAGATGACACGTCTGCAGGCCATGCCGCTCGACCTCGACTTCCAGCGCGTCGACCACAAGGAAGGTCTCGCGCCATACTTCCGCGAAGAGCTCAGACGCATGCTCACGGCCAAAAAGCCCGAGCGGTCAAAATACCCCTCGTGGGACATTCAGAAATTTATCGACGACTCCACCGCCTGGGCCAACAATCCGCTTTTCGGTTGGATAGAGAAGACGCGCAAGCCCGACGGCACGAAATACGACATCTACAACGACGGTCTGAAGATCTACACCACCATCGACTCGCGCATGCAGCGATATGCCGAAGAGGCCGTCGACGAGCACATGTCGAGCCTGCAGAAAGCTTTCTTCCGAGAGAAAAAAGGTTCGTCTACAGCGCCATACACTTCAAACCGAGGCGAGCTCTCCGACGAGCAGCGCAAGCGTCTCATCCAGACTGCCGTAAAGCAGAGCGAACGCGGACGCGTGGCGCGTGTGGCCGGCCTGAGCGACGAGGAACTGAAGAAGCAGTTCGACACCCCGACCGAAATGACCGTGTTCAGCTACGAAGGACCCGTCGACACCGTAATGACGCCGATGGACTCGCTGCTCTACACAAAGTCATTCCTCCGCACCGGTTTCATGTCGATGGATCCGTCCACCGGATTCGTCAAGGCTTATGTAGGAGGGCCTGACTTCCACTTCTTCCAGTACGACATGGTGTCTACCGGCCGCCGACAGGTCGGTTCTACCATCAAGCCCTTCCTCTACACATATGCATTCGAGACCGACGAGTTCACGCCTTGCACCAAAATGCTGAACGACCAGCCTACCCTCTACGACGAGAACGGCCGCATATGGCAGCCTCGCAACGCAAGCAAGGCGCGACAGGGCGAAATGGTCGACCTATACTGGGCGCTTACCAACTCCAACAACTGGATATCGGCCCGTATCATGGACCGTCTCAGCCCGGCGGAGCTCGTCAAGCGCATGCACAGCTACGGTATCACGGCCAAGCTCCCGGCGGTTAAATCGCTCTGTCTCGGCCCGGCGGAAGTATCTGTAAAGGAAATGGTAACGGCCTACAGCGCATTCGCAAACAAGGGCATGCGCTCCGATCCTATGTTTGTAACTGCAATTGCCGATGCAAACGGCAATGTGATCAGCGACTTCGCTCCATCGCAGCGTGAAGTCATAACTCAGAAAGGCTACTACCGCATACTGTCAGTACTCCTCAACGTCGTCGACAGCGGTACGGGCAGCCGCCTGCGTCGTCCGCCTTACAGCCTTACAGCACAGACCGGTGGCAAGACCGGCACGACAAACGACAATGCCGACGGCTGGTTCATGGCTTTCACTCCCGATCTCGTCAGCGGCACATGGGTAGGCGGCGACGAACGATACATCCATTTCAACAGCATGGCAAATGGTCAGGGAGCAGCTATGGCTCTGCCTATCTACGGCAAGTTCATTTCAAAGGTATACGCCGATCCCGACCTACACTATTCTCAGAACGCTCGTTTCGAGATTCCCGAAGGCATCAACATCTGCGACGGAGAAGCGCCCGTCCAGGAAGAGAAGCCTGAAATTATAGAAGAGACAATTTCCGGTGCATTCGACTGACACGTTCAGTCGAATGCGACTTCAATAAAAATAAGGACTATCCTCGCGGACGGTCCTTATTTTCTTACACATAGTACTTAATGTTAGATTTATATGTCTATTCCAGATTTGTTTAATATGAAAAAGCATCCTGCAATGCTTGTCGTATCATTTCCATTGCAAAATTAGCAAATGTTTTCTTGCCTGCAAAACTTTTCCATATACTTTTTATGCTTCCTTAGCTTAGCTTTGAAAGCATACTGCAGCAAATACTTTCAAAATTCTAATACCGACACCCGTTTACTTATGATAATTAATTTATAATTTGATTTGGTTAAATTTTAATCAATTATCTAAAATATGTTAAATTTAAAAGATGTTGTAGCGTTATGTTTTACAACATATTTTTACAGCACGTAAATCAGGCAATTACGTGGCAATATGCTATAATCACGTATTAATTTACTGACTTATCGGAAAAACTCTACTGTGCGGCTTCCTCTTCTTCCGAACGCGACAGACGTATAAGCTCTATTCGGTTGGACGATTTCTTGAGGATATCGAAGCGGAGCGGACCGGCAAGCACAGTCGCACCCTGCGCAGGGATAGCGCCCGTAGTGTGCAGGATATAACCGGCAAGTGTCTGATAGCTGTCGTCTTCAGGTATCTCGAAGCCGAAGCGCTCGTTGATATCCGCTATCTCACAACGGCCCGAAAACTCATAGATACCCGGGGCGACCTCGCGCGCGGTAAGACCCGAGTTGTCGTGCTCGTCCTCTATATTGCCGCAGATCTCTTCCATGAGGTCCTCGAGTGTAAGCATGCCGGCAGTTCCGCCGAACTCATCCACAACGATAGCTATCGACCGTTTCTGCTGCAGCAGGCGACGCATCATAGTGTTCGCCATAAGATTCTCAGGCGTGTACAGCACCGGCTTGATGCGATCCTTCCAGTCTACCGTCACATCGAACAGCTCGCTCACATGGATATAGCCGAGGATAGTGTCGATATCTTCGCGATACACTATCACTTTGGAGCGGCCTGTCGTTGTAAACAGCTCTACGAGCTGCTCGCGTGTGCCGGTCTCTATATTGATGGCTACGATCTCGTTGCGAGGTATCATGCAGTCGCGTACATGCGTCGACGAGAAGTCGAGGGCGTTGCGGAATATCTTTACTTCATTGTCAACTTCCTGCCTCTGCTCCTCCATATCGTCGATTGTATCCTCTATATAGTCGTTGAGATCGCCTATCGATATCAGGTGCATCTTTTTGTCGGCATCCTTTACTCCGACAAGACGCATGAGCAACTTCGACAGCCAGGAGGTAAACGCCGAGATAGGATAGAGAATGATATAGAAGAGGTACATCGGCAGAGCCATTACCTTGAACGAGTCATTGGGATTGATACCGAAGATAGTCTTGGGCAGGAACTCGCCGGTAAGCAGTATCACAAGAGTGGATATGAGCGTCTGGCCCAGAAGGATAAACACTTCATTGTCATATATATCGGCAAGCAGAGGCTCGATAAGCGCGGCGGCGCCCATACCGTAGATGACAAGCACCACATTGTTGCCGACAAGTATAGTGGAGATAAACAGCTCCGAATTGCTGTACAGACGGTTGATTATACGTCCGATAAAACCGCCCTTATTCACGTCGAGCTCCACGCGCACGCGGTCGGAGGTAACATATGCCATCTCCACGCCCGAAAAAAGGCCTGAAAGCAGCAGTGATACAAGTGTTATGGTTAGCCAGGTCATTGGATTAGTTTTTGTCGTTTTAAACTCTTGAGGCCGGTTCTGTTGCCTTTGTCCTCCTTCTGTCTGTCCCTTGTCTTGGGACTTTCGTCTGCAACAACTTGCGCTTCGGCCTCGGCGGCTGCCGCAGCTTCCGACGGACGCACACGCGGACGACGGCGCACGGCATGACGGGTCGAATCTATCATCGAGCTGTCGGGGCCTATCGTGTCTTTCTTTACGCCTCGCTCAACCGGCAGTATGGCTGTCGGATGGTTTACCGTAAAATAGCGCATGCTCTGGTCCGACTCGAAGCCGTAGCCCTCTATTATGCGGTCGGTTCGCACTATATGGATAAAGGAGTCTGAATAGATCTTGCGCGCGCTCTGGTCCCAGAAAAGTTTCTGTGTCAGGAAGGAGTCGGCCTCGGTATTGACCATCACTACGTTGCCTATAAGCTCCCATATTCGCTTGCGCGAATGATATACGGCCGAGTCGCACACCACATTGGAGGTCGGCTTCATATCGAGGTCATACTGCTGCAGCTCAAGGCCGCCGGGGAATCGCCAGAACGGCTCGTCGGCATCCTCGAACATCAGCCACACCGGTGCCGTCAGATGATAACGCGTATAGCCGGAGTCGCTTATCAGGGTCGACACATCACGTGTGGCCATGGTGGGAGTGGTCCAGCCGTCGCCGGCATTGGCTACATATCGCTTGTGTTCCTCTCCGCAGCCACACAACAGCGTCGCTGCCGTCCAGCTAAGGACAGCGGCGAACGGTATGGCCAACAGATTACGCCGGCGTCGCTTTAATATATCTTGCTCTGACGGAACCACATCTCGTTGAAATTAACGCCGATTGTGATGCTCAGATAATCTTCCTTGATCAGCGGATCGGGGTGGGCCTGACGGTGTTTCCATTCGAAACCGATGTTGACTGTTGTCTTGAACTCAGGCACCGGGAAACCGAAACCGGCGGTCACGCCGTACTCGCGAAGCTGATTGCCGCGGAGTTTCAGATAATCATCCGACCAGAAGGCGCCTGCGCGATAATTGATGCGTTTGAAGTAGCTGCCGCGGAAGTCGGGAACATACTGAAGACCGATGGCATACTTGCTGCGGTCGCCGTAGCTCTGGAGAGAGTTCGACTCCGACTGGCGGAACTTGGCCTTGCTCCAGGGCTGGTAGGTGTAGTCGACCTCCACCATTACCTTGCGGCCGAACTGGTAGTTGATGCCGGCGCCCCAGGTCTCGGGGATGGAATAGCTGTCTTTAAGTTTATGCTCGTCAGAGAACTGCACTTCATTGTCCGATGTATCGTAGTTCACACTGCGGCCTGTGCCGAGCAGGGCTTTCGAGGGACTGTAGGTCAGGCCGAGGGTCAGGCGGTCGCCGGCTACGGGAGCGAACGAGTACTGTGCGCCGAAGTTGAACCGGTAGTCGCGTACCACAAGCTGACGCTGGAAGAGCGAGCTCTGGTTGAGCGAGATATAGGCGTATGTCTCGTTGAGTATCGTTCCGAAGAGGTAAGACACGTGGGCGCCGACGGTAAAGCCATTGAACGGACGGCCGGCGATGCCGAGATAAAGCTCGTTGAGGCTGCCCGAACCCTGTCGCGAGTCGATACCGTTTTCTATCTTATTGCCGAACGAATAGCCTACCGACGAGAACGGTACAAGGCCGACAGAACCGCCCATATACTTGCCGAGAGGGAACTGCATGGTCACATAGTCGAGACCGCCGCCGAAGCGCTTGTCGTTGACCGGCTTGCCGTCCTGTATCTCATTCTGCCACATGGCGGTAAGGTCGAGGCCGATATCGAAAAGGAAGGTCAGAGAGTCGATGGCTGCGTACGACGCCGGATTCATCGCATTGATCTGCCGGCCGGAGTTCATGGCATAGCCTACGCCGCCCATAGCGCGCTGGATTGAGGTGGAGCGGTCGCGAAGCATACCAAGACCGTATGCCGAATATGGTGTCATCGTGCCGTTCTGGCCGCAGACAGGAAGCACAAAGGCGAGCGCCAGTGCAAGGGTCAGTGCTATCTTGCTAATTTTCATCTTTAATAATACTGTATAGACCCTTGTGTACAAGATAAGGGTCGTGGATATAGTCGAATGTGAGAATATTTTCGTTCACAAGTAATTCTGCCGAGCCGCCGGTAAGCACCGCAAGGGCCTTGTCGCCGGCCGCAGCATGATAGTAGGCCAATTCGGCGGCTATGCCGCGCACTGCGCCGCTGCGCATGGCCTCGGCGGTAGTCCTGCCCCACAGGGGTATGTCGCCGCCCTGAGTCGACACCGCCGGAAGAGCGTCGGTAAACGCCGCCAGGGCACGGAGGCGGAGATCTATGCCGGGTGCTATATTGCCGCCGACATAGCGCTGACCTTCTACATAGTCGTAGGTCACGGCCGTACCGATATCCGATACTAAAAGCGGACGGTTGCCGCCGACGAGATGGCGTGCGCCGAGGGCTGCAGCAAGGCGGTCCGCGCCGAGGGTTTCGGGCGTAAGGTATGCAATTGTCAACGGCATTGGGGTGCTCGCGGTCAGCTCTACGACGCTCGGCGCCATACCTTCCAGCGATGCGCTGTCATCGGCATGCTCCGACGCAACCACTGTGCACCAGGCGATAGCGGCAAAGCGCTCGCCGGCTCCGAGTAGACGATGCTCCATAACGGATACAAGATCGCCTGCCGGAAGGCTTTCGTCTCCCTTGTAGGTGTCAAGCAACTGGCCGTCCGAGCTCCACGCGGCAGCCTTGATAGCCGTATTTCCGCGATCTAATGTAAGTTTGACTCGCATAATGGGGCAAAATTACAAAATAGCAGTCAATCACAGGCTATCTTTCCAATTATTTATTGTTAAAATTTTAATCGCGCGCGATAAAATAGCCATGCACGATGATTGCAATATCATTTATATCGACTTGGCCAGAGCTATCTGGGCGCGTGTACGCACCAGATTATGGCCCGGATAAGCCGTGCGATAGTATGTGTCGCCGTTGATATAGTCGGTAAGGAAGCGCACGGCCTGCATGTACGCGAAGCGCCAGGGCGCTGTCGGCAGAAGGCGCCGCTCGTCGGCGCTGAGGAAGGTCGCGGTCTCGAGGTAGCCCTCCATGGCGGCGTCGTAGATCTCGCGGCGGAAGGCTATCTTGTTCGTGTCGGGTTCGTCTTCGGCTGTGGTGCAGGCCGCCGTTCGCATGAAATCGCCCATGTCGGAGAACACAAGCGACGGCATCACTGTGTCAAGATCTATCACGGCCTTTACCTCGCTTCCGTCGGGTGTGAACAGAAGATTCGACACCTTGGTGTCGCAGTGGCACACTCGTTTCGGCAGCACACCGGCACGGTAGAGGCGCTCGGGCTCGGTGGCGCGATTGGCATTGGAGCGCACGTAGGCAATCTCCTCGCCCAGTTCTGCCACACGGCCGGCGGCGTCACGGGCCACAGCATCCTCGAATTGCTCCAGACGGTACTCCATGTCATGGAAACGCGGAAGGGTCTCGCCAAGCTCTTCGGCGATAGGGGCAAGCAAGGTCTCGAACTCGCCTATGGCGCGGCCTGTCATGCGTGCCGTCACAGGATTTACCTCGCTTATCGTTCGTGAATCGGCGATATAGTCCATCACGCGCCACGTACGACCCTCATGCTCTATATATGTCTTTCCGGTCGATACCGACGGCAGGAAATGAAGCGTCGTCTTACCGGCCTTGCGCAATGTGTCGGTTACCTTGTCGATATTGTCGTGCAGCATCTCCACATTACTGAAGATATCGGTGTTGACCTGCTGCAGCACATACTTCGGCTCCCCGTCGGTCTCGACCACGTAAGTATGATTGATAAGGCCGTCGCCGAGTGGCTTGACGGTAGCGGTCGGTGCTATGCCGAAGCTGCCGAGTATTGTCGCGAAATCGAATGTGTTTTTCATGATCTGTTTATGTATCAGATAAATATTTCTTTGGGATAGTCCACGCTCCAGAGGTACAGGGCTTCGGCCGGCATAGAGGTGCCGGCGGCGCAGCGATCGTTCTTGTCGAGTACATCGAGAATCTCTTCAGGCCGCATCTTGCCGCGGCCAACGTCTACGAGCGTTCCCACGACAGCCCTTACCATATTGCGCAGGAAACGGTCGGCGGCGATATCGAAATACCAGCTGTCGCCGTCCATCCTGTGCCACGCGGCCCTGCGCAGGTCGCAGATATTGGTCTTGGCGTCGCTGTGGAGCTTGGCGAACGATGTGAAGTCGCGACGCCCTATAAGAAGCGACGCCGCAGCGTTCATGGCATCGAAATCGAGCGCAGGACTGCATTTCCACGCCAGCCCACGGGCAAACGGGTTCTTGCGGCTCGTGGCATAGTAGCGGTAGCTGCGCTCGGTGGCATCGAATCGTGCATGGGCGTCGGCCTTAACGGCCACGATATCATACACCGCTATGTCATACCCGATAAGGCTGTTTAAGCTGCGGACAAAAGCCGCCGACGATGCGTCAGTAGCCTCATCCGTGTCGAAGTGCGCCACCATACAGTGCGCGTTGACTCCCGAATCCGTGCGGCCGGCACCCGTCACTGCCACAGGTGTACGCAGCAGGGTGCTGAGGGCTCGTTCAAGCTCCCCCTGCACAGTCGTCTGCCCCGGCTGCACCTGCCAGCCGTGATAAGGCGCGCCTCGGTAGCCGAGAGTCATAAACCAGCGCATGCCCTACTTCTCGAGATATGTGTAGCCGAACAGACCCGAGCGGTATGTGCTGATAAAATCGCGGCCCTCCTCAGGCGTGATCTGGCCGGCCTTCATCGACTGTGTTACCCACGACTCGAGATTGCGCACAAGCTTCTTGGGATTGTACTGTACATAGTCGAGCACCTCGTCTACGCTCTCGCCCTCTATGATCTGGTCTATCTCGTAATGATCCTTGTACACGCTGATATGCACGGCATTCGTGTCGCCGAAAAGATTGTGCATGTCGCCAAGGATTTCCTGATAGGCACCGACAAGGAACACGGCCAGATAATACGACTCGCCCGGCTTTATCGCATGCACAGGAAGCGATGTCGACGTGCCCATAGGCGAGATGAAATTGGCTATCTTGCCGTCGGAGTCGCAGGTTATATCCTGTATGGTGCACGTACGCGTCGGCTTCTCGTCGAGACGCGACACCGGCACGATCGGGAAAAGCTGGTCGATGGCCCACGAGTCGGGTAGGCTCTGGAAGAGCGAAAAATTACAGAAATACTTGTCCGGCACCATCTTGGCGATCTTGCGGAGGTCCTCGGGCACATGCTTCATCGAATTGGCTATGTCGCCAACCTCTCGTGCCACGCTCCAGAACAATTTCTCTATCTGGGCCCTCGTCTTGAGATCAAGCATACCGAGGCTGAACAGGTCAAGAGCCTCCTCGCGGATCTGGAGAGCATCGTGCCAGCTCTCGAAGATGCCGTTGCTGTCGAGATTGTCCCATATATTGTAAAGCTCACGGGCAAGCTCGTGCGCGTCGGCGTCGAGCTCCTCGTTGTCCTTCCATATAGGCAGCTGTGTGGTCTCAAGCACATCGAATATCAGTATCGAGTGATGCGCCGTAAGCGAGCGGCCGCTCTCCGTGATTATATTAGGCTGGGTCAGCCCGTTCTTGCCGCAGGCATCGACGATAGCCGACACGGCATCGTTGGCATACTCCTGTATCGAATAATTCATCGAACTCTCGCTCGACGAGCTACGCGAACCGTCGTAATCCACGCCGAGGCCACCGCCTATGTCGATAAACTCTACACCGTAGCCCATCTTGCTCAGCTGCACAAAAAATTGCGTAGCCTCGCGGAGAGCGTTCTTGATCACACGTATCTTGTTTATCTGGCTGCCGATATGGAAATGTATCAGCTTGAGGCAATCCTTCATGTCGCGGCGGTCAAGCACGCCAAGCGCCTCCAGAAGTTCCGACGAATTAAGGCCGAACTTACTCTGGTCGCCGCCGCTCTCGCTCCACTTGCCCGAGCCCGTGCTCGACAACTTGATACGTATGCCGATATTAGGTCTCACATTAAGCTTCTTCGCTATATCAGCTATCATGCGCAGCTCATTGAGCTTCTCCACCACAAGGTAGATACGGCGCCCCATTTTCTGCGCAAGCAAAGCCAGATTGATATACGACTCATCCTTATAACCGTTGCAGATGATAAGCGCATTCTCCGCTATATTGGTAGCCAGCACAGCATGAAGCTCAGGTTTCGAACCGGCCTCAAGGCCGATATTGAACTTCTTGCCATAGCTCACGATCTCCTCCACCACCTGGCGCATCTGATTCACCTTGATAGGATAGATCATATAATTCGACGCCTTATAGTCATACTGTTCCGAAGCCAGACGGAAACAATTAGAGATCTTCTCGATACGGTTGTCAAGGATATCAGGGAAACGAAGCAGCACAGGAGCCGACACATCGCGCACCTGCAGCTCATCCATTATATCCTTGAGGTCCACCGATGCATGACCGGCTCTCGGAGTTACCTGAATATGACCCTTCTCATTGACTGAAAAGTAATTGCGGCCCCAACCGGGGATATTGTACAGCTCCTCGCTGTCCTCAATACGCCATTTTCTCATCGGCTCATTATAATTATTTTGAATGCGTTATATTTACATTACAAAATTAACAAAAATATCCAAGTCCACAAACTAAAAACACCCCACCCTTTTCAGCATAACGGCGAAGTGCAGAGTCCAAGGGCAAGTGCAATATTAGCTAAAATGTTTGAAAAACTCGGTTTTTGGAGTAGAGAAATTGAGTTTTTCTCTCGGACGTCTGTTTAGTTTGGTCTGTATCTTTTTGACGAATCCGGGTGTAATAGTGGCG
>JAGAUV010000066.1 GCA_017620635.1 Muribaculaceae bacterium | reverse complement strand
GTGCAACGGCGCCGCCGTTGGATATATTGGGGGATGCTTTCCCTACGAAGGATCGTAGGGCTGTGTCCGGCGCTCCACAGGTGGAGCGTCGGGTGTAATGGCTCCGCCATTAGGCTCGACACGAGCGAGGCCGGGAGGGGCGAGCGGAGACGTGGGCGGATGGGGAGTGCAGCACGAGCGAAGCCGGGAGGGCGGAAGATAAACAGCGGAGCTGTTGCACCTTCTCAGCCTCACGATTATTCGTGAGGTATGGGGCGGCACGGGTGGCGGAGGGGTGAAAAAAGATCCCCATCGTTTCACAACGACGGGGATCGCTAACTTATACTAATGAGTAATAAGTCTCTATCTCATTACTTTGCTGCAGTCATTTTATTCCTGACCCATAGTTACCTTAACGGTAGCCGGCATTTCTGCCTGGAGCTCGCCCCAAGAGTAAACGAGGGTTACAGGTATCTTAAGATCGTACTGGCTTGTTACGCCCTGCGATGCAGAAGTGTAGATGAACTCTACCTTGTTGATGTTGGCAACAGATGTTGCATCGATGGTAACTTCTGTACCGTTAACGGTTACAACACCGCCAGTAGCATCAGTCGAGTCAACGATATCGAGGTTAGCGTTCTTGTTAGCTGTGATTGCTACCCACTTGCCACCGTTGTTGAACATGATCTTGCTCTTGTCAACTTTCACTGACTGGATTTCATAGAAGTCGTAGAGGTTGATGCCATTATCAACTTCAGCGCTCATCTGCTTGGTGGTTGCGTTGTATTTGGTAACGGCTACACCACGCCAGTCTTTCAGACCGAAGAGGCTTGCCATCGGAGCACGTGAGCCACCTGCGGTTGCGGGGATGAAGGTAGGATTGCTACCGTTGACGATTGTGAGCGGACGGAGGAACTTAACAGTGAAGCCGTAAGTGTTGGGGAAGTCGATTGTGCAGTCCTTACCGTAAGTAGCTGCAATTTCAACGTTGCCGGTCGGAACCATTTCACCGCTGTTGAGGAGCTTCTTAGCAGCAGCATTGTTAGCGTAAGTGATAGTACCGGTTGCGCTAAGAGAAGCGATTACGTCGCCTTTGTACTTCAGATCAGTACCAACTACGGTGTAGTCAGCAGCCTGAGTCTTGCTCCAGCGGAAGGTGTACTTAACATTTACATTGTAGTTACCGTTGCCGGTTACACCGATCTCACCATTAAGCCAAGCGTTGGGAAGTTCGTATGTGAACTCCTTCACGTCGTTGTCGGCTTCAGGAGCTGCAACGTGGATCCAGATCTGACCGTCGTGCCATTCGGGAACGTACTTGTTGTTGTTAGCTGTCTCCCAGTTAGCCTGAGCTTCGTTCTTGATAGTAACTGTCATGCCAACGTATACATAAGAAGCAGGAGTGCCGCTTGTAGCATACTGAACGTAGAGAGTTACAGTGTGGTTAGCTTCGCCGTAGATAGCCTTAACAGCGTTGAGATCGCCTGTCCAGTCAAGGATAGAGTTAACCTCACCTGTAGCGGCATCGTTCTTAACTGCGATTTCGCCGTACTTGTTACCTACAACTTCAACAAACTTGCCGTCCTTCTTGATGAAGGTCTTGTTGGCTGTCCAGTGGAAGCGGTTGTGGAAGTCAGCGTTCGACATTCTGATCTGATCATCCTCGAGAACGATACCAGACCACTGAGCCCATGTAGACTTGAGTTCGAAGCCGCAGAGGTAGTCGAATGTCTTGCTTGTAAGGATTTCGGGTTCGATAACAACGCCTTCGGGAGTAACAGCCTTAGCTGTGATCTCGAACGATACATAACCGTTGAGAACAACCTTACCCTCTGTATTTACAAGAGTTACGAGAACGAGGGGACGACGGCCGATAGAAGACTTACCGTTTGTCTTGGTGTTGGCAACAGTCTTGCCTTCAGCATCAACGTATGCAGGGAAGAAACCACCGTTAGCTTCTACGATAGCGTACTGGTTTTCGTCAGTTGTGTTGCCACCTACATTGTACTCTACGTTCTGGAATACAGTTGTAAGACCGTAGTACTTCTCAGCGTCGGCGAGAGTCATAACTTCGTGTGTTGCGTCAGCAGCAGGAAGTTCGAAGTCTTTCTTAGCGTAGTGAACGCAGATCTGCGATTTGAGGTCGTATGCTTTGCCGTCAGCTACACAGTAGTCCCAGTTTACATAGATAGAAGGTTTGCTTTCGAGAGCTTCCTTACCGGTTGTGTAAAGGTCCTTGGTGTCGGCTGCAGTTGTTGTAGCATAGTCCTTACCGAAAGCGAGTGCCTTGAAGACAACCTTTTCGGGAAGAAGAGCGCCAAAGTCAGATGTGATGGTCTCTTTCTCGCCTTTAAGACCGGCAGCTTCAGCTGTGAAGACAGTAAGAAGTTCCTTGTCGGCGCTGATTACGTCGGGGTTGGTAACCTTGTAACCAAGAGTAAGAGTTCCGTTAGCAGCAACAGCATCACCCTGAAGAGCGAACTTAGGATCGTTGTCGGCACGGCTTACAGCTTCTTTCTGAGTACCGCTCATAGAGAAGGCGAAGTCAGCTACCTTAGCGTTGCTGGGGTTGAGAGCATAGTTCACAAACGAGAGTGAAGGAATGCTTATAGTTTTGGGTGCTTTTGTTGTCTGGGCATAACCAGCGATACCCTTAATAGTAAAGGGCGAGTTGTTCTGCCAAGAGTTACCGGTTGTAGCGGCATTAGCGTCTTTGTCAAGAACGGCTACGTTGGGAGCGTAAGCATAGCGTGTAGCCTCAACGCCGTCGAGATAAAGATCGGGCTGGAACACCAGGCTGCGGAGAGCACCGGTCTTAGCGATGCTGATAGCGCCAAGGGGCTTGCCGTCGGGGCCTACCATACCTGTAATAACGAGGTTAATACCGTCGTCGGTAGCTGTGATGTTGCTTGCAGGCTTATCAGCAGGAGTTGTATAGCGAACGTCGCCGGCCTCGTCACGAACAGCCTTGCCGTCTTTCCATACATAGTGCTCGAGCATACCGGTCTTGGGATTGGCGACATAGTAGGGAGCGTTCAGACCGTCGGTGCCGTTGGTACCGTCTGTACCATTGGTGCCGTCTGTACCGTTAGTGCCGTCTGTGCCAACAGCTTTGTAAGTAGTCTTTACGCCATCTTTGTACCAGTAGCCGTCAGTTCCGATTTCCCAGATAACTGCATCCTGACCGTTTGTACCGTTTTCGCCGTTTTTGATAGTGAACTGCTCGGTGGTGTCACCTTTCTTAACGGTAACAACAATACCCTTGCCGTCGGCTGTTTTGGTAACAGAAGACAGAATAGCACCGCTCGCGATCTGGCTGTTAATACTCGAAATCGCGTCTTTGTTTGCATCAATCTGTGTCTGCAGATTGTTGATGTCGTCGTCGTAGTCCTTGCAGGAAGTATACGACAGCGCCATCGAGGTGCACATCAATGAGAGAAGTGCGACTTTTAAGTGCTTTTTATTCATAAAAAGTTGAGTTAGAAAATAATATTGATTTCACACATTATAACACCGACAGCATTTTGCTGCGGAAGAGATATTTTATGACGCAAAATTACGACTATCCGTTGGGATAAAGCCATAAAAGGTGTAGCGACATAAACACACTACTGTTGCGAATTTTGCCTACTACTTATTTGTTGAGAAAGTTCAGCAAAAAAATCACGCCCTAAAATAACTGAAATACGCGACAGCAAACCGGTGTCGATCGTATGGCGCTGGAATAAACGGTAAACATTCGATCTGTCAAGACACAGTTTGCGTGCAAACCAGGAAACCGAGCGCTCCTGGCGCTCGAGTTCCTCCTTGATAAGCTGGCCTATACTCTCCATAGCATATAGAAACAGGCCCGGCGATGTACAGACAAATTGATGAGGGCAGTGCGAAGGTCTTTCATTGGTTTGTCATTCGTCAAGTGTGGTGCGACTCCCCTTGTACACCGGATAAATATAAAGAGACGTGGGAAGTACAAATTTCACCATACCCTGTCCCTAAGGCCTTCGCACTGCCCAACATCAAGGATATAACGACTCTCTGCCCACGTCTTGGTATAATAGACACCAAATTTCGACGTGGGCCCAGAGTGAGCAAAGACGATAATATTGGCGCAGTTTACACCACCACGAACGCTTCGGATGTCGTATTTCCTGATGCTTAAAGAAGTTGCGAAGTTCTAAGGACGGAAATAACGCATGAATACGTCTCGTTGAATACAATATGTCCACTCTCACCCACCCTCCGGGCAGTGAGAGTCGCTGCAAATTTACGATAATTATTTAAAAAAAACAAGAGCGACGCGCCGGCATTCCGTCGCTACGCTCTTGCATTCTTATTTTTCTCTCATAAATATGTTTACCGGCGTTCCGGTAAAATCCCAGTGTTCGCGTATCTTGTTTTCGAGATAGCGGCGATAAGGCTCCTTGACCCATTGCGGCAGGTTGCAGAAGAAGATGAACGTCGGCACCTGCGCGCCTTTGAGCATAGTTATGTATTTTATTTTGATGAATTTGCCTTTGTTGCTTGGCGGCGGATATGCGGCGATGTCGTCCTGCAGCACGGAGTTGAGCTGCGATGTGGGCACCGTGCGCTTGCGGTTGGCATAGACGGCCACGGCTTCCTCGAGCACCTTGTAGATGCGCTGCTTGGTCACAGCGGAGGTAAAGATGATGGGGAAGTCGGTAAAGGGCGCGAATCGCTCGCGGATGGCGGCCTCGTAGTGCTTGATGGCGGCTGTCGACTTGTCCTCGACGAGATCCCACTTGTTCACTACCACCACGACGCCTTTCTTGTTGCGCTGTATGAGCGAGTAGATGTTGACGTCCTGGGCCTCGATACCTCGTGTGGCGTCGAACATGAGTATGCACACGTCGCTGGCCTCGATGGCGCGTATGGAGCGGATCACGGAGTAGTACTCTATGTCCTCGTTCACTTTGTTCTTCTTACGTATACCGGCGGTATCGACGAGGTAGAAGTCGAATCCGAATTTGCTGTAGCGCGTGTAGATGGAGTCGCGCGTGGTGCCGGCGACATCGGTCACGATGTGCCTCTCGGCGCCGATAAAAGCGTTGATTATCGATGACTTGCCGGCGTTGGGTCGACCGACGATGGCAAACTTGGGTATGTCGTCGAGCGTGGCCTGAGTGTCGTCCTCCTCGGGTAGATCTTTCACTATCTCGTCGAGGAGATCGCCTGTGCCGTAGCCGTTGGCCGCCGACACGGGGTAGGGATCGCCGAGGCCGAGCTTGTAGAACTCGGGCACATTGTAGACCCACTCGTTGGAGTCGACCTTGTTGGCCACGAGCACCACAGGCTTGCGCGAGCGGCGCAATATCTGAGCCACATGGTCGTCGAGGTCGGTCACGCCGTTCATGGCGTCGACAACGAAGAGTATCACGTCGGCCTGCTCGATGGCGAGGCTTACCTGCTTGTTGATCTCCGATTCGAAGACGTCCTCGGAATTGACCACCCAGCCGCCGGTGTCGACGATAGAGAACTCGCGTCCGCACCAGTCCACCTTGCCGTACTGCCTGTCGCGCGTGGTGCCGGCTGTGGGGTCGGTGATGGCGGTGCGTGTCTGTGTGAGGCGGTTGAAGAGTGTCGACTTTCCGACATTAGGCCTTCCTACTATTGCTACTAACTGTCCCATTATTGTATTGTTGATTTATCATCGGGCTTTCGCCCCGGTGTTCGCCCGACGGCCGGGGCCTGACCGCCGGTATTTTTTATTCTATATATCCGAATTCGCGCAGCTTGTTGTCGCGGTTGCGCCAGTTGGGCTCCACCTTGACGAAGAGCTCGAGGTAGACGCGCTTGCCGAAGAAGGTCTCGATATCGGCACGCGCCTGAGTGCCCACTTTCTTGAGCATCGAGCCGCCCTTGCCTATGAGTATGCCTTTCTGGCTGTCGCGCTCCACATATATCACAGCCATGATGTGGATGGCGCCTTCGCCCTCGTCGAATTTCTCTACCACCACTTCGGTGCTGTAGGGCACCTCCTTGTCGTAGTTGAGGAGTATCTTCTCGCGGATGATCTCGGTAACGAAGAATCGCGCCGGCTTGTCGGTAAGGGCGTCCTTGCCGAAGTATGGCTCGCCTTCGGGCAGAAGCTCCACGATGCGCGCCATGAGGTTGGCGACGTTGAAGTGTTCCTTGGCCGATGTGGGGAATATCTCTGCGTCGGGCAGGCGTGTGCGCCACTTGTCTATGATGGCGTCGAGCTCGCCGTTGCCTTTGAGGAGGTCGATCTTGTTGATAACCAGAAGCACGGGCACCTTCTCCTTGGCCACCTTGGCCAGATAGTCGGCGTTCTTTTCGGGGTCTTCCACCACGTCGGTGACATAGAGCAGCACGTCGGCGTCGGTCAGCGCCTCCTGGCTGAAGGCGAGCATGCCTTCCTGCATCCTGTACTTGGGTTTGAGCACGCCGGGGGTATCGGAGAAGACGATCTGATAACCGGGGGTGTTGACAATACCCATGATGCGGTGTCGGGTGGTCTGCGCCTTCTGCGTGATGATGCTCACGCGCTCGCCCACGAGGTCGTTCATGAGCGTCGACTTGCCCACGTTGGGGTTGCCTACGATGTTGACAAATCCTGATTTATGCGCCCGGGCGAGCGGCAGGTTCTTTTCGTCGGCAGGAGTAAGGCCGTTGTTTGTTTTGCTGTCCATGTCAGTTATGTTTTTAAGATGTTACTCCTTATATAACAAAAATAGCACCGACAAAGTGCTATTTCTGTTAAAAATTCAGTTCATACGCTTGATGTGGCGCTGATTAAAGATCCCAGATGAGATACATCGCACCCCAAGTGAAACCGGCACCGAAAGCGGTGAGCACGAGGCGGTCGCCCTTCTTGAGCTGCGCCTTGTACTCGTCGAGACACAGAGGAATCGACGCTGCGGAAGTGTTGCCGGTATGCTCGATGTTGACGAGCACCTTGCTCATGGGGAAGTTGGCGCGCTGTGCGACAGCCTCGATGATGCGGAGGTTGGCCTGATGAGGCACGAGGTATGTCACGTCGTCGACGCCGAGGTGGTTGCGCTCCATGATGTCGAGCGATGCGGTAAGCATGTCGGTAACGGCATGCTTGTAGACGGCGCGGCCGTCCTGGAAGAGGAAGTTCTCGCCGGCATCCACTGTGGCGTGTGTGGTGGGTTTTGCAGAACCGCCGGCCACCATGAGCAGGTGGTCGTGACCCACGCCGTCGACATGGAACACAGCGTCGATAACGCCGGTATTCTCTTCGGTGGGCTCAACGAGCACGGCAGCGGCGCCGTCGCCGAAGAGCGCGCATGTGGAGCGGTCGGCATAGTTTACCATCGACGACATCTTCTCGGCAGCGACTACGACCACTTTCTTATAGAGTCCCGAGCATACATAGGCGCGAGCCTCCTGCATGGCTACGAGGAAACCGGCGCATGCGGCCTCCATGTCGTAGGAGTAGGCCTTTGTCAGACCGGCGCCGTAGCATATCATCGAGCCGGTTGAGGGGAAACGGTGGTCGGGGTTAGATGTGGCGCAGATAAGCACTTCGACCTCTTCGGGGCTTGTGCCTGTTTCGGCGAGAAGTTTTTCTACAGCCTTGATACCCATATACGACGATCCCTTGTCGGGGTCGCGGAGTATATGGCGCTTTTTGATGCCGACACGTGTGGTAATCCACTCGTCGTTAGTGTCGACCATCTTTGATAGCATTTCGTTGTCAAGGATGCCTTCGGGTACGTAGGAGGCTATGCCAGATATACGGGCGTTCATTTAATTCAGTATGTTTTAAGCCGCCTGGGCGGCGATGAAGCGCCCGGCTACGGACGCCGTTTTGAGTATTAACAAGCCGGCGAGAAAGTGCCGGGGAAGCCTCCTGTACAACTACACCAAAAGCGTCCCCTCGCCGGAGACGTATACCCTGGGACGGGCACCGCCGGCGCAAGGACGGGGCTTGGCGTGTAACTGCCGGAGGCAGTCGCTGTCAAAGATAGCTGCGATAGCTGCTGTCTTTAGATGGCCTCGTCTTTGACGATGGCCTGTTTGCCGCGATAATAGCCGCATTCGCCGCATACGGTGTGGTAGACGTGCCATGCGCCGCAGTTGGGGCAAAGTGCAAGTGTGGGGGCTACTGCCTTATCGTGTGTACGGCGTTTTGCGGTACGGGTCTTTGATTGCTTGCGTTTAGGATGTGCCATTGCTTTGGTTATTGTATGGTTACTTAATTTTCTGTATCGTTATCGCCGGAGAGCTTCCGGAGGGCGTTCCAGCGCGGATCGCCGGCCGACTCGCCGTCGGATTCGGGCATGGAGTCCATCTCGTCGATGAGCTCGTTCTCGAGCTCGGCGTCTTCATCGTTCGCCGTGGCGCGGTGCTTCTTCAGAAGCTGGCTCATCTGGCGGTTGCACTTGCCTATGGGGTGGACGTGCTTGATGGGGATGGCAAGCTCTACGGTGTCGTAGATCATGTAGGCGACATTGAGATAATTGTCGCTGCCGGGGATCTCGAGCACCTCGTCGCTGTCGTCGTTGTAGTCGTCGCCATACTTTACCACGATATGGTAGGCCGTATCGATAGGGAAGTGGAGGTCGTCGAGGCAACTGTCGCATATCAGCACCACTTCGCCGACGATGTGGAAGTCGAGGTCGTAGAAGTCGCCGTTATACTTGACAGTAAGCGTTACCGCGAGGTCGGCGTCGTGTACGTCCGAGCTTTCCATATTGGCAAAGAAAGACTTGTCGAGACGGTACTCAAACTCGTGAGTACCTGCTCCAAGGCTCTTTAGCGGCAATTTGAATGCTGAGAATTTTCCCATTGATGTTGTATGGTGTCGAAAAAACTTTGCAAAGTTATCATTTTTCCGCCAACTTTCAAAATATTAGGCAGAATAATTTAGCGGCAGGCCGAATTTTAAACCGAAAAAGCCACTCGGCAAGGAGCGGCTTTTCCGGTTATGAGGCAAGGTTGCGTTTTAGTCGATAAGTTCGTCAGCTTTGTAGCCGCCCATCTCACGAATGGCGTTCTTAAGCATAACGTACTGCTGGAATAGATGGTTTACAGGAACTTCGTCCTTTGTGTAGTCGTGCATAGGGCTCTTGAGGAAGAAGCTGAGGAAACGCTGTATGCCGTAACGGCCGGCACGTGCAGCGAGGTCGCTCAGGAGCACGAGGTCGAGGCAAAGGGGAGCTGCGAGGATAGAGTCGCGGCAGAGGAAGTTGATCTTGATCTGCATGGGATAGCCCATCCAGCCGAAGATATCGATGTTGTCCCAGCCCTCTTTGTTATCGTTGCGCGGAGGATAGTAGTTGATACGTACCTTGTGGTAGTAGCCGTTGTGCTCGTTGCCTTCGCCGCCGCAGTTCACGCCATAGAGATCGGGCTGCTGCTCGGGTACGAGGATCGACTCGAGTGTAGAGAGCTTCGATACTTCTTTTGTGCGGAAGTTGGCAGGCTCGTCAAGCACGAGACCGTCGCGGTTGCCGAGGATGTTGGTCGAGAACCAGCCGTTGAGGCCGAGGCAACGTGTGCCGATGATAGGAGCGAAACCGGATTTAACAAGTGTCTGGCCAGTCTTGAAGTCCTTGCCGGCGATAGGCATTTTGGTCTTCTCGGCGAGCTCCCACATAGCGGGGATGTCGACGGTAGTGTTGGGAGCGCCCATGATGAAGGGTGCGCCTTCGGTAAGAGCTGCGTAAGCGTAGCACATCGAGGGAGCGATATGCTCTTTGTCGTCAGCCTTCATAGCCTCTTCGAGAGCGGCCAGTGTGTAGTGGCACTTCTCGTCGATGGGCACGTATACTTCGGTAGAAGCAGCCCAGAGCACAACAACGCGCTCTACACCGCTGTTTTTCTTGAAGTTGCGGATATCCTCGCGGAGCTGCTCAACCATCTCCCAGCGAGTCTTGCCCTTCATGTAGTTGTCGCCCTCAAGACGCTTAGCGTAGTTGTGGTCGAAAGCGGCAGCCATAGGCACGATCTTCTCGAGCTCGTCGCGTACGGGTTCGATATCTTTCTCCTTGAGCACTTCGGCGTGCATTGCCGATTCGTATGCGTTGGCAGGATATACGTCCCATGCAGTGAACACGATGTCGTTGAGATCGGCAATAGGAGCTATTTCGTTGTATTTGAGGTATTTTTTGTCAGCGCCTTCGCCTACACGGATACGATCGTACTGAGTCATCGAACCAACGGGCTTGGCAAGACCTTTGCGAGTCATCAAAACGCCGGTAATGAAGGTAGTGGATACAGCACCGAGGCCTACGACCATGACGCCAAGCTTACCTGTTGCCGGTTTTGCTTTAGTTTCGCTCATTTCTAATGTTTTAGTTTGATTATTATACTTAATTTATTTCTATTGCAAGTGGCCTGATGTACAACCATAATTATGGCTGTCCGGCTCATGCCGTTTCTTTTGGCGGCTCAAAAGTAATAACTATTTTGCGTTTGCAAAAATATTTTTACTACAATTTTAGCAAAGATTTGTTAAGTAAACGTAAATATTCGCGTCAAGTGTTACTATTTGTAAAACATGCCGCTTTTGCGCCCGATTGTGTTAATATATCTAAACATAGCGTCGGCGCGGAATTTATCTGAAATCGCCTTTTTCGAGCTCTCTTGTCAGGCGACGGCACAGATTTTCGTGACGCACGATCATATAGAGCAGTATGGCGTTGAGCACCACGAGCTCGAAGATGAAATAGAGCCAGGGCACACCGGCGAGTATGGTAACGAAGAGCGCTATCGAGCGCCAGTTGAACGACAGGATGTTGGTGTACTTCATCAGTGGCAGGCTGCCTTTGCGGAAAGCATCGCGGAAGGCCGGGCTCGCCACTCCCGAGGGGAACACACGGCGCAGCTCGGCGCGCAGCCTCTGCATGGCCGGAGCGAGGGCCTCCTGATTGGCGGTATAGTTGGTATAGAAGAGCAGCGTGAGCTTGGCCCAGAAGTGACCGCGCCAGGGCATCTCGCTGTAGCGTGCACGCAGCTGGGCGGACGAATCGAGCTCACTGCCCTCCTCTCCCTTGAGGAAGTAGAGATGGAACTGGCGATAATAGTCGGCCGTCGCCGCCTGCTTGGCATGGAAGATGCCCGACACCGACGCAAGCGCCCATATGGCCCACGGATGCTCCATGAAGAAGGGCGAGGTGGCGTTCTCGCGGAGGCAGATGGCGATGTAGATCGATATGAACCACAGGTCGCCCGACACGCCGTCGAGGATGCGGCCTATGCGCGAGTACTGTTTGGTCATGCGTGCGAGCTGGCCGTCGGCGCTGTCGAAGCTGTTGGCCCACACCAGCAGCACGATGCCGAGTATGTTGATCCAGAGGCTGGTATAATAGAAAGCTATGCCGGCGCCGACGCCAAGAAAGATAGAGGCTATCGTGATGGCGTTGGGTGTGATGCCGAGACGCTTGGCCAGACACGCCCAGGCATAGCCTATAGGGCGGTAGAACCAGAGGTCGATATGTTCTTCTGTGTCAAGTGATTTTAAAGAGGACTGATAGCCCGACTTTATTTCATCTGCCATTATTTCAATTTTTTAAGGTCGTATGTCTTTTCTCTGAGGTAAGCGCCCAGTGCCTCGGGATCGGCGAACTGTGCCTGGGTGTCGACGCTTATAGGCTCGCCGATGGATATATGCAGTGTCTTGCCGCACTTGCGGAACACCTCGGCCGGCAGACGCAGCGAACGTGCCGGCCAGCAGGCGTGGCCAAGGAAGTCGCACCACAGGCTGTTGCGGTCGTGGAAATATATCGGTATCACGGGTACCTTGGCGCGCGCGATGATCTGGAGCACCGAGGGTTGCCAGGGACGGTCCTGCAGGCCATGGCACAGCGTCGACTTGCTCATGGCGCCGGCCGGGAAGAAGCCTACAGGCTCACCGTCGCGCAGCTGCTTGATGGCCTGACGGATACCGTTGACCGACACGGCACGTTTGGCCGGGTCGTTGCTCGCCCAGGCGTCGACAGCGATAAAGTTGGGACGCATGGCGCTGATCTTGTTCAGTATCATGTTGACCATTACCTTGTACGACGGGCGATAACGCGTTACCAGATATATCAGCGCAATGCCGTCGAGGGCGCCGAGGGGATGGTTGCTGACCGTGATGAACGGCCCCTCCTTGAATCGGGAGAGGATCTCCTCGTTGTCGACGCGCAGCTTGATCTTGAAATCATCGATGAGCATACGCTTCACAAACTCGGGGCCCGGGGTGTCGCAGCAGCGGCTGTGCACGCCGTTAACCTTGTCGACCGACAGGAAATGCAGAAGCCAGTTGACCAGCTTCTCATGTCCGTCGAGTTTGGGCACGAGCTGCCGGATATCATCGTAGTTGAGTACGTCGGAGCGTATTTCGTATTGGCTGTAATCTTCTTTTTCGCTCATTTTCAAGCTTTTATTCCGACGTAGCCGGCATAACGCTCCACAAAACGCGCCACCGGACCTAACCGCATAAGCACCCACTCGAAGAGGGCGATACCGGCAAGGGCCGTGCCTATGCCGAGAAGTACGTCGATTATATAATGATGTGATGTATATACTGCTGTAAACCAGATACCTGCCGACACCACGCCGAGCGTTATCGTCCAGCCCTTGGGGGCACGGCTGAGCAGAGCGTAGATAAAGGCCACGAAAGTGTAGGCGCTATGCAGCGAGGGCACGGCGGCGAAGACATTGCTGTTGCGCGCATAGAGGGCGTTGAATATGCCAAGGCCGGTCATATCGTCGAAGCGTCCGAGCCCGGCGACATCGCCAGGCGTTCCCTCTACGGCCTCGAAGCCGTGAAGTGCCACATACCATGGCGGAGCGGCCGGATGGATATAATATATCGCGAATCCGAGCAGATTGACCAGCAGGAACACTATGGCGAAATGGAGGTACCACTCCGTGCGGCGGCTGAAATAAAGATAGAGACCGAAGACCACGGGCAGCGGCACCCAGCAGAGATAGAAGATGCCGGCGAGGAAATCGACAAAGGCGGTGTGGTGCAGCCCGAAGAACTCGTTGGGCGTGAGCACTCCCTCGGCCGTGGCTATGCCGAAGAGCGATTTCTCGGTCTCGTACAGGCCGGCCACATCTACAGGGTTGACCTTATAGTTGGGGAGGATATTCATCCAGTCATACGAGATGCCGAAGAGAAAAAAGGGTACCAGAGCTATGACCAGACGGCGCGTGGACACGTTGAAGAAGAAAAGGGCGAAGATAAGCAGCGCCAGCACCACATGCTCGGGGCGGAAGCCCACAAAGAGCGCGGTAACGACAAGCCAGAGCAGCAGGCCGGCGGCGCAGAGCACCGATTCGCGTAGCGACGGCATCGACAGTCTCATCTGCGTCCCGATTTGATCAGCTCGCTGCGGCTGTGTGTCAGACGGGCGAATGCCGTCAGGTTGGCAAACACGGCTATGACAGCCATCGCGCACACAAGTATGATATTGGGATCGAAGTCCGAGTCGGCGGCTATGTTCGAGCCGGTAATGCCCGTAGCGATAATGGACACGGCTGTTACCACCACGCGCTCGGGACGCTGCATGAAGCCGAGCTTGCACTCTATGCCGAGGCCTTCGGCACGGGCGCGCACGTAGCTGACCATGATACTGCCGACGAGGGCCAGAAAGGTAATGACGGCTCCCCAGATATTGCCGCAGGCGATAAGGAACGATGTCACGCCGCCGAGCGTAAAGAGCTCGCAGTAGCGGTCGAGCACAGAGTCGTACATGGCACCGTAGACGGTGGTCATGCCGCCGAGACGGGCCACCTGGCCGTCGAGCATGTCGAACAGCGAGAAGCCTATGATAAGGGCGCCGGCAAGCGTCACCATGGAATAGTCGGGCGAAAGATGATACTGGCTTACCTCTATCGCAGCCCACACCAGCACGGCCGCGGCGGCAAGGTTGCCGAGCAGGCCTATGGTCGTTACCATATTGGGCGTCACGCCCAGGCGGATAAGCAGGCGTACAAACGGGTTGATAACGGCATAGATGCCTTGCTGCAGCCCGTCGCGCATCGTTTTGGCGGTATGTTTTATATCCATAGTACTCATTCGTTTTTAGATTTTTTGAAGCCTGCGGCCTTCATCACTCGCACTATCGGACGGTCGACCCACACGCTGCGGTACACGAAGTAGCGCTGCAGCACGAAGTTCCAGAACCACGACACCATAAGCGACGTGAATATACGCGCCGCAGCATAGTAGCCGTCGGGGCGGAAACCTATGTTCTCGAGCCATGTCATGTCGCTGATAAGGCTGTAGACCCTCTGCGTGCCGTATGAATTGAGCAGCATTGAGCCAATCCACACAAGGGCGTATTTCACTATCACGGCCCTCCAGTCGACGCCCTGGGCGCGGAATGTGAAGCGGTAATTGAGTATACAGTTTATCACGCCGCCGCAGAAAGCGCCTATCATCGTCGCCGTGAGTGGCTCGAACCCTATCCACGCGAAGAAGACGAAACCGATAAACATATCGGCCCAGCCTGCGCACTGCGACGATACTATCGACCGCAGATATGTGAATACGAGCGAATTGCTTCTCAGCAATCTGTCGCCGAGCGACTCTTTGACCGGCTTGTCGGATATTGCCTCAGACATAATACCAGGTTAGATTTATTATCAGTAATACAATGGCACCGTAGATTCCGGCCAGTATGTCGTCGGCCATCATGCCCCACCCTCCGGGCAGGCGCTCGGTGCTACGGATGCCAAGCGGTTTGAAGATATCGAAAAAGCGGAACAGCGCCAGCGCCAGCACAATCTCCCACCAGGGGCAGAAGGGTGCCACGGGAAGCAGCGTGATCCATTGGCCCACCGTCTCGTCGATACATGCCACCACGGGGTCCTCGCCCCAGTAGCGCTCGGCCACATTGCTCGCCCACGTGCCGGCGACGGTAAATATCGCCACGGCGGCAACAGTGACCCACAGAGCCACCGGCGCCGACGCCCACAGATAGAGCGGCAGCCAGAGGACGATAGCAGCCAACGCGCCCCACGTGCCGGGACACAAAGGCAGGAAGCCCACGCCGAAAGAGGTGGCTATAAGCCGGGGGACTATAGGGAAACGGGCGGTGCTGCCCTCGGGCAGACGTGTGGATTTACGGTAAGGGTTCGCCATTTCAGTTTCGCTCCTTAATTGCAGACATCACACATCGGGCTATGGCCGTGGCTGCATCCTGACGGCAGGGTCCGAAACTCGGGAAATCGTTGAAATCGATAATGCTAAGCTTGCCTTCCTCGTCGACGATGCAGTCGCCGCCGTAGATTCTCACGTCGAGCTCGGCGGCCGCCGCCTCGCACAAGCTGCGCAGACGGTCTACATCCACTTCATGAGGCATCACGCTGTCGCCACGACGGGCCTGCTGCCTGAACGGGAAGAAGGTAAAGAAGAACGATGCGCCGGCGACGCCATAGAATTTTACCAGCTCGCCGTCGAGATGGCGCGTTACCACCGCCCTCTTTATGCCACGGAGGAAAAACTCCTGAAGCAGCTCCTGGGCCTCCTCGGCATGACGGGCATAGCACACGTCCTCATGGTGGAGCGAGTGCGACTCGCCGCGCTTGATCCAGCAACGGTCGATCTTGAGGCGGCGCAGACGGTCGGCGACAAGCTCGTCGGTATTGACCACGATGCTCTCGGGGCACGGTATGCCCGAACCCATGAGTATACGGGTCATGCGCTCGCGGAGACAGTTCTCGATACCATAGCCGGAGTTGATTACCAGATCGCCGGCATCCTCGCGCTGCTGAAGCAAGGCCATCGACCGGGGCTCGCGGCACATGTTGAGGATAACATGCTCGTCGACAGCGCCTCCGATAAATTGCTCCTCACTATAAACATTCACCTCGCAGCCTCGCTTTCGTAATTGCTCGGCGACGAGATTGAATATCGCGGCATCATTGCCTATGTGATTGGGAGAGAACGCACCGGCACGCATTATCCCCGCAATTTTTGTTACGGCCATATAATGATTGGTATCTTTTTTATCCTGCAAATTTAAGCTATTTTTTCGATATAAATTATATCGCACACATCTTTTAACGCTTTTAAAATTTTCGTACCTTTGCACGGACCTTAAAAAACAATCATATGAACTACGCCATATTAGCAGCCGGGCAGGGATCGCGTCTGCTCCGTGAAGGAGAGAAAGCATCGAAGCCCATGATCAGCATCCTCGGCCAACCGATGATCGAGCGACTCATACGCATACTCCTCGACTGCAACGCCGAAAGCATACACATCGTTACCAACCCGGCGATGGACGACCTCAACAGCCACCTCGCCCGTCTGCGCGACGAAGAAGGCCTGCCGATCAATTTTCGGCCCATCGTCTCCGACAACTCATTCTACAGCCTCAGTGAAGCCGCGCGCGACATCAAAGGCAAATTCATCGCCATGACAGTCGACGCCATATTCCCCACCGCCGAGTTCAGGCAGTACGTCAAAGCCGTCGAGGCAATGGCCGACGGCGAGGCCATAATGGCGCTCACTCGCTACGTCGACGACGAGAGTCCGCTCTACGCGCACCTCAGCGACGACGAGACAGAGGTCATAGACTACCGCTACGGCGGCGAGCCCTTCCCCGGCGCCCCAATATGCTCGGCCGGCATGTACGGCATTACCGACAAGACCATGAAGACCGCGCAGGAGGACAGATATCCCGAGTCGACGAGCGACTTCCAGCGGATACTCGCCGTCGGCGACAAGATAGTCGTGAAGCCCTTCATCATGAGCAAGGCATTCGACGTCGACCACGTGTCCGACAGGATCAAGGCAGAAGAATTTCTCGCGCAGGTAGACTGACAGCCGCCTGCCCCACCAGATATAAGCTGCGCCCTGTATGCGGTCGCAGCTTTATTTATGCCCGGACGGATAGAAAAGAGGCCGGACCACACGGCCCGGCCTCTCCTCTAAGTTTTTTTTCTGCAAAAACCAACTATTTCCACTGGGGAGATTGTACCATATTAGGATTGTTGTCTACCTCACGCTGTGGAATAGGCCAGGTGTTGTAGTGCTCGCCACCGTCGATATACTGATAGGTAGGAGTACCCCATACCTGACGCATGCCGTTCATATTGCCTTCGGCGTCCTTATAGAACTTGTTCTTGCGCCAGATGTTCCAGCGAACTTCCTCCATATAGAGGTTGTGCTCGCCGCCGAGCTCGAAGTAGAACTCGTTCTGGATGCGCTCGCGCATATCGGCCTGGCCTTTTACCTTCGTAGCTTCGTTGCTGTTGAGAAGAGCTGCGCCGCAACGGGTGCGCACGCGGTTGATCACGCTGGCTGCCTCGTCGGTCTTGCCCTGCTCGTTGAGAGCCTCGGCAAGATTGATGAGTACTTCGGCGAAGCGGAAGATGTTGTAGTCGGTATAAGTGTAGTAATTGCTTACTTCAGTACCTTCGCCTACATACTTACGCATCATGTAGTAGAACATGGCCGAGGTATCGGTCATCATGTCGAGGGTGGGCTCGCCCTGGTCGCGGAAGGGGAAACGCGAGATAAAGTCCTGGCCTACGCCCCATTTGCCGCCATAGAATGCGTGATACGGAGTGATCACGGTCATGTTCAGGCGAGGATCGCGGTTCTCATATGCCTGGTAGATACGGGCCTCGTTGCCGTTGGGCAGATATTTGCTCATGTCGGCGCCGGCTTTCTTGTTCATCTCTATTTCAGCCTCGGTCATGTTGTCGCGCAGGAAGTACACGCGGCGTGCCTTGGCAGGCATCTCGTTGTAGCCGGGGATGATGTCGTTCCAGTTGAACTTGGAGCCGTCGGCATTCTCGAAGCGGTCTACGAACGCAGGGTTGACGATGAAGTTGCCCCAGCCTTCGCCGTTGAACACCGAACGCACACCGTTGGCGCGGTGGAGGGCGTTGCCGTATTTAACGTCGGGAGTGAAGCATACCGAGAAGATCATCTCGTCGCAATCCTCGTTGGCCTCTTTGAGCACATTCTTGTAGGCTACGTTGCCGCCCTCGGTATAGAGCTTGTAGCCGCAGCGCTCCACAGCCTTGAAGTCGGCTTCGGCCTTGGCCCACTCTTTCTTCCACAGGTACACCTTGCCGCGGAGTGTGTAGCAGGCGCCTTTGGTAAT
>JAGAUV010000065.1 GCA_017620635.1 Muribaculaceae bacterium | reverse complement strand
TGCATTGTCGTTGGCGCTCTGCATAGCCATCACACGGGCGGCCTGTTCGCTGGCCCTGTTCTGTGCGAACGCTTCCTGCATCTGCGACAGCAGGAACATAGGCAGAACAGTGCGGAATATCGTCGGGGCGTCCGGCTCGAAGAGGTAAGGTCTGCCGGCGGCGTTGCCTTCCTTGTTGAGCTTGGCGGCGCTTATGGGCAGATAGCTGTCGGTAACAAGACGCTGACGGCCGGCCGAGAAGAAATGCACATACATCAGCTCCACACGGTCGGTTTCTCCGTCGAGGAACTGTGTCTCTAAAGTGCGCGCGAAAGCCTTCACAGCATCGCCCTCGCTCTTCGAGTCGATACCGGATACCGGCATGGATGTGAGTCGTGCATCAGACCCGGCAAGCTTTTCAACCGCCTTCTGCAGTTTCTTGCCTACAGGTACAAGCGTTATCTCCACATCATCGCCGCACTCCTTGCGCAGACGGTCGATAGTATCGAGCAAACCCTTGAAGATGTTCACATTATAAGCGCCGCATAATCCGTCGTCACTGCCAAGGAGGATTACCGTCGCACGACGTACCGTCTGACGCTCTACTGTGAGGGGGCTGCTTACCGCGGCATCACTGCTGAGCAGATTGCCGATAATGCCCTGCACGCAGTCGCGGAAAGGCGACAGCCGGCGGAGGATACCTTCGGCTTTATGCATTTTTGCCGATGATATCATCTTCATGGCGCCGGTAATTTTCTCCGAAGAGCCTACCGAGCCGATGCGGCCTTTAAGTTCGCGTAATGTTGACATTGGTTTATTATCGGGTTATTCGCTTGTGTTTGGTATATTTAATGTGTCAGACCGCAAAACGGGCGCTGACATCCTTGGCTGCTGATGTTAGTTTCTCCGCAATATCATCGCTGAGCGCGCCCTTGCCGAGCTCTGTCATTGCTTCAGGATATTTGGCGTGCATCAGTTGCAGATATTGCTTTTCGAACTCGGCCACCTGGTCGAGAGGCACCGACTCAAGGAGTCCGTGCACACCGCAGAAGATCACGGCGATTTCATCCTCTACCGGCATCGGGCGATACTGGGGCTGGATGAGCAGGCGTTCGTTCTTGCGGCCTTTGTCGATAACTCGTGCGGTCACGGCATCCATATCGCCGCCGAACTTGGTAAATGCCTCGAGCTCGCGGAACTGGGCCTGGTCGATCTTGAGTGTGCCGGCAACCTTCTTCATCGATTTTACCTGTGCCGAGCCACCTACACGCGATACCGAGATACCCACGTTGATCGCCGGGCGTATACCGCGGTTGAAGAGAGCCGACTCGAGAAAGATCTGACCGTCGGTAATCGAAATCACGTTGGTCGGGATATATGCCGACACGTCGCCGGCCTGGGTCTCGATGATAGGAAGTGCCGTGAGCGAGCCGCCGGCCTTCATGATAGGCTTGAGAGCTTCGGGCAGGTCGTTCATCTGCGAGGCCACCTCCTGATTGTCGATAATCTTGGCGGCACGTTCGAGCAGACGGGAATGGAGATAGAAGATATCGCCGGGATAAGCCTCGCGGCCCGAAGGACGCTTGAGGATAAGCGATACTTCACGGTAAGCGACAGCCTGCTTCGACAGGTCGTCGTATACGATAAGAGCGTCGCGGCCGGTATCGCGGAAATACTCGCCTATGGCGACGCCGGCAAAAGGAGCGAAGTAGCGCATGGCGGCCGACTCTGAGGCTGTCGCGGCTACGACTACGGTATAGTCGAGAGCGCCGTGCTCCTTGAGGGTGTTTACTATCGATGCTATCGATGATGCTTTCTGGCCGATAGCTACATAGATACAATATACGGGCTTGCCTTCGTCGAAGCCTTTGCGCTGGTTGATGATGGTATCGATAGCGATAGCCGTCTTGCCTATCTGGCGGTCGCCTATGATAAGCTCGCGCTGGCCGCAGCCTATGGGCACCATGGAATCGATGGCCTTGATACCGGTCTGCAGAGGCTGTTTTACAGGCTGACGGTAGATAACACCGGGAGCCTTGCGCTCGAGGGGCAGACGGATAAGGTCGCCGCTGATGGGACCGTTGCCGTCGATAGGCTCGCCAAGGATGTTGATGACACGCCCCAGCAAGCCCTCGCCTACGGGTATCGAAGCGATTTGGCCGGTGCGGCGCACTGTCATATTCTCGGCCACGTCGTTGACATTGTTGAGCAGAATGACACCAACGTTGCTCTCCTCGAGGTTCATGGCTACGCCTTTTACGCCGTTTTCGAATTCTACGAGCTCGTTGGCTCCTACATTGTCAAGGCCATATACGTGAGCAACACCGTCGCCCACATCGAGCACGGTGCCTACTTCCTCGAAAGTGATCTTGGAGTTGATGTTTTCGAGCTCTTGTTTCAGTACTTGGGATATCTCGCTGGGATTTATCATTGTATGCGGATAACTTGCTGTTGTGTGGTTAGATAAAGTAATACTGCCGCTTCAGCTTATCAGCTTCAGACGGAGTTGTTTAAGTTGGGTGCTGACAGAGGCGTCGAGGCGCTCGGAGTTGACTGTCACCGTAAAGCCGCCGATGAGCGACGGATCCACGGTGTAGTTGTACTCGAAAGTACCCTCGCCGATGTGTTTGCCGATAATACCTTCCAGGCGCTTGCGCTCACTCTCGGCCATAGAGGCCGCCGAGCATATGTCGATGCGGTAGATCGCATTCGCCTTCCGGTAGAGATCCACGTAGGCTCTGGCGATGTCGCCTATCATTGCCGTGCGTTTCTTCATCTCGAGAAGGCGCAGGAAATCTGCAAACGTTGCGTCAGGCTTGCCGTCTTTGCCGCACACGGCCATTGTAAGCAGTGATGTCTTGTCGGCATCGCTCACGAACGGGTTCGACACGGTCGATGCCATACCCGGAGTATCGTGCAGTGTGGCGACGAGATCGAGCATCAGCCTGTACAGCTTGGCTGTGTCAGAGCGCTCTTCGCCTACGGCATAGAGCGCTTTGGCATAGCGGCGAGGAATAAGACCTTGATCCATGGAGTATTATTTTGCAGGGTCAATCTGGTCGAGCAGGCTGTCCACAAGTTTCTTCTGGGCGGCGTCCTGCTGCATCTGGTTGTGTACAATCTTGCCTGCGATGTCGAGAGCGAACTCACTTACCTGGTTGCGGAACTGCTGCTGTGCTTCCTTCTGCTGCTGGGCGATCTGGAGCTTGGCATTGTCCATAACCTTCTGAGCCTCTACCTGAGCCGCGCTGCGGGCCTGCTCGATGATCTGTGTCTTCATCTTGTCGGCTTCGCGGAGTATGTCGGCTTGCTGGCGACGGGCCTCATTGAGATAGCTCTCGGCTTCGCTACGGGCGTTGTCGAGTTGTGCCTTAGCGTCCTGGGCGTATTCCACCCCCTTGTCGATAAGGTCGGCACGGCTGTCGACGCTGCGAAGTATCACCGGCCAGGCAAACTTCCACAATACGAGGAAGAGGATGCCAAAGGCGATGAACATCCAGAAGACGAGGCCGAAATCGGGCGTGAATAGTTCCATTTAGCGAGGTATTGGGGCTGGATTACATGAACAGGCACAGGGCGCAGACGATAACGGCAAAAAGTGCCACACCTTCCACGAGGGCTGCGATAACGATCATATTGCTTCGGATGTCGCCGGCTGCTTCGGGCTGACGGGCGATCGCTTCCATGGCGGCTGCGCCGATTTTACCGATGCCTATACCTGCGCCGATGGCGGCGATGGCGGCGCCTACGCTGGCGCCGAGTCCCAATACGGGAGCAATTGCTGCTAAAAGTCCAAACATTGTTGTGTGTGTTTATTTATGGATTATTATATTATACAAGTGTGTCTACTATTTCTTTGCCGATATTGTGTTTGTCGGCGGCTTCTTCTTTCTCATGCTCCTGCTCCTGTGCCAGTCCGATAAAGATAGTCGAAAGCATCGTGAAAACATATGCCTGGATAAAGCTTACCAGGACGTCGATGAGCAACATGAAGATCGAGAATATCAGTGATACCACCGTGGTGGCACCGCCGGCTACAGGGCTGATCGCCGAGAAGATGAATATCAGGAGTGTGAGTGTGATCACTATCATGTGGCCGCCCATCATATTGGCGAAAAGACGGACTGTGAGGGCTGCCGGCTTGGTAAACATACCGAAGATCTCGATCACAGGCATGATAGGCAGGGGCACCTTGAGCCACCAGGGCACATCGGGCCAGAATATCTCTTTCCAATAGTGTTTGTTGGCGAAGAAGTTGGTCGCCACAAAGGTGCAGATCGACAGCACAAGGGTTACCGCTATATTGCCCGTAAGGTTGGCACCGCCGGGGAAGATAACCACAAGGCCGAGGAGGTTCATTACAAGGATGAAGAAGAATACTGTCATCAGGTAGGGCGCGAAACGACGTGCCTGCGGACCGAGGATAGGCTTGACCACGCCGTCGTAGACAAAGGTCACTACCACCTCTACCGCTCCGAGGCCCTTGCGAGGAGCCTTGAAAGGATGCTTGCGCAGATAAGCGGCGAGCCAAAGCATAATACCGCCCACAAGAAGGATGCAGATAAACAGAGCGCATACATTCTTGGTAATGGAGATATCCCACGGACGCACTTCCTTGCCGTCGACAATCTCCACGAGCTTATCCTTGTACTTGCTCTCGGGACCGCCGATAGTAAATGTGCAGTCGCCGTCCTTGTACACTGCCCCGTGGTCGAGATGGCTCGACGAGAAACAGTGGAAACCGTCGGAAGCATAGCATATTACCGGCAGTGGCATGCGGTGGTGGTGATCGAAAGGCACCTCCCAGCCATAGCCGTCGAGAAGGTGTTCGAAGATGATCTCCTTGGGGTTGATACGGGCTTCCGCAGAGTCTGCCTCAACCTGTACCGACGCCGACGCGCCAAGCGACACAACAGCCAGCATCAGGAGCATTATTATATGTTTGAGACGGCTCTTCATATCAATAGACGCATACCGACACTACATTGTTATCGACATCGACGATACCGCCGCTGACAGGAGTAGACTCCTCTGCCCCACCCTCGTCGGTATATCGTATGTTGCCTGCCGACAAGGTGGCCAGCAGTGAAGCATGGTTGCGGAGCACGGTAAACTCGCCCATCGAGCCGGGGAGGGTTACCGAACTTACGCTTCCGCTGTAGAGCACTGCATCGGCAGAAATGATTTTGAGTGTCATATAATTAGCTTTTCAATTTTTATTTTACTTCAGCGAGGAGTCGCTTGCCTTTCTCTATAGCGTCGTCGATAGTACCCACGTTGAGGAATGCCTGCTCGGGATATTCGTCCATTTCGCCTGAAAGAATCATCTTGAAGCCGCGGATAGTCTCGCTCAGAGGCACCATCACACCGGGAAGACCGGTAAACTGCTCTGCCACATGGAAGGGTTGCGAGAGGAAACGCTGTGCACGACGGGCGCGAGCCACCACGAGTTTGTCGTCGTCGCTGAGCTCGTCCACGCCGAGGATGGCGATGATATCCTGGAGCTCGTTGTACTTCTGCAGCAGCTGCTTCACTGCCTGCGCTGTATTATAGTGGTCCTCGCCGATGATATTCGGGTCGAGGATACGCGAGGTAGACTCCAGAGGATCGACAGCCGGGTAGATACCGAGCTCGGTAATCTTACGGCTGAGCACCGTGGTGGCGTCGAGGAAGTTGAATGTTGTCGCAGGTGCGGGGTCGGTCAAGTCGTCGGCAGGCACGTAAATAGCCTGTACCGAAGTAATAGAACCGTTCTTGGTAGAAGTAATACGCTCCTGAAGAGCACCCATCTCAGATGCAAGAGTAGGCTGGTAACCTACTGCCGAAGGCATACGGCCCAGAAGAGCCGACACCTCGGAACCGGCCTGGGTAAAACGGAAGATGTTGTCGATAAAGAGGAGCACATCTTTACCGCCGGCACCCTGGTCGCGGAACTGCTCGGCTACGGTAAGACCCGACAGAGCCACACGCAGACGTGCGCCCGGCGGCTCGTTCATCTGGCCGAACACCAGTGTAGCCTGAGAGTTCTTGAGTTCCTCATGGTCAACGTCGGCAAGATTCCACTCGCCGCGAGCCATGCCTTCCTCGAATTTCTTGCCATATCGCATGACACCGCTCTCGATCATCTCGCGGAGGAGGTCGTTACCCTCGCGCGTACGTTCACCTACACCGGTAAACACCGAGAAACCGTCGTGTCCCTTGGCGATATTGTTGATAAGCTCCATGATAAGCACGGTCTTGCCCACACCGGCGCCACCGAACAGACCGATCTTGCCGCCCTTGCTGTAAGGCTCCAGAAGGTCGATTACCTTGATGCCTGTAGCAAGAATTTCTGTACTGGTGGTAAGATCCTCGAAGTCGGGAGCAGGCTGGTGGATAGAGCGCAGATTCTCACGTTTGAGGGCCGGAAGCTTGTCGATCGCTTCGCCTACAACGTTGAGCAGACGGCCTTTTACCTGATCACCTGTCGGCACTGCGATAGGATGTTCAAGGTTTTCTACCGGCATGCCGCGGCGGAGACCATCGGTACTCTCCATGGCTACGCAGCGCACGGTATCTTCTCCGATATGCTGCTCTACTTCGAGTATTGTTTCGCCGCCTTCGGGACGGGCTATCTTGAGAGCGGTATAGATAGGGGGCAGTACGTTGCTGTCGAAGCTTACGTCTACCACCGGGCCTATGACCTGGGCTATTTTGCCTGTATTATCGCTCATGGCTTATATGGAGTGCTTGTTATATTAAAAGTGAAAGTTCGTGATGATGATGATTACCATCAGTACGAGGTTGAAGAGGTTGATGGGCAGGAGATACTTCCATTCCAGCGACAGCAGCTGGTCGATACGCAGACGGGGGAATGTCCACTTGAACCAGATGATGATAAACGACAGGGCGAAAGCCTTGAGGATAAACCATACCACGCCGGGGATATAGTCCATAATGGCATTGAAGCCGTCCCAGCCGGGGAAATGGAGAGGCATCCAGCCGCCGAAGAAGAGCGTTGCGGCAACACCCGACACGATGAAGAGGTTGAGGTACTCGGCAAGGTAGAAGAAGCCGAAGTGCATACCCGAATACTCTGTGTGGTAACCTGCGGTAAGCTCACTCTCGGCTTCGGGAAGGTCGAACGGGCCACGGTTTGTCTCTGCAGTGCCGGCGATCATATAGATCACGAATGCGATAAGCGCAGGCAGGTGTCCTTTGAAGATAAACCACAGGTCGGCCTGCTCGGCGACGATGCCTTCCACCGACATTGTGCCGGCAAGACACACCATAGTGATTACCGACAGACCTATCGAAAGCTCGTAGCTGACCATCTGTGCGCCCGAACGGAGCGAACCGATGAGTGTGAACTTATTGTTCGACGACCATCCGGCAAGAAGGATACCCAGCACGCCGATCGATGAAACGGCGATGAGGAAGAATATGCCGATATTGAAATTGATGATCTGAAGGCCGTTGCCCCAGGGAAGTACCGCAAAGGCAAGCATCGAGGCGATGATGACAAGATACGGCGCCAGGGCGAACAGGAAACGGTCGATGTGATTGAGGTGGATGATCTCTTTGATCAGCATCTTGAACATATCGGCGAAACTCTGGCACAGACCCATGGGGCCTACACGGTTCGGGCCGAGGCGGCACTGGAAAGCGGCGCAAAGCTTACGCTCGTAGTAGATGTAGAAGAGGGCGAGCAAGGCATAGACCAGCAACAGACCGACGCCTACGAGCAGGCATTCTGTCGTAACGGCCAGCCAGCCCGGCATAAGCGAGCGCAGCGAATTGTCGATCCACGTGGTAATGAATGAAAAATCTTGCATTATGCTGTGATATTACTGATTAGCTATTGTGTTACGTCGCGATTGGTTTAGCGGTCGATATCAGGCACGATATAGTCGAGCGAACCGCCGATAGTGATAAGGTCGGCAATCTTCTGACCGCGTGTGATGTGGTCTACAACGGCAGCCTGAGGCAGACACGGCGTTGCGAGCTTGATACGGAAAGGCTTTGTAGAGCCATCGCTCTCGAGATAGATGCCGAACGCGCCACGGCAGCCTTCTGTGATCTGGAACCACTTGCCTGCAGGCAGCTTGAGCATCTTGGGCACCTTGACGCAATATTCGCCTTCGGGGATATTGTCGACAAGCTGTGCGAGAATCTTGGCCGATTCCTCCATCTCGCGCATGCGGCACTGGAAACGGGCCATCGAGTCGCCCTCGGTAGCTGTGACCTCTTCGAAATCAAGCTCCTCGTAGATGCTGTAGGGCTGGAGCTTACGCATATCGCAGGCCCAGCCTGAAGCACGGCCTGAAGGACCTGTCACGCCATAGGCGATAGCATCCTCGCGAGTGAGCACGCCCACGCCTTCCATACGGTTCTTGGCGATCACATTGCCTGTAAATATCTCGTTGTATTCTTTGATGTTCTTGGGAAGCACCTCGAGAAGAGCCTTCACGTCGGCCACGAAATCGGGTGCGAGATCCTGCATCACGCCGCCGATACAGTCATAGTTGAATGTCATGCGTGCGCCGCATGTCTTCTCCATGATGTCGAGTATCTGCTCGCGGACACGCAGGGTGTAGAAGAGCATCGTCGTAGCGCCGAGGTCCATGCAGTATGTGCCGATGAAGAGGCAGTGCGACGCTATACGCGAGAGCTCGTCCATCATTACGCGGATTACCTGTGCGCGGCGGCTGATTTCTATGCCGGCGGCTTTCTCTATTACCATGCAGAGGGCATGGTGGTAGTTGTGGGCCGAGAAATAATCCATACGGTCCATGAAGTGGAGCGTCTGCGGATATGTGAGTGATTCACAAAGTTTCTCTATGCCGCGGTGTATATAGCCCAGATAGATATCGATTTTCTTGATCTCCTCGCCGTTGACAGCGGTGCGGAAACGGAGCACGCCGTGAGTGGCAGGATGCTGCGGACCGATATTTACCACGAAATCGTCTTTCTCGAATATGCGGCGTTCGTTCTTTACAAGCTCGCCCTTTTCATCGAGGCTGTAGACATCAGTGAAGTCGGTCTGACGCTCGTTTTCGATCGATACGGGGTTGATATCGGGGTTCTCGTCGTAGTCTTTGCGGAGAGGATAGCCCACCCAGTCGATATTGAGGAAAAGGCGGCGCATATCATTGTTGCCTACAAAAATGATGCCAAAGAAGTCGAAGACCTCACGTTCGTAGAGGCCGGCCACATGCCATACGTCCTCTACCGAGCAGATCCACGGTTTCTCGCGGTCGCCCTTGGCAAGCACCTTGACACCTACAACGGTGTTGTAGCTTGTCGACATCAGATAATATATAGCGCCGAGATTTTCGGTCCAGTCCATACCGACCACTGTCACGCAGTAGTCGAATTTAAGCTCTGCATTGTCGCGGAGAGCTACCGCCATATCGTGCCATTGCTCCCCGGGAATGGTAAACAGGGGCGTCCGGTCACTTTCGAGAGTGGCGGCGGGGAAGAGAGTCTGTATCTTTTCGATGTAATTAGCCATGACAGAAATAGATTAATCTTCGACGCCCTCCACGGGGTGCTGGGCGAGAAATTCTTGCTGTTTTTCCTTGCGGTTTACGCCACCGAAGAAGCGCTCCACTTTAATTTTACGGCTCAGCTGCATGATACCGTAGATCATAGCCTCGGGACGGGGAGGACAACCGGGAACAAACACATCCACCGGCACGATATCCTCGATGCCTTTTGCCACATGGTAGCTCTTGCGGAACGGGCCGCCCGAGATAGCGCAGCTGCCGCAGGCTATCACGTACTTGGGCTCGGCGAGCTGGTCGTAGAGACGACGGAAGACAGGCACCATGCGGTGTACGATAGTACCGGCAACCATCATGAAGTCGGCCTGACGGGGCGACGAACGGGCTACTTCCCATCCGAAGCGCGCCATATCGAAACGTGCGGCGCCAAGGCTCACAAATTCTATACCGCAGCAACTTGTCGCGAAGGTAAGAGGCCAGATAGAATTGGAACGGCCCCAGTTGATAAGCTTGTCGAGCGAGCCTACAATCACGTTGGTACCGCTCTCCTGGAGCTGCTTTACGAGCCCCTCTATATACTCATTGTCTTTCCATGCCTCGTAGGGCATGCTTTTGGTCGTTACTTCCATTCAAGAGCTCCTTTCCGCCAGGCATATACGAGGCCCAGCACCAAGATACCGAAGAAAACGGCAATGCATAATAAACCATCGGCGCCAAGCTCACGCATTCTCACTGCCCAAGGGAAGAGGAATACTGTCTCGACGTCGAACATAAGGAACAGAATTGCAAAAAGATAGTAACCTACCTTAAACTGCGACATTGATTCTCCGCGTGTAGGGATACCGCATTCGTAAGCTTCACCCTTCTGGGGGTTGAACGAACTCGGCGAGATGAGCTTGGCTATCCATAAAGCCAAGGCCACTAACGCTATGCCCGTGAGCAGCGCCGTGATACCCAAGAGCCCGTTGTTCTCTATTCCGAAGATGGCTGTTGTTATCATATATTGACTTTGTTTATTTCATCGATTCAATAAGGTTACGTCTCTGTTCAAGCGCATATCCGGCCGGAGAATACGCTATCTCACAAAGATTTAGGCTAAGGCAAGGGACAATAAGCCCCCGTTTCGTGGTGCAAAGATACAATTTTTATTGCAATTAGCGAAATTTAACTGATTAAATTTTACGCGCTTTAAAAAAGCAGCGGCTTCGCCACCCCCGAAAACAGGCGGAGGAAGAAGCTCATGTCGCCTCTTCCTCCGCTCTTGTTATTTTATGCAGTCGGCTTATTCTTCCATTACTACAGGAGGGAATCCGCCTTTGGCCACCTCTACATCGAAGGCCATGCCGCCCATGGTTGCCGGGGTGCATGTAAAGCCGAATTTGAAGTCGCCGCCGAAATCGAGCGAGCCCTCGAGATCGGTTATCGGGAAACCGGCAGCCGGAGTATTGCCGAGCTCGGGGATAAGCTTGTCGATGCTGAACACGGCCTTGCTGCCCTGGAGCGTGAACGGTATATTCTTGAATACCATATCCATTGCCGGCATCTGAGCCATAAACTGAGCCTTGTTGAGCGTCACTGTCACACAGCGTGTCTCGATATTGAACGACAGCTTGTAGGTCGTGTTCTTGGTCTCGAAACGCAGACCCTTATCCGACGAGCATATCGTAGAGCCGTAGCAATACTGATTGACATACGACGACACGATACTATATTTATTGTCGAGCGACATGCTCAGACTGAACGCCGGCAGGTAATCAGTCTCGATATAGCGCTGATATATCCTCATCCTGATCTTGCCGATCACAGGCACCGACGACACGCCGGAAATCCTGGGTGTGATGTTCTCGCCGGTAATTTCGAGCCATCCCTTGGAATCGATGGCCACCTTCAGACCCTGGATAACAAACTGCGGGAACGAAGTGCCGTCGGTAAGCTTGAGGCCTGCGATGGTAATGTCGGCCGAAGGCTGGGTGTAATTGATGCGCACCTCATAGCGGATATTGCCGTAGTAGGCTGCCGTGCCGCCCTCTATGTCGTTGACATGCACAAAAGCATTATTGAAGGTCTGCACTGTGACAGTTTCATTTTTACCTTCTGTGCTGCAGGAAGCAAGAGCCAGACAGCCCAAAAGAAGAGTAGCAAAATAATGCAGGAACTTTTTCATCTTTATTGTCTGTAATAATTTTTGAGCTGCAAAAATATACATAAATTACGATACGAGCAAACATTCAAAATATTCATTAGTACAAAAAGACTAATTTTAACAACTCTTCCGACAATATATATATGTTAACACCGCCCGACAGCGCCGGCGCGGATAAACATTTTTTGCACGTATGAATATTTATTATTACTTTTGCAGTGGATTAACAATCCGGCCGCTACATCGCGGCATCAAACGCATTATATGTTTTTATAGATTGTAGATTATTAGAGGGCTTTATCGTGAGATACAGCCCTTTTTATTTTGTCCACATGCCCGGTCAGTTCCTGCGCGACTGCCGCTGTCTCTCGTCGAGGGCGTCGATAAGCGAGTTTATGCGGCGCCGTATGTCGCCCAGACGGCTAATCACACGGTGCGTCTTGTCTACATTCTGCATCGACGAACGCAGGTGTTCGCGTGCGCCTTCGATCGTAAGACCCTTGTCCTTGATCAGAAAACGGATCACACGCAGTTTCTCTATGTCGGACGGCGTATAGAGCCGCTGGCCGCCGGCATTGCGTTTGGGGTGCAGCGAGCCGAATTCTTTTTCCCAGAAGCGAAGCGTCGAGGCCGGCAGTCCAAGGATCGCCGACACGTCAGCTATTCGATAATATTTCTTGTCGAGTTCGTCCATAACAATCAGTCCATCACATGGCCGGCATTTTCGGCAAGACCGATAATCTCGTCGTACTGCTCGGGCGTCAGATCATAAAAATAATAGTTGACAGGATTCTGCGGAGCACCGCGGTATCTTACCTCGTAGTGAAGATGCGGCCCGGTGGATTTGCCCGTATTGCCCACAAGGCCTATCAGGTCGCCTCGCGACACCTTCTGTCCCGGCTTGGCTATAAGCTTCGACAGGTGGGCATAGCGTGTGGTGTAGTTGAAGCCGTGGTCGATCTCTATCAGATTGCCGTAGCTGCTTTGCCACGACGACGTCTTTACCGTGCCGTCGGCCGTCGCATAGACCGGAGTACCCACCGGAGCCGAGAAGTCCATGCCTTCGTGGAACTTCATGGTGCCGTACACCGGATCGCGACGTGCGCCGTAGCCCGACGCCATCGTGCGCAGATACTTCTCCGGCACAGGCTGTATCGCCGGCATATGAGTGACGCGCGTCTTGCTGCTGTCGGTAAGCGCTGCAAGGTAATCGAACGATTTTATCTGCGAGTACACCATCTGGTCGAGGCGGTCGAGCTTGTTACGCACAAGCACCACCAGCCTGTCGTCGGGCAGCGAGTCGAGGCGGTCGAAAACACGCTGGCGCTCAAGGCCGGCATAGCGGCGTGCGTCACTGAGAGGCTCGGCCTGCATCATTACACGATAGAAGTTATTATCGCGCTCGGCCAGATCCTCCATTACCGCTATCGCTTCGTCGGCTCGACGCCCTAACAGATCCACACGCGAGCGCAGACGCTCGTTCTCGCTGCGCAGGCGCTTCTCACGGGGAGTCTCCACAAAGCTGTATATTGCCAGCGCAAGGACACCCACCACGGCCACGGCCCACACATACGGACCTATGGCCGCCGCGACACGATGGCGCATATCCGGATACACGCGCTCGTACTGCTCAGTTGTCGGATTATAGCGATAGAAGACCTTCAATCGATTAAATATTAGTTAATAATTACACGTCGACAGCGCTTGAAAAATTTGCACAACCGGGAAATTTCTGCTAATTTTGCACTTCCGAACCGCAAAGTTAAGAAATTTTGCGACTACTGCAAGAACAAATATACAAAAACAAATACTTATCACATTCCACAATGCTGACAGCAAAGGAAATACGCCAGTCGTTCAAAGACTACTTTGAATCGAAGGGACACCACATCGTGCCATCCGCACCAATGGTTATAAAAGATGACCCCACCCTGATGTTTACCAACGCAGGTATGAACCAGTTCAAGGACATCATTCTCGGCAACGCAAGCCCCAAAAGCCGCAGGGTAGCCGACTCGCAGAAGTGCCTGCGTGTTAGCGGCAAGCACAACGACCTCGAGGAAGTAGGCC
>JAGAUV010000064.1 GCA_017620635.1 Muribaculaceae bacterium | reverse complement strand
GAGTATCCGTCCGAAATAGGCCGGCTTGTACATAGCGTCTTGGGTTGCGAACTTTGCAATCAAAAACGCTATGTTTAATTTGAATGAGAACAACCGCATCGTCATGGCGCAGCATCCTACCGATATGCGCATGGGTGTCAACTGTCTGAGTGGGCAGGTAAGGCTGGTCGGCCTTGACCCGTCCAACGGCGATGTCTATATATTTGTGGGCAGGTCCCGCCGGGTGATGAAAATCCTTCACTGGGAGCACGGGGGCTATGCGGTCTACTACAAACGGCTTGAAGAGGGTCGTTTCCACCCGCGCATCTTCTTGCGTCAGGGCACGGGGTTCCGAAGCATGAAGTGGTCTGAACTGGTTCTGCTCATGGAAGGAATATCGCCTAAGGTCGCGCGCCGACACAGGTATGAAAAAAGTGAAAAATAGTTGCCAAAAAGCTTGCACATATCGCTAAGATTTAGTAACTTAGCGGTATGGAAAAGACGCTGACACTGCCCGACACGATAGAAGCCTGCCATGAGATGATCATATCTCAGGCACGGCTCATCGAGCAGTTGCGGCGTCGCGCTTTCGGCGGTTCCCTCAAGGACAGGGCTGTAAGATACGACGGGCCCTCGCTCTTCGACGAGGGTGACGAGGAGTCGGTGCTCGCCTCGAAAAAGGAGCTCGAGAAGGCATCCAGGGATGTCGACGAAGCAGCGGAGAAACGCCGCGCGGAGGCCAAGGCCCAGTCGGAGGGCCGCGGCAGGCGCCCTGAAAAGTACAATATCTACGGTCTGCCGGTAGAAGCCAGGACGGTGTATCCCGAAGGGATAGACATCGGTGACTACGACATCATAGGGCGGGACGAAACCAACGTGCTGCATCTTCAGCCGCAGCGCCTGTGGGTGGAGAAAATCGTCACTCCTATACTGCGACGTAAGGCAGACAAAGGCGCCCCGGCTCCGGAGATACTTCAGGCCGAACGCCCGCACAGCATCATCGGCGGAGGACATGCCGGCGCCGACCTGTTGGCGACCCTTGTCGACAACAAGTTCAACCACCACCTGCCCGAGTACCGTCAGGTCAAGATGTTCGCCGAGCTCGGGCTGAAGCTGCCGACCTCGACCGTGAACGACTGGATACATGCCGCGGCCAACGTGCTTTTCCCCCTGTACGAGAGCCAGCGCGAGGCGGTGATGGCCGGGAGATATGTCCAGATAGACGAGGTGCCGTGGAACATCGCCGACCGCAAAGGGCAGCCATGCCGCAAAGGATATGCCTGGCAGTTCCGTGACGTAAGCCCGCATCCCCGCGGCACCTTCTTCTACTATCACAAAGGCAGCCGCGGCGGGGAGATACCGCGCACACAGCTCAGGGGATATCAGGGGGTGATACAGAACGACGGCTACAAAGTATACAACGAATTTGAGAATGTGCCCGGGATAACGGTCCTGGCGTGCATGGCCCACATACGCCGTAAATTTGTCGACGCGCAAAAATCCAACCCCCTTGCCTGCGAGGCCGTCAAATACATCGCCACACTATACGCACTCGAGGAAAACCTCGTGGCTTCGGGAGCGTCCGCGGATGAAATCCGCGCGGAACGCCAACGTCTTGCCGTTCCCATACTCAAGGGCATCGAGGCATGGATGAGGACCGCGTATGTGACATGTACCCCCAAGGAGCCCCTCGCCGTCGCCATAAAATATGCACTCTCCCTGTGGCCGCGAGTGATGCGGTACACCGAAGAAGGATATTACCATATCGACAGCAATCCGGTGGAACAGGGGCAGCGCCCCTCGGCGCTCGGACGCAAAAACTACCTTTTCAGCCAAAACGACCGTGGAGCCGAGGACAACGCCATCTTCTACACCTTCATCGTCTCATGCGAGAACCTCGGCATAAATCCACGCCAGTGGCTGCAGGACACCCTGCAACGATTAAGACCGGATATGGATGAGCCGGAACTAATCCAGCTCCTGCCTTACAACTACAAAACTTAAAGCCGACCTGAAAATCAAAAATCAAGTCGGCTTTTTTCGGACGGATACCGTTTGGCGCCTGCTTACGACCTTATCAATACAAGTTTACATGTCAATGGCGATGACTTCGGTCTTGATGGAGGGCTGTCTCCTGAAATAGAGAAGAGCGATATTTTCGATAGAACCGGTCATCCCTGCCGTATCGATTTTGAGAGATTCGGAGTCAGGATTGGTTTGGTAAAGAAGCGTATGGATAGAATTTTAAACAAGTATATCGCTTTCCCAATGGAAGCAATGCGCCTTGTTGAGAACAGTTTCCTATCTGACAAAATGAAGCGCAGCTATGTACGTATTGTAAATGAGCGGATAAGCCGATTTGTCAGAAACGCCGAATAATTATACAACTTCTCTCCATTCAATCCTGTTTTACACCAGCCCGTTGATAAAGATTAGGGCGATGGCGGCGGGGGCGAGGTAGCGTAGACAGAAGACTATGGCACTTACCACGGCGCTCGGGGCGGGCGACAGTTCGCGGTCGACGAGGCTGCGCCGTAGTACCCACCCGGCGAAGATTGATATGAGCATGCCGCCCAGGGGCATGAGGATGTTGCTGGTCACATAGTCGAAGAGGTCGAAGACCGTCATGTCGAAAATCTTGACATGTGACAGCGGTCCGAACGACATGGCGCACAGCGTGCCGAGGCCGATTGCCACAATGGCGTTGACGGCGACGGCCACGGGTCGGCGCATACCCCACTGTTCGCACAGGAAGGCCACGCAGATTTCGCTCATCGATATTGTCGAAGTGATGGAGGCCAATGCCAGTAAGAGGAAGAAGGCCGAGGCCCACAGGCTGCCCCCCGGCATCTGGGCGAAAATATCGGGCAAGACCTCGAAGACGAGCCTGGGCCCACCCGCCGGTGAGCCGCCAAACGAGAATACCGCCGGGAAGATGAGTATGCCGGCCAGGATTGCAACCAGGGTGTCGAGCGACGCCGTGGTGACGGCACTGCGCACTATGGGGGTGCGCTCGTCGAAGTAGCTGCCGTAAATCATCATCGTGCCCACGCCGAGCGACAGCGAGAAAAATGCCTGACCGAGGGTGTTGATAACCACGCCGCTGTCGATGGCGCCGAAGTCGGGGGCGAAGAGGAAGCGCAGACCATCGCCCGCACCTGGGAGCAGCAGGGTGTTGACGCACAGCACTATGAGTATGGCAAAGAGTACGGGCATGAGGATGTTGCTCACGCGCTCTATGCCCTTGCGCACGCCGCCGAGTAGCACCACGGCGTTGATGGCGAGTACGACGATGGTCCATGCTACGCACCCCCACCCGGCGGTGAAGCTGTCGAAGGCCGTGTGGCGCGACATGCCGCCCATGTCGTCGATGTTCCCGGCTACCGATTCGTAGAGGTATTCGAGCGTCCACCCGGCGACGACCGAGTAGAACGACAGGATTAGTACCGAGGCCACTATGCCCATGCCTCCCACGGCGAGCCATGCCTTGCCGCTGCGCGGTGCCAGCGTACGGAAGGCGCCGAATATGTTGAGCCTCGACGAACGCCCCATCATGAACTCGGCGCATACCACCGGTACGCCTATGACTGCCACGAAAAATATATAGAGCATCAGGAAGGCCCCGCCGCCGGTCTCGCCGGCCTCGTCGGGGAAGCGCCAGATGTTGCCCAGGCCGACTGCCGAGCCCACAGTGGTGGCTATGACGCCGAAGCGAGTGGCGAACCGTGGCCGCGAAGGAGAGTTGTTGTCTGTCATCAATAAAAAGTTTTGTTTCCACATCTCACTCATAGGCTCGCCCAAAGGATACCTTGCTGAGAAGGAGACACATAAAGGCAAAAAATCAAAAGTTACATAAAATATTTATGTTCTTTATGCCTTTGTGTCTTTTTGTTTCATCTGCTCCGATATCGGCTACCTTACAAGATGGTATGTGGAGGAAATATCGTTTTATCTATAACGTCGAAAGAGGCAAAATAATATAGGAGAAGTGTCAAAATACATTTTAAAATTGAACTTTCGTGTGCTGCGCATTGTTGTGATAGGTGAAGTGCCACAAATGACGGCACGAGAGAAATACACGTTTCGACAAAAATAGAAACTCAAAAAATTTCATATTATGAAGAAGACATTACTCGCTGCAGTGGCCCTTGCGTCGCTGACAACAGCCGCCACCGCCCAGGTGGTAGAGTCACCCTCATTCTT
>JAGAUV010000006.1 GCA_017620635.1 Muribaculaceae bacterium | reverse complement strand
CTTATAGCACATCGACGCTCGCAGTCTGTAGGCGGTGCTGCCGTTGGCGGCTGCGCCCATGGCGCTCTTGTCGGGGATATACACAAAGCCCGACAGCGTGTATGTCTTGCCCGGCACTATGCGGCCTTTCTCGATAGGCTGCAGCAGCTTGCGCCACGTCTGGCTGTTTTCCAGATGGCTCACTTTCGCCGAGAAACGGTTGTCATACCATCCTATCTCGGCATCGCTCTCGGGTATCGTTACGGCATTAAGCGAAGCAAGGAAGTTATTGTCCCAGTATTTGAGGCCGTCTATGAAGTCACTGTTGCGCAGCAGATTTGTGCCGCCTACCTTCATATCTGCCGCATCCGATATCACAAGTATACTCTCATGATCAAGTACCATGCCGCTCGAGTCGCGAAGCTCGAACACCACGGCCCTCGTGTCGTCGAGTATGTCTATCAGCGGAGTCGTCGGACTTCCTACTCCTGCGCCGAGAGTCCATGCCGAAAAGCCCGAGGCTGTCTCCCTGCGGTAGTAGAGATAATGCTCGGTGGCGGTAGTCGTGCCGTCCCCCGTAGTCACATACTTGGTGGCCGACACCTTAGTCGCCGACAGCTCGCCCATGGCATTGCGCCTCACGTTGTCCGTGCTCGTCAGCAAAGAGAATACCCGTGCGCCCTCCATCTCGCTCTTGGCAGGAGTCCAACACGTCTGCGGCGCATCGCCGAGTGTGATAACGGCCCACTTGATATATGTCCCCGAGTCGAAGTCGCCGTCGTTGGGGTTTCGGTAAAAGTCGACAAGCGTAGTACGTCCGGCCACCTCCGTAACCTTGAACTTGAATGACTTGACAGTCTCCGTCCTGCCCTCGAAATTACCTATCTTGTGATAGCCTTTATTCTGATAGAGCTCTATATAGTTATCCTTGGGGCCTACCTTGCCGCATATCGTCAGCGTGCAGTCCGTACCCACCGCCGGGTGCTGGTCCCACTCATAGCTGCCGAGGACATAGCCTACGGTCTGCTGCACCACATTCGACTTCTTGAGAAGATTCACGGCATAGCTCAGACCGTCCGATCCCGGCTTGACCTTATAGAGACTGAAAATTTTCTGCAAGGTAACGCCGCCCACTACAGCCTGCACCGTTATCTCCGCAGTGTCGGCTGTCATGCCGCTCATCGTCACTACGCCTGCCGACGTTATCGTAGCTGTCGAGATACCCGTCTTGGTGGGTAGCGAGAACGACACGCCGCTCGCCGGCTGCGAACCTTGGTATACCTTGGCCGTCACTTTCGGGTACGAGCCCGTCACTGCACCCGAGGCATCACACGCTATGCCTGCCACCTCGTTGTCAAGGTCGAGCGAATACACGTCCGAGCCGTTCCTGCCGTCCTTGCCTTTGAGCGACAGACTCCACGAGAACTTCTGCGTGAAGGCCTTGCCGTCGACAGTCACGGGCACAGTGAGCACACCCTGTCTTGTCGTCAGCGCCGTTGTCACTGCCACGGTAAACTTCGCGGAGGTAGTGCCGTTGTTCTGCACCGTCGCGGTCATGCCCGTAGGCGCTCCCGTTATAGTTCCTATCGTGGCCGCGGCAAGTGTCGCACCCTTGTAGGCAATGACTTCGGAGCTTGTGCTTGCGGCAACAGCCTTCGTGGTGTCCCCCTCGAAGATGTGGCTCTCGTTCGACAGCAGGACGGTATATGCGTCGTGGCCCACCATCTCAGAGGGATGTGGCGTCCACTGAGGAGCGGGATTGCTCCCTTTTTCAATTTTCCAATTTTTAATGTGGTAAGTACCTACACACTGAGCAAAGCCCAGATGAACGTTAATCGAGTTGGCTTTCTTCCATATTCCGGTGTAGTATATAGTTGAATATTCAGATGATATCGAACCTTGTTGGGTAAAATATCCCATACCAGTTTTGATATAGATTGTCGGCACTCGCCCATTGCTGTCTGACGATTTAATCGTAAACGATATTGTAAATAAATCTCCCTCAGCAAAATTCTGCTCTATTTCAGCAGCATTGATTGATTGCCAAAAGCCCGTGACATAGTTGCTATTGCCTGCCGACGCAGTAATAACAAGTTCTCCCTCCGCGCCTATACTCGACGTAATGCCTGTCGCGACATCATTTGTCGCTTTAAATTTGCTTGACCCGAGAAGCAGATTATCAGTATAGTTCGCTCCGTTACTTCCGCTGCTGACCTTCACGATTGTTACCTCGTCGTGCACACCGCCCGAGGTGCAGCGCAGAGTGCAGCTCTTTTCTGTAAAAAAGCTGTTGGAGAGGACGTATGTGGCCGAAGTACCACCGGCTATGTTAGCGAACGACGTCATCGACGGCGTCTTGTAGCTCCACTGATAGCCGCTCGTCCCCTGCAGAGAGGCAGTGAGCTTAATGCTCTGCGGCCCTACGAGCGTCTTGAAATCATCCTTGTATATAAACGCCGTCGCCTCGGAGTTGACAACAACCACTTTGGCCGAGGTGCCGACCATCTCAGAGGCGGCAGGAACCCACTCCGTAGCCGTGCCTTCCACAAGGCAGAATTTGCGGAATACAGCCTTATCGCCGACAGCTCCATTTCCGTCGGCTATAGCAGCGGCAAGCAAGGCTTGATTCTGGTCATTGGTATTATTTGCCGGCATTACTGCCGTGATATGTGACCGGGTCCACTCCGAGGAGGCTGGGAAATACGAACGAGGAGATACAAACAAGGCTTTGTTAGTGCCTATCGGACGAATGTCAAAAGACACATGGATCTCTGCGTCAGACTTATACTCAAAGCTCAGCGTATAAGTCTTCCCCGGCTTGAAAACTTCATGTGGTATTCCGGGAAGGAAGCTTTGCACCCACGTATAGGCATTATGGTTGCCCGTCGCCAGCAGCTCCTGAGTAAATTCCGCGAAACCGTCAGCATTTGTCGCTACAGTACGCTTGGAGTTTGCCGGTCGGTCGCTGCTCCAGCTCACAGGCGCTGTCTTTGTGTATTTCAGCATATTCGGGCTATAGTTAGCACCATCCTTTATCGCCGCTATCGTTATTTGACCACGGCCTATCGCATTTGTTGCCATTGTCTGTGATTTCGGCCTTATGTTTTACTTCTTGGCGACATCGCAGTATATGGTGGCACGGACATTGACGTCTGCCGCAGTTACCGTGATGGGGTTGCCTGTCTTGGTCGGCGAGGTGGTGCCGCTCCAGTTGGTAGCCACTCCGTTCTGGTTGTATTTGGTCCACGTGTAGGTAAACTGAGGCGAGGCCGCGCCCTTGGTCTCCACCATCTTTCCGTCAAGCCACACCTCGGCATAAACCTCGGTGCTCCCGGCGCCGTTGACTATCTTGTCGCCAGTGGTCGACCGCACATACACGATATATGGGTCGGTGGCATCCATGAATGTCACATAGCCGGTAAATGTCTCCGACGTATTCTCGCTGTCGGTAAACGTCACACGGTAAGTCTGAAAGTTTAGCACGTCGTTAGCGGTAACGGTAATGGTCGATACGCCTCCCGTGAGGCTGTTGGTCTCGGTAGCCGCCTTCCATGTGCCGGTGGTAATATCGAGCTTTTCCCACGCTGCGCTCTTGATGGTAGTGTCCTTCGTGGCGCCGCGCATGAGCGAAGCCTTGGCTGTCAGCGAAGTTATGGCTGAACCCTTGTCGAAGGTGTCGCCGTTGGGGAGCTCAAACACCACAAGACCGGCTGCGCCGCCGCTCTGGCTCAGTGCAAGCGTCTTGTAGCCGAGCACCTTGGTCTGCGCGCCTGTGTCGGGGTCGGTGTAGGTGCATTCCCATTCTATGTTGAGATACTTTGTCCCTGTGGCGATATCGGCCTTTATCGACAACACGTTGTTGGCAAACGTATAGTTTCCCGATGTGCCTACGGCAGTGCCGTTAACCTTCCACGCCCATCCTGTGCAGGCCGAAGTCGGAGCCTGATCGGCGCTTATGCCCGACACGTACACCTTGGCAGTGACAGTCTGAGGGCTCGACGAGCTGTATGCCGGCGTATACACTTTAGTATCCGGATTGTAAATCTGTGTTTCGCCCTTGGAGGTCGAGGTGTACGCCTGCACGGCGCGTCCGTCGTTGAGATCGACAATCGTTATCTGTCCTGATGCTACTCTCTGTCCCATTGTTACTTCGTTTTATTGTTTGTTGATATTGTTGATTGTTTCATATTTCAGTCATCCACCACCACTAAGCATTTAAACATGGCGTTGCGGTCGATATCGTCCTGCGTTACCATACACATGTTGCCGATGCCTTCATGCAGGCGGTTCCACACCTTATCATCGGCCGGGTCGGCGCTTGTACGCTCCCATGAGAAATGCCCCGACGGTATGCCTGCGGTAATGTCCTGTCCGCCGCTGAACACCGTTGCCGTGAGCATCCTCTGCCCCTCGCCGTTGAGTATCACGTTGCCGAGATCTGTAGTTATCTCCACCGTCAGCGAGTCTTCGCCATCTGCCCCCTGCATACACGTGGGAGTGGAGAACGACGCCGTGCCGTCGCATTTGCGCACATACGTTGTCTGCCATATGTATTTGTCGGCCTGCCATTCCGGCGACTGCGTGCTCCAGCCGTTGAGCGATGTTATCACACCGCTCGCATTTACCGTCGGCAGTGCCGGTGCTGAGGTCCGTGAAGTATGCGAGATATAAAGTACGTCATTCCCTGTTATCAGATCTCCTAAAGATTGATCCTCTCCGTTGTTGTTCGTAAAGGTGCTTTTCACACTGATCTTGCCGGCGACGACGAGACCTTTTCCCTGTATATACTCAAGGTAATGGGCCGCGCCACTTGCCCCGAGTCTGAAAAATACTCTACCGCTTGCCGGATCACAACCGAACGCTATGACTGCCTTTCCTTCAAGGCTGAACGAATTAATGCCACTGAATAATTTGACACTTGGCGCGTCGGCATCGACAGTCGAAAATACCATTGCCGACTGTCTTGTCGGATCAAGGCGATTTCCGAACTGGCATATCTCATCGCCCACCGCAGGTTCAGAGCTGCCGCCCTCACAGTCGGTTTTGGATAGCTCGATGTAGCCGTAGTGGTTGCCATTGTCATCTGTGTATGCATCATTATTGACAGCTGTTACAAGACGCCAGAAACGATGGTTGCTGACCTTGTTTGCGGTTCCGGTTTTCGCATTGAAGAACTCAGCTATAGCCTGATCGCCGGCAATGATTTTGCAGTCGGTCTTTTCTCCGTCCTGCTCGGAAAGGAAATAGCAGCGATATGAGCTGTCGGTTTCCTCGACCTTTGTACACTTTATAGCGCCGCCGGGTGTTATGTACTGCTTGCCGCTAAGGACACCGGCCTCAATTATAGTAAGCGACTCAAAAAACGCCTTTACACGCACGTAGAGTTTGCCAACCTCGGCAAACGAGTCGCCATCCTTATCCAGACCGAAGAAACCGCCACTGACCCCGGCCTGATAATCGCCGGCCATCAGCCCCTTGAGAAAGCGTAATACGCCTTCTACCGTGTCGTCGTTTTTCCTTGAGACAAATTCGCGCAAGCTACGTCTTGCACTAAATAAATTATTGTCGGTTGGTCTGGTGCTATCTCCCGTACGAATAATATCAGGCAGCGAGACAGATTCTTTTATCGTTCTCGCATAGTTCCTTATATCGGAAATAGAATCGTTTATCTTTGCTTTAGAAGTGCGACTCAGAGCGTCGCCGATCTCAATGTCCATCTGCGACGGGAGATTGATCTTCCGGGTTATCCCGGTAATTCGGCTGTCACGAAATCCATCCTCCGGAAAGTATTGTTCACTCTCCAGCCTTACGCGACGGCCGACAAATAAGTCGACATTATTATCTTCTATCCATACATGATCCGTCGAGGCCTTAAATACTGTTATGTCAAGAGCATGCTCCTTGTTGTATTTGTCAACAGCCTCCATAAATTCAGCTTCGGCAAGCCGGTAATATTCATCCGGCATACGCAGATGCCATAGTATATATCTATCTCCGACATTTGGAACGAGCATACCGCCCGGTAACTGTGTGTCGTTATTGTACGGCCATGTAGTTATGATTTCAAACTCCCGAGTATTACTATTAAAGTTGACTTCGAAATAATATGTTCCGTTATCTTCGGCTCCGAGTCCGGCAAGCTCGCTTCCTTCCTGGAATGACACTCTTTTGACAAGCCCACCTATTTCATAATTATTCGGATCAAATGTCAGACTGTCATCCTTAAAATAATAGACATAGAACGGCTTACCATCCTCTCCTGTCATCTCGACAGAGCGGACGCTGCTTACAACGCCTATGCGTCTGGGGTATATGTCTGCAAATGCAGATTCCTCATAATGATCCACACGACCATATTTGTCGGCATTGACCTCAACGTATTTCTGACCGTCGGGCAACTGTAGTCTGGAATATCCGTATTTCTCCGGATCTATGTTGCGGCTGCTACCGACAGGGTATAGTCTGGTATAGAACTTGACATTATCGGCCCTGTCCGGCTCCACTACGGTCAATCCTTTATCATATCCCAATGTTATTGACTCGCCATGTTCGCAGCGACATACGTTGACGGTCTGCCCCTCAACCCAGTATTCTGCACCGACCTTTCCGGCAATCTCACGCAGAGCCTCGTCGCAGTATTTCCCGAAATAATCTATGACAATATTTTCGGATCCGTCAACCTGACCTACTTTCCAATCGGAAATATTACCCATGCCGTCGTTCATGCAGTCTACAATCATCGCGACATGTTCTCGTGGCGGTGCTGTCAGAGTGAATACGGGATTATCCTCGCCATCGACTCTTTTTATGACAAGAATATTCCGTATCAGACTCTCGGCACCATATAATTTTATGTTATATTCCCATTCTTGTGTGGATTTCTGTTTGGGCCGGTATTTTTCGCACATCCAGTACCGCTCCCCATCGAAATCGGCATAGTCATCGACATCAAGAACGACATGTTCGTGATGAATGAAAGATAGCGTCAGGACATTGTCGCCCTGAACCTCCTTGCTCTGAACAGAACTATCGTTAGGAGATACTTCAGCTTTAATATTGCCGGATCTGTCAAATATCGTTATAGACATGTTGTAATGACGTTATAATTTTATCAAAATGATGGCTTAGGTTCCCTGAATGTAACTTTGAATCGACTTGCCTGAACTCCTTCTTCCCAAAGGTATGTGAGTGGTTTATAGCCGGGGCAGCTTACATAGAACATACGCATAGTAAGATTGAGCTCCGGCAGATTTACGGAAAGCCATCCGTCTTGCCCCTGTTTAAGAAATGTAATGAAGTTACGGTAGCGAAGCAGCCATTCTTCTTTGGACCCGGCAAACAATGCAAAATGCAATGTAACATCACGCTCCTCATTCTTTACATCGAGCCTCGTTGAATACTTGGAGCCATTCTCTTCCCGGATATTGACCCCTACATGACTCTTGACCTTGGAGGGAGTCATTATTGCCGTGAGATTCTCCCGGCCACCCTTCTTCTCTTCGGTCAGAAAGGCTCCGAACTCAGTCCATATATCCTTGCCGTTGATTATGACAAGGTTTTTCAATGCTTCGGTATCCATGTTATTTCGTCTTTATTCCGTCTCGAGCAATTTTTACAAGCAATTCCTTGATCTCTTCCGCTGACGCCGCGTTTGATTTGGTGTTCTCAGCAATCTGGGCAAGATAGCCTTCGGCGGCACTCATGCGCTCAGCCACATTTTCGACAATGGTGTCAATATTGGATAGATGGCCTTGTGCCGAGACAAACAGTCCTTCAAGCTTGGTTCCCTGGTCTTGACTCACGGCATTGAAACTGCCGGCTTTACCGGACTGGGAGGAGCCTTTTTCGTTGCCGCCGTAACCGGTGGCTGCGGCAAGTTGATCGCGGAGCTTCATGGCTTCCTCGACATATTTCATATATTCATCAGACAGGGCATTGCGCTCGGCTTCGGTAAGGTCATTGTCTTCCATCGCCTTTCCGAACTTCTTCCACCATTCCTCCAGTTTATCGGCATACAGTTCTCCAATCTTGTTGGTTAGCATGGCACGCATGAAGTATTCGCTCAGATTATCGATAATGTCTTCCGCACTTGACGACATGTCCATGAGCTGATCGATGAAGCTGTCATACATGGAGTCGAAGGATATCCCTGTCAATCCTTCGTAAAGCTCGTTTGTCAGCTCCTTGAGCTTGCCGGCCTGGGCGATATAGTCATCGAGCTTTTCGGTCAGACTGTTGCCATATCCGCCTTTGCCGGTGTCCTGGATCTGCTTCCACATATCGACATTGGCACGAAGCATTTTCATCTCTTCCGGCGACAGATTCCAGATATTCCCATCCCACGAGCGACCGATCTGACGGCTCAGACGCGCAATCTGTTCTTGAGAAAATCCGTCCCAATAGTAATTCCAACTGTGATGGGAGCCGTGATATCCTGCCTGAGCTTGCGCGATGCCGAGATAATTGGCATTTGTTTCACGCTGGTAATTGTATGCGTCCCGGTATGCTGCAACGCTCTTAGTACCTCTGCTTGCCTTGATTTCATCGGTCAAATCCTCGATGGCAGTCTGGAGTAATTCATTGCGCTCTGTCAGTTTGTCAATGGTCTCCTGGACTTCCTTGGCATTGCTTGAGCTGAACCATGATGAAAATCCGCCAAACGTTATAGCATCGAATATCCCGGCAATACCATCAATCAGTGACCGGCCTATCTGAACAAACATTTTTCCATTCAACAGATTCTTGAGTATACCGGATATAGCACCGAGAACGGTATCTATTAGACTTGATACAAGGTTCCCTATACCATCCTTGAGGATATCCAACAATGACAGGACTGCGGATATTATCGAACCGATCAGGCCACTGTTGCCAAGAGCCTCAGCGACACTTTTCCCGATGGAGGAATTACCAAGTAACTTTGACATGCCATAGGCAAGAGCACCACCGACAGCGTTGGTAACGCCGCTGTTATTAAACAGCTTGTCAAGGCCCATCAGACTTTCGCCAACACCTTGCAGGCTGCCCGATTTAAGACCGGATAGATTGCTTACCAGGGAATTGAACATATTATTGACTGTGGCCGTTGATGTCTGCAGTTTGCCGGAGGCATCCTGTACATGTGTGCCAAAATCGGCTACGTGCTCTGATGCAAGGCCAAGATTATTGGTCGCAACTGTAACACTACGTGTCGCGGCGGCAATGGCTGTACTGTCTCCGGATGACTTGGCGGCAGCGAGTTTATTCTTTGCATCGGTCAGTGCCTCTGTAGCGGCACGCTCGGCATCCTGGGCTGCTATATATTCGCGCAAGGCCTTTTGGTATTCAGTCAGGTCATTACCGAGAGTCGCGAAAATATTACTATCCCACGATGTGTTGGCCTGTTCGAGTCTGGATATCAACTCAAACAAAGTCTGTTTATCCTCAATGTCTGTATTTTTGAACTCCTCTGTCTTTGTTATGGCTCGTAGCTTCTCGATTGTAGGCTCCAACTGATCGCGGAACATGGTTCCGAAATTGCCGAATACACTGCCCCAATCGATTGATTGCTTTATTGATTCAATTTCAATATTCTGCAGAGCCACTGACTTTTCATGTTCAAGGGCTTTCTTAACCCATTCATCTGAAGCCTCAGCTATCTTACGATCGTAGTCTTCCGCGATAACCGCGCGGCGCTGTTGAAATGTACCGTATTGCTTGAGATAGTCCGACATGTGCTGCGCCTCCATGCGATACAGATCCTGTAATGCACTGTCGCGTGATTCCACAGCGATACGGTTAGCCTTGTCAATCTCGGTCTGCTGCTCGTCGGTAAGTCTGGCAAGGTTCAGGTTTTCGGCTTCGACTTCTTTATTACTTTCCACGAATCTGTTGCGCAACTTGTCTATCTCAGTAAGTTGTTTTTCGTAGTCAAGGGATATCTGCCGGCGACGGCGCTCCGAACCTTCAGCCATCTGATCAATTTCGGCCTGCTCGTTCTGCCAACGCAGTTTGCGTAACTCTTCCGCTTCTTTGCGCGCAGCTTCAATACGATCTTCTCTCGTCGAAGCATCGGTAGAGGTCGACTGGTTATTGTTCATTTGCGGAATTTTAAGCGCCTCGAGAGCTGATTCGGTTGCATCGATCTGTCCCTGCAGCTCTTTGACTCTACGGTCGGCTTCGTCGGATGCTGCCTTTATCTGACGGTCGCGCTCTTCAAGTGCGAGTCTGTTACTTGCAGCATTATAAACCTGTGCATCGCTTACTTTATAGTCGTAAGTAGTACTGCTGCCCACATCGCCGGAGCCGGCACGTGCAATGTAACGATTTCGAGCGATCGCCACCACACCTTGCATGCCTCGTTTATGCGCTTCAGAATAGCTTATTTTATCGCCATTTGATTTGACATCGTATCGGGCGTTGCGGCGAGCCAGATCCTGCTTCTCGAGCATGGTGGAGTATGCCTGTGTCACGGCCTTGTCGAGAGCTGCAGCTTTCGCACGAAGAATGAATGAATTAACAACATTGGAGGTATTGTTGTCGAGCACCGCTTCGGCATCATTTATACTGTTTACAGACAACCCGAGTTCATGGAATGCTTTTTTGTTTTCATCCACGAATTTACGTCGCTTAGCCATATCGTCGCCGAGGGCCTTCCAGGCTCGTTGAAGCTTGTTGTATGCCGTAATCTGCGCGCCGGCACTCTCGCCTATCGACCGCGCTATCCCTTCGTTAATCTCCCGGGTACGCTCAAGCTGTGCCTGGCGTTCTTCCTCGGTCTTTTTTGCTGCCTCATTGCCTTTTGCAAGTGCATACAGAGCACCGACAACAGTCACTACAGCCATTGCAAGCACTACATAGGGATTTGCCTTGGCTACAGCATTGAATGCGGCCTGTGCTACTGTGGCTGCCTTGGTAGCTATTACTCCGCGACCTACAGCCCATGTCCGTATGTTTTCGGCCGTGGCAGCTGCCTTGGTCTGTATCACGTTGACACCCTGCATGAGTGCCGACTGCTTCTGAAGATTGACCTGCATGGAGGTCAGCGCGTTGCTTGCAACGAGAGCGGTCTGCAGTTGTGTCTGTACTTCCACAAGGTCAGACTCGCTCAATCCAAGGGCCTGAGCTCCGGCGGTTGCCAATCCGAATCCATCAACAACGAGCTGCATGCCTCCGGCAAGCTGATCGAATGCCCGGGTGTCAGATGCGGCATTGGCAACAGCCTGCGAGGTATCGACAAGGGCATCGTTCAGCTCTCCGGCTTTTTCGGTAAGCTCACTTATATGACGGGCGAGCTCCCTTCCTTGTGCTGTTTGTTTTTCCTGATCCGAGAGGGATCTGTAGGCAAGCATAAGGGTTGCTATCTCTTCCCTGACATTACGCAACTGCTGACGCAGCGATACTCCGGCATTTTCTGCTTCAAGTTTGAGTTTACGCTGGAGCTTTGCCAGTTCCTCCAATCCGGCCTTCTCTGCATCAAGTTCTTTTTTGATGGCGGCGAGTTGCGAGGATGTTTTTGCTGAGCCTCGCCCTGATGCCGTCTTTCTGGCTGATTTTTCAAGTTCACGGTATTGCTTCTCAAGATCACGCACTACATTTCGCTGCACAGCCAGGGCTCCGGCGACATCCTTGAGCTGACGCTTGGTGTCGTTGGAAAAATTCTGGACTGTCTTGCCGGCACTGCGAAGCCCGGGTGTAAGACCATCCTGCAAAAAGATCTCAAGCTCTACCGGTTTCATGTATTACTGTTTTAAATTACTTCTGAAATATCCTTCAACCTCCCGGGCATCATCCTCTGCGGTAGCGCCGGCAGTCTTGTTTGACTGTGATGCCTTGTGTCCGCTCCTGTATCGTGGAGCATCGCTAAGCATCATGATCAGGGTCTGATAATTTACTTTGTTAAGTATGTAGTCCACGCTCCAGCCTGTAGCGTCGGCCACCTGCCATATAAATCCAAAGGGGCTATGGGAGGGTTCATAACCGCTCTTTAACTCCCCTTCGCTGCCCGGCTCAGTCTCAGCTTCATCGGATTCGTCCGTTCGGCTAATCTGATAATAGGTATAAAAGGGTCGGTGCCCATCAGGCTTACGAATTTCTGCGCCGCAGCCAGAATTATGTGCTGCTGCACACAGTTCCGGATAAACCATGACACCGGCCGGACAAACAGCCGGCGTATCGGTCCCACACATATCGTATAGGCTATCATCCGGCAGAGTGCCGCACCGTGCTTCGCTATGAACCGCATCTGTTCCTCTTTGGTAAATGCCGCCATCTGCTCTGCCGTGACCTCCATAGAAAGATATGTTCGGGCAAATTGAATCTGCCCGGACATATATGGTCTTTTGAGTGTCACACGCAGTTTCACGGGTCGTTTTCTGAACGGCAGCCTGAACTCCTTTAGCGGAATCGATATGCCGATATTCAGCAGCGCGTCGGCAGCCTCGCGCTGGACGGCCCGTTCAAGTGCGCTATCCATGCTTTAGCCTGCAGCTTCTGCATTTTCGGTTTCCTCCGGGAGCAGCCATCCGTTCCCGTCAGACCATTCGGTGGGAAGCGAATCGCTTGCGAATACACCATAGGGGGGAACCTTGGCGGCGGACGGCATGGTCACTTTAAGCTCGACCTCAATCTTGGCGGTCTCGGTCAGCGTGAGCTTGCCGGCAAGATCCGAAAGCAGGGTGGCGCTGGGAATGAGGACGCACTGTCCGGATACGAGTTTCAGTTCCCACGGTCCTTCCATAACTATTGTGGCTCTCGGGGCTGTCCAGCCGACAATCTTCTCGCCGGACTTATGAAGCTTGCCGCCCAGGAGTTGCGCCAGACTGGAAAAGTCGGTGCAGATTGACCCCTGTCGGCGGAAAAAAATTGACCCCCTCGTCAAAATAAGATTGACCCCTAAAAAGTCCTGGCGGTGGGGGTCAATTTAATTTTGTCGATTTTATATCCGGCTTACTTTTTAGCCT
>JAGAUV010000063.1 GCA_017620635.1 Muribaculaceae bacterium | reverse complement strand
TTACTCATTAGTATAAGTTAGCGATCCCCGTCGTTGTGAAACGATGGGGATCTTTTTTTACCCCTCCGCCACCCGTGCCGCCTCATCCCTCACGAATAATCGTGAGGCTGAGAAGGTGCAACAGCTCCGCTGTATATTCTCGCGCCCTCCCGGCTTCGCTCGTGCTGCACTCCCCATCCGCCCACGTCTCCGCTCGGCCCTCCCGGTCTCGCTCGTGCTGCACTCCCCACACGCCCACGTCTCCGCTCGGCCCTCCTGGTCTCGCTCGTGCTACACTCCCCACTAAATAGCTATTCAAATTGCTTTTTGTGAGAAAATATCTCACAAAATGAACTCCGTATTAAAATTTATTGTTATCTTTGCGACATAGATCCGATAAAGATATGTTGGTAAACTTCACATTCAAGAATTTTAGGTCGTTCAGGAATGAAATGACGCTGAGCATGGAGGCGGCTCCTATTCAGGAGCTGTCGGCTGCCGTTGTAAAGTCTGTAGAAGAGGAATTGCTGCCTGTGGCAGTCATGTACGGTGCCAATTCGAGCGGCAAGAGCAATGTGCTGAAAGCATTGAAGGCTATGCGCGATGTGCTGCTCAACTCCGTAAAGCTCAATCCTAAGGACAGGCTCGATGCAGAGCCGTTTTCGCTCGACCTTACTTCGGGCGACGAGCCGACATCATTTGAAATACAGTTTACACTTGGCGGCTCGCGATATCGCTACGGTTTCGACTATACCGCCGAGGCTGTCGTGGCCGAATGGCTATATGAGAAACGTCCCGGCGAAAGAGAGTTCGAGCTCTTCCTGCGAAGCGGAAACGAGTTCAAAATTTCCAAGACGCGCTTTGCCGAAGGACTTGGCAAGCAGACGGCAACGCCCGACAACCGTCTGTTTGTATCGCTTGTGGCTCAGCTGAATGGCAAGGTGTCGCAGGCTATCCTCGACTGGTTTTCCAACATTGAATATATGACGGGCACCGACGGCAACGCTTATGCCGGCAAAACCCTCGAAATGCTGTTCCTGAAGCAAGATGGCTGGACGGAGATAGCCCGGTTTTTCGAGGAGACAAATCTCGGCTTCATGGAGCTTGACGTAGAGCCCGAGGGCGGCGACGAGCCCAAGATGAAGTCGGAGACAGTGCACCGCCTTTATGATGCCGACGGAAAGAGTGTCGGGCAGAGGCGTTTTTCGACCGATAAAATGGAGTCGGAGGGCACGAAGAAGATCATCGAGATCGCAGGCCCCTTGTTCGACGCTATTCTGAACGGCAAGATTATGGTCGTCGACGAGCTCGACGCCAAGCTGCATCCTTTCCTTACGCGTAAGATCATCGGCCTGTTTATGGATAAGTCGTTCAACAGCAAGGGCGCACAGCTTATATTCGCGACCCACGACACCAATCTGCTCAATATTCAGTATCTGCGCCGCGACCAGATCTGGTTTACCGAAAAAGACAAGTCCGATTCGACGGAGCTCTACTCGCTCGTAGAGTTCCGCGACGATTCCGGCAATAAAGTAAGGAACGACCGCAACATCGAGAAAGACTATATCAACGGCCGCTTCGGCGCAATACCGTTTATGAGTTAAGGTATGGGACAAACGCCAAAATCGAAGATCGAACAACTCAAACGCGAAAAGCGCGAGGCGAAAGCTGCCAAAAAGCGTAAAGTGGCGACGCGTGATAAGATCGTGCGTTTCCTTATAGTCTGCGAAGGCGAACGGACAGAGCCGAACTATTTCAGGGAACTTGTCAAGGACCGTTACTCGGAAGTTCGCAGCGAGGATATTGTCGGCGAAGGCAGATCGACCTGCGCCTTGGTAAAGAAAACCGAAGAGATAAGATACAGACTTGAGCATCAGCGACAGTTGAAATTCGACCGGGTGTGGGTTGTCTTCGACAAGGACGATTTTAATGACTTCAACGATGCCATAGCCCTTGCCGTGAGTAAAGGTTTTAGTCCGGCATGGACTAACGAGGCTTTTGAGTTGTGGTATCTACTTCATTTCGTCTATCTTGACGCCGCAATTTCGCGTTCCGACTATATTAAGAAGCTCGAAAATGAGGTGCGCAAGCACGAGGCTTACGGTAATTTCAGCTATAAGAAGAACGACGCCGGCATATATGCTATGCTTCAGGAGATTGGAAACGAGGCCCAGGCAAAGCTTAGGGCGGCGAGACTCCGGGGCTTGTTCGAAGATACGCAGGATTACAAAAGTCACAAACCATGTACTTGCGTAGATATATTGGTCGAAGAGCTTGAACACCCCGAGGCCCTGTTGAATATGTAGAGATAGCCCATGTCTCGCTCGTGCCGAGCCTAATGGCGGAGCCATTACACCCGACGCTCCACCTGTGGAGCGCCGGACACAGCCCTACGATCCTTCGTAGGGAAAGCATCCCCCAATATATCCAACGGCGGCGCCGTTGCACCCCCGATCCTCGAACAGACAAGATGCAACGGCTCCGCCGTTGATATTACGGTGCAGCCCCATACCTCACGAATAATCGTGAGGCTGAGAAGGTGCAACAGCTCCGCTGTTTATCTTCCGCCCTCCCGGTCTCGCTCTTGCCATTCCCCCTCCACACCCACTCTGGCCCCCATCTCTTTGGGCAAAGCGAAATATTTTTTGCTTTGCTCTCGACTTATTTGTAACGTTGGCCTTCGGCCTTAGTTACTCACGCTCGGCAGAGCAAAAATATTTTTTTTGCTTTGCTCTCGACTTATTCGTAACTTTGCAATATGTACTATATCAGCAAACGAATCGAAATATCGTCGGCCCACCGTCTGGACTTGCCCTATGAGAGCAAATGCAGCGCTGTGCATGGCCACAACTGGATAATCACTGTCTACTGCCGCGCCGAGTTTCTCAATCAGGCCGGCATGGTAACGGATTTCACTCATGTGAAGCGCCTCCTCGAAGATAAAATGGACCACAAGGTGCTCAACGATGTGCTTCCTTTCAACCCGACGGCCGAGAACATCGCCCGTTGGATCTGCGACAATGTAGAAAACTGCTATCGCGTGGACGTGCAGGAGAGCGAGGGCAACATGGCAAGCTATGAGCGCGACTAAGACCTACATCGTCAACGAGATATTCTACTCTCTCCAGGGCGAGGGATACTACACGGGCACGCCGGCGGTCTTTCTCCGCTTTGCCGGCTGCAACCGCCAGTGCCCCTTCTGCGACACCGACCATAGCCACGGCACAGCCATGACGGCGGCCGAGATCGCCGATGTGTGCGCCTCTTTCCCCGGGCGTCATCTTGTCGCCACCGGCGGCGAGCCTCTGCTGCAGCTCGACAGCGACCTGCTCAGGGCGCTCAAGGCCAAGGGCTTCTATGTGCAGATCGAGACCAACGGCAGCCTGCCGGCCCCTCCCGAGGTCGACTGGGTGACATGCTCGCCCAAGGATGCCCCCTGGCGCATCGACCGCGTCGACGAGCTCAAGATAGTATATCAGGGCCAGGACGTGGAGCAGATCGCCGGCGCCTTCGACACACCCCGTCGCTTCCTCCAGCCCTGCTCGGGCCTCAACGTGGCCGAGACGGTGGAGTATATCCTCGCGCATCCCGTGTGGCGTCTGAGCCTGCAGACCCATAAGATGATAGACATACGATGAAAAGAATCCTCACGTTGCTCCTGCCCCTGCTTTGCGCCCTTGCGGCGAGCGCCTATCCGTGGAGCCTGCCCGAACGCGCCGACACGGCGGTATGGTTTGTCAATATCTATCCCGGCAGCGAGATCTTCGAGCTCGAGGGCCATTCGGCTATCGTGGTCTCTGTCCCCGGCCGCCCGGCGGTGGCTTATAATTATGGCGTGTTCGACTTCGACTCGCCTAATTTCGTGGGCCGTTTCGTCAAGGGCGAGACCGACTATATGACCGTAGAGTGGCCCTACGACCCCTTTATGGCCGAATACTATATGTCGGGCCGCCGCGTCGTGGCACACGAGCTTGCCCTCGACAGCGTCGCCCGTCGACGCCTCCTCGGCCTGCTGAGCCGTCAGGTGCTGCCCAAAAACCGCACCTACCGCTACAACTATGTGAAGGACAACTGCGCCACACGCCCCCTCGCGGCTGTCGAGGAAGCTCTCGGCGACAGCATAATCCTCGCCCCGGCGCCCTACGAGGCCAATTCATTTCCTCGCATGACATTCCGCAACATCATGCGCCACTACCACCGCAACTATCCCTGGTATCAGTTCGGTATCGATCTGGCCCTCGGCTCGGGCATCGACTATACGCTCAGCCGCCGCGAGGCCGCCTTTGCCCCGGCCGAGCTCGACGGCATGCTCGGCGGCGCCATGTGCGGCGGCAAACCCCTCACAGCCGGCGCCTATGCGGTCAACGACGTGGCTCCCGATGCGGCAGTGAAGAGCGCCACGCCGTGGTATGCGAGCCCTCTTGCCGTGTGCTGGGCGGTGTTTGCCCTCGCCCTGTGCCTCACTGTGAGGGATGTGCGCCGCCGCAGGGTAACGCGATGGTTCGACGCCCTCTTCTTCGGCATCATGGGCCTTGTCGGCTGCCTGCTCACATTCCTTATATTCGTGTCGGTCCACGAGGCCACCTCGCCCAATTATCTCTACATCTGGCTCAACCCCCTCTGCCTGCTCCCGACAATTTTAATATGGTTAAAAAAATGCAAGAGCGCACTTTTTTACTATCAAATTGTTAACTTTGTGGCACTGTTTCTGCTGGCAGCGGCGTGGTCCTTCGTGCCACAGTCGGTCAACGCGGCCTTTCTGCCTCTCTTTCTGGCAGATATGCTCCGCTCGGCAAATTATATCTATCTAAATAAATGAGACGACCCTTCGATACCGCCATGACCCGGCTTCTTCTCGCCCTTGTGACCTCAATGGCCGCGATAGGCGCCGGTGCCGCCACTCCCGGTCAGGTGCGCCTGCTCATAGGCATCATGGTGGACGGTCTCGACGCCGATCAGCTCGACCTCCTGCGCGAGCGCTTCGGCCAGGGCGGCTTCCGCCTCCTCGAGCAGCAGGGCGCCTGCCTTACCGCCGACTACGGCACCTCTGTCGACGCCACCGCGGCCGCCGCGACCCTCTTCAGCGGCGCGGCACCCTCTACCTCGGGCATAGGCGGCGACACCCACTTCAACCGCCGCACACTGCTGCCGGCCCCTGTCTATGCCGACACCGAGGTGCTGGGCAACTTCGCCTCCAAGGGCTACTCGCCCAAAGCACTGCGTGTGAGTAACATTACCGACGAGACGCGCATAGCCTCGGGCGGCACGAACATGGCATATACCGTCGCAGCCTCGCCCGGCGTGGCCATAGGCATGGCAGGGCACAACGCCAACAGCGCCATATGGCTCGACAACAAGAGCTGCAACTGGTCGTCGTCGACATCATATCCCGACATGCCGGTCTTCGTGGCGGCACGCAACCGCACGGCACCCCTCGCCACGCGCCTCGACACCATGAGCTGGAGCCCCTCGCTGGTACCGGCCGACTATGTAGGGCTCCCCGACCACCTCACGCGCTATCCCTTCCGCTACGTCTTCCCACGTGCCAATGCCGATCGCCTCGACATGTACCTTGCCTCGCCGCTTATCAACCGCGAGGTCACTGAGCTTGCCACCGAGATTTTAAATTCGCAGAAGCTCGGCCAGCACGACGGCGTGACCGACGTACTCAATATCGCATACACCCTGCAGCCCTTCAACTACGGCAAATCCACCGACAAGCGCGTGGAGATGCAGGATGCCTATATCAAGCTCGACCGCAACCTCGAGCAGCTATTCTCAACCGTCGGCCGCCAGGTAGGGCTCGACAAGACAGTATTCATGCTCGCTTCTACGCCGCCGCGCCCACAGCGCCGCCGCGACGATGAGCGCTACAACATGCCTTACGGCGAATTTTCGGCCCGCAAGGCCGCCTCGCTGCTCAACCTCTACCTCATAGCCCTCCACGGCAACGGAGCATATATCAGCCATTTCAACAACGGCAACATCTACCTCAACCACAAGCTGCTCGAGGAGATGAAGCTCGATGTGTCGGCCGTCCGCGCCGAGGCCGCACAGCTGCTTGCCGGCATGACGGGTGTAGACCGCGTACACACCATCGACGAAATCATTGCCGGACATGCCGGAGAGAACGCCGAGGCCCTGCGCCGCAACACCGTAGGTTCTGTCGCCGGCGATATACTTGTGGTGGTGGCACCCGGCTTCGAGATACTCGACGACTACAACGACACAACTCCCGACGCGGCCCACACAGGCATGGTGCAGTGCACCGCCGCCGCTACCGCGCCCGTATTCATCATGGCCCCCGACGTGGCCGCGCAGACCATAGGCACACCTGTCGACGCCCGTGCCATAGCCCCCACGGTGGCACGCATACTGCGCATACGCTCGCCCAACGGCGCCGCCGCCCCGGCTCTGAACCTCACAAAAAAGTGAGCC
>JAGAUV010000062.1 GCA_017620635.1 Muribaculaceae bacterium | reverse complement strand
CAAAGATACGAAAAAGTCGAGAGCAAAACAAAATTTATTTTGGTTTGCCGAGCGTGAGTATCATTCGCATTTTGCATTTTGGGCTTATAAGTTGGAAATAGCTTCCGATGATTCGCGATATTACGCGAAATATTATTAAATTTGCAAACTGTCGCTGCGGCTGAACATTTAGCCGTGTCTGATAGTTAATAAACAAGAACGAAGGTCAATCCTACATATCTAACCTAACACGATCAACTATTACGATTATGAGTCTGACATCATATCTAAAACTCCGGCATCTGCGCTTGGCGGCACTGGCTTTAGTCGTGGCGCTCGCACAGCAATGTCTGGCTCAGGCCGACACCGTGCTTACCGGCCTTACCTCACTGGCCGAATTCAGGCAGATGGCCCTTGCCAACAACAAGCAGCTCATGATGTCGCGCGAGCGGATCAAGAAGGCCGGCTACCAGAAGAAGGAAGCTTTTGCGGCCTATCTGCCCGGTATCGACTTCAACGGCGGCTACCTCTACAACCAGCGCGATATATCGATATTCGACAGCGACCAGATGCTGCCGACAAAGAGTTTCGACCTCGCCTCGCAGAGCTACCAGTTCAACCTGGTCAAGAATCCGGCTACCGGCGAACCCATCAAGGGCCCGGACGGACAGTTTATCCCCTCCGAGGTGGCTCTTATACCCAAGGAGGCGATGACCTACGACATTCACAATGTGTTTTTCGGCGCTATAACCCTCACGCAGCCTATATATATGGGCGGCAAGATCGTGGCCATGAACGCTATTACCAAGGCTGCCGAGAATGCCGCGCGCGAGCTACATATCAGCGAGGCCGAGAACGTGATCTACGCTGTCGACGCCGCATACTGGATGGTGGTGTCGCTGAAGGCGAAGCAGAAGCTTGCCCGTAGCTATGTCAATCTGCTCGACTCGCTGTCGCACGACGTGCATATGATGCTCGACCAGGGCGTGGCCACTCAGAGCGATGTGCTAAGCGTGGACGTGAAGCTCAACGCCGCACAGGTCGACCTCGTGAAAGTGGACAACGGCCTTACCTTGTCGCGCATGGCGCTCGCACAGGTATGCGGCCTGCCGGTCAACGCGCAGTTTACCCTCGCCGACGAGGACAATCAGGTGGCCATCCCCGAGGCCGGTGTGGAGCCTGCCGGCGGTTACGATATGGAACAGGTGTACCAGAACCGTCCCGACCTGCGCGCTCTCGAGCAGGGCATAGAGGTGGCCAAGCAGCAGAAGCGTGTGGCGCTGTCGTCGATGCTCCCGACAGTGGCTCTCGTGGGAGCTTACGAGTTCTCAAACCCCAACATGTACGACGGCTTCAAGAAGAGTTTCAAAGGCGCATTCTCGGTAGGCGCCATGGTGTCGATACCATTGTGGCACTGGGGCGGCGACTATAATAAATACCGCGCCGCCGAGAGCGACGAGGTAGTGCGCCGCCTGCAGCTCGAGGATGCCCGTGAGCTTGTCAGCCTGCAGGTTAGCCAGGCCTCTTACAAGACCGAGGAGGCCTACAAGACCTACCGCATGACCATGACGAATCTCGCCAAAGCCGACGAGAACCTGCGTACGGCCGAGCTCGCTTTCCGCGAAGCCGTAGCCACGACCGACAATGTGATGGAGGCGCAGACAGCATGGCTCAAGGCTCATTCCGAGCAGATCGACGCCATGATAGAGGTGCAGCTCTGCCAGACTTATCTGTCGAAGGCTCTCGGCACTCTCTATCAGTAATGACTGCTGCCGGGACTATCTAAACTTTTTATCGCTAACAAGTTAAAACTCATTGATATGCAAGAGAACACAACACAGGAAAAACGTGCCAACAGGGCCCTGCTTATTACCATGGCCGTCGTTGTCATAGCCGTCGTTGTCATAGCCGTGACAGGCTTCCTTTTCATGAATCGCCCCGACAGCTATGTCGAAGGTCAGGTAGAGGGCACCACCGTACGCATTTCAGGCAAGCTGCCCGGCCGAGTGGTCGAATTTTATGCCCATGAGGGCGACACCGTGCATGCCGGCGACACCCTCGTGCACATACACTCGTCGGTAGTGGAGGCCCGTCTTGGCCAGGCCGAGTCGATGCACCTCGCCGCCCAGGCCCAGAACCAGAAGGTCGACGCCGGCACACGGTCGCAGATCATACAGGCCGCCGCAAACCTGCTCAGCCAGGCCGAGGCCGCTGTCACTATTACCGAGAAGACCTACCGCCGCATGGAGAATCTCTACAAGGGCGGCGTGATATCCGAGCAGAAGCGCGACGAGGCCAAGGCCGCCTATGATGCCGCCGTGGCCGCCCGTGGCGCCGCCGAGAGTCAGCTCTCGCTGGCCAAGGCCGGAGCGCAGAGCGAGGACAAGGTGTCGGCTCAGGCTCTCGCCAATGCCGCCCAGGGCAGTGTCAACGAAGTGGAGGCTCTCCTCGAGGACAGCTACCTTATAGCGCCGGCCGACGGCACTATCGACCAGGTGTACCCCGAAGTGGGCGAGCTGGTGTCGATGGGCGCTCCCGTGATGAGCCTGCTCAAGCACGACAACAGATATGTGGTGTTCAACGTGCGTGAGGAGATGCTCAACGATCTGCCGATGGGCAAGGAGATAAGCGTCATGATCCCGGCCCTCGACAAGAAAGAGATCGACGTGAAGATATACTATATCCGCGACATGGGCAGCTATGCCACATGGCGCTCTACAAAGGCCACCGGAAGCTACGACAGCCGTACATTCCAGATCAAGGCCCGTCCCGTCGAGGATGTGCCGGGGCTGCGTCCGGGCATGAGTGTGGTTTTCAAGTAAGCGGTGTCTGCCGTAATAAACAGCCATAAAGATGAGTACCGGATTCATTGACGGAATGAAGCGCGAGATCAGGCGCATGACGGGGCGGAAGATGTATATCTTCGGCATGCTCGCCGTGCCCTTGTTCATGGCCTTCTTTTTCCTCGATCTCCTGAGCCCGGGATTGCCAAACCAGGTGCCGACGGCGGTAGTCGATCTCGACCACTCGTCGATGTCGCGCACTGTCACACGTTCGCTGTCGGCCCTTCAGGTCCTCGACCTCAACGAGAGGTGTGAAAGCTACGACGAAGCTCTCGAGATGGTGCGCAAGGGCAAGATTTTCGGTTTCTTCGTGATACCGTCCGATTTTGAGAAAAACGCCCTCGCCGGCAACGTGCCCACGCTGGAGTACTACTCCAACATGACATACTTCGTGCCCGGCACGCTCGCCTTCAAGGGCTTCAAGACTGTCGCCGTGGCCACTTCGGGCGGCGTGGTGCAGCAGACACTCGTAAGTCTCGGCGCCACTCCCGAGCAGATATCCTCGCTCGTGCAGCCGCTCGACCTGCAGATAAACGCCCTCAACAACCCGTGGATGAGCTATGCGATATATCTCTGCCCCTCGTTCACGATGGCTACTTTCGTGCTCATGATCATGCTCATGACGGTCTTCTCCATCACTATGGAGGTCAAGACTGGCTCGTCGGTTGAATGGCTCGGCACGGCAAAGGGCAATATATGGATCGCTACGGCATCAAAGCTGCTGCCGCAGACCGTGATCTGGGTCGCCGTCGGCATCTTCATACAGTGGCTCTTCTTCGGCCTCTCGCACTTTCCGCTCAACGGCTCTATAGGCTGGATGCTGCTCGCCACCGTCCTTGTGGTAATAGCGAGCCAGGGCGTAGGCCTGTTCGTATCGTCGGTTGTCCCCAACCCCAGGCTCGCGTTCTCGCTGACGGCCCTGTTCGGCATTCTGTCGTTCTCCTTTACCGGTTTCTCCTTCCCGGTCGAGAGCATGTACGGCTGGCTGGGCATCTTCAGCTATCTCGCCCCGATACGCTACTGGTTCCTGATCTACATCAACGAAGCCCTCAACGGCGTCGGAATATATTACTCACGCTACTTCTTCGTGGCTCTGATAGTGTTGCCCCTTGTGGCATGCAGTCTGTTGCCGCGTCTGCGCCGCGCGTGTCTAAAACCCGTTTATGTACCTTGATATGAGTATGTTCACTAAAATATCCAGTTGGTCGCTGTCGGCATCGCGTGTGTTCCGCAACGAGTTCGGCCTGATGATACACGATATCGGCATACTGCTGTTTTTCGTGGTGCTGCCGCTGCTCTACCCGGTGGTCTATACTCTTATCTACAACCCCGAGGTGGTGCGCAAGCTGCCGGTTGCCGTAGTCGACGACAGCCGCACGGCCGAGTCGCGCAACCTTGTGCAGAAGGCGTCGGCATCGCCCTCGCTGCAGATCTACGACTATTGCTCCGACATGGCCGAGGCACGTGTTCTTATGGCCGAGCATAAGGTGTTCGGCGTGATGCACATCCCCGGCAGCTATGCGCGCGATATCGCCAACGGCGAGGTGGCTCACGTGGCGTTCTACTCCGATATGAGCCTGCTGCTGCGCTACCGCACATTCGTGGCCGCGCTTACCGACCTGCAGATAGAAGTGATACAGGATATTACCGGCGAGAAGATAAGCTCGACCGGACTCGGCTCGCTGGCGGCCGACCGCACGGTGCCCATTGCGAGCGAGGCACAGATGCTCGGCGACACCGAGCAGGGTTTTGCGAGCTTTGTGATTCCCGGTATCGTGATACTCATATTGCAGCAGTCGATGCTCCTTGGCATATGTATGCTCGGCGGCACCTCGCGCGAGCGTAAGCGCCGCAACGGCGGCTTCGACCCGAAGGAAGTGCCGGCATCGCCCTCGGCTACCGTATGGGGCCGCGCGCTCGCCTACACGGTGTTCTACTTCCCGATGACCATTTATATCCTACGTATAATACCCGAGATATTCAATCTGCCACACTACGGCAACCCCGTCGACTATCTGCTGTTCATACTGCCTTTGCTGCTGTCGACGGCCTTCCTCGGACAAGCCCTCAACTATTTCATGAAAGAGCGCGAGTCGTGCTTCATACTCATTGTGTTCACGTCGGTGTTCTTCCTCTTCCTGTCGGGCCTCACGTGGCCGCGCTATGCCATGAGCGAGATGTGGACATGGATAGGCAACCTCGTACCGGCGGTATGGGGCGTGGAGGGATTCATCCGCATAAACTCCAACTCGGCCGATCTGCCCGAGGTGGCCACCGCTTTCACTGCCATGTGGATACTTGCCGCGGTGTATATGCTTGCCGCATGGCTGGTGGTGTGGAAGATGAGAACGAAAAAAGTTGAATCAAAGATTTAGACTCTCTGCCGGTCTCTCGGGGCCGGCAGTCTGTGTTTTTACAATATGGCCGGAATCAAATCTCTTGCAAAGGATACTGCTATCTATGGAGTGAGCTCCATCGTGGGCCGCTTTCTCAACTGGCTTTTAGTGCCTCTATATACCATCATGTTCCCGGTCGAGGAATATGGTGTGGTCACTTTCGTCTATTCCGTTATCGCTCTTGTGCTGGCCGTGCTGATCTACGGCATGGAGACGGGCTTCTTCCGCTTTGCCAACCACGAGCGGTGGAAGGACCCTATGGAGGTCTACGGCACCACGCTGATATCGCTGGCCGTAAGCTCGTCGGTGTTCGCTGTCCTTGTCACTGTCTTCGCCGGCCCTGTGTCGGAATGGATGGAGTGCGCCGGTCATAGCTCCTATGTCGTGATAATGGGCTGGTGTGTGGCATTCGACGCCTTCACGGCTATTCCATTCTGCTATATCAGGTATCGCAACAGGTCGGTGCGCTTCGCGGTGCTGAAGTTTGTGAACATAGGCATCAACATAGGCCTCAACCTCTTCTTCATCCTCCTGTGTCCGTGGCTCTACGAGAACGCCCCGTCGAGCGTGGCGTGGTTCTACAACCCCTCTTTCGGCATCGGCTACATATTCCTTGCCAACCTGATAGCCTCGGCCGTGACGCTGCTCATGCTCCTGCCCGAGCTGACCGGTTTCCGCTGGCACTTCAACAGTGTGCTGTGGCGCGAGATCATGCGCTACTCGCTGCCCCTGCTCGTGCTCAGCGTGGCTGGCATCATGAACCAGACCCTCGACAAGATACTGTATCCGCATCTGGTCCACGACCATGCCGAGGCGATGTACGGCCTGGGCATATATGGCGCCAACTATAAGATTGCGGTCCTTCTCCTTGTCTTCCTTCAGGCTTTCCGTTTTGCCTACGAGCCCTTTGTGTTCGCTCAGAGCAAGAACAAGGGCGAGCAGAAGTTCAAGGCCTACCGCGATGCCATGACTTATTTCATCGCCTTTGCATTGCTGATATTCCTGGGCGTGATGTATTATCTCGACTTCGTGAAGTACTTCATCTCGCCGCGATATTTCAGCGGCCTCAAGGTGGTGCCTCTGGTAATGCTCGGCGAGCTCTTCTTCGGCATTTTCTATAACCTGTCGGTATGGTACAAGCTTACCGACCGTACACGGTGGGGCATGTGGTTCTCGCTGCTCGGCCTGGCCGTGACTATAGGCGTAAATGTGGCGCTGGTGCCCGTGATCGGCTATATGGGCTGCGCGCTGGCCGCGCTGTCGTGTTACTTCGTCATGATGGCGGCAAGCTATTTCATCGGCCAGAAGATATATCCTATCGACTATAATGTGGGCCGTATACTTGGCCTCTTCGCCATCGCCGGCGTGTTCTATGCCGTCGGGGTATGGCTCCTGCCGATGCTCGGTATGGGCGTGTGGATCAACTCTGCCGTCAGGTTGCTGCTTCTCATTGTCTACGTCGCCGTATTCGCACGGATCGAAGGTGTGGGCCTCGACCGTATCGTACAACCTTTGTCGGCATTCCTGCACAGAAGATGAAACTGGTACTGATCAATCACAGCGACACAATAGGCGGCGCGTCGGTGGTAACATACCGGCTGCTCAAAGCTCTGCAGGCCGAGGGCGTGGACGCGAGCATGCTTGTGGTGCACAAGGCCACCGACGATCCGGCGGTGATAACGGTCGCACCTCACTGGCGTGCGAGGATACCGTTCTATGCCGAGGCTGCGCGTATCTATGCCGCCAACGGCTTCGACCGTGGCGATCTCTTCAAGGTGTCGCTCGGCAGCGACGGCCTGCCTCTGAGCCGTCATCCGCTTGTGCGGCAGGCCGATGCCGTACTGCTCGCTTGGATAAACCAGGGTATGCTCTCGCTCAGGGAGATAGGGCGGATAGCTTCGCGCAAGCCGGTAATGTGGACCATGCACGACATGTGGTGCATTACGGCCCTGTGCCATCATGCCGGCGACTGCCGGCGCATGAGCGAGCCTGAGGGTTGCCGCCTATGCCCCTTCCTGCATGGCCGTGCGTCCGAGCATGATGCCGCCGCCCGGGTATGGCGCGAAAAGCAGAAGCTCTATGGCTCGGCGGATATCGATTTTGTCGCTGTAAGCACTTGGCTAAAAGACCGCTGCCTCGACAGCCGCCTCATGGACTCGCAGCACGTCTCGGTAATACCCAATGCGTTCCCTGTGGAGGATTTTTACTCCGCGCCCTCTCGCGATGGCAAGCGCGTCATACTCATGGGGGCGGCGAGGCTCGACGATCCCGTCAAGGGCTTGCCCTATGCCGTGGAGATGCTCAACAAGCTCAAGAGCACCAATGCCGAGGCCGTCTTCTTCGGAAATATGCGTGATCCACGGGCTCTCGACGGCCTGCGTTTCCCTTACCGCTACATAGGCCCGGTTTCCGACCCGGCCGAGCTGCGGCGACTGTTCTCAACAGCGCATGCGGTAATATCGACCTCGCTCTACGAGACCCTGCCCGGCACTCTGATCGAAGGCATGGCCGCAGGAGCTGTGCCTGTGAGCTTCGACAGAGGCGGACAGGCCGACATAATACGTACGCACGACGATGGCCGGCTGATACCGTTCGGCGACACCGACACCATGGCCGCCGCCCTCGACGATGTCCTCGCCACAGATCACGACCGCGCCGCCCTGCGCCATACCGTCGCCACCCGTTTCTCCTCCCGTGCCGTCGCCGCAGCATATATCGACTTGATCAAGAGTCGGCTTTGACGTTTAATTTGTTTCTATCGAGTATAAATATTAAATTTGCCCTTATCAGATTCTCGTCACGATGAAACCTTTGATTATAATATTGACCATACTTGCGGCATTGTTTGCCGTGGCGAAGGAGCTTGCTTTGCCGGCGGTTCCCGGAGAGCTGCGCGTGCCGGCTCTGCGCGCCGACTATATAGGCGCCCATTTCTGGGATGCCGCCGACTGGACCGATTCTATGATTACCGATCAGGCCGAGCTCACACAGAATGTAGCCAATTACCTGTCGGTATTTCCCGTGATGAGCGGCGACAGTGCCCGGGTGGCTGCTGCCGACACTTTCCTGCGCCGTGCCCTGGCCGACGGCAGCGAACGTGCTCTTGCGGTATCGCAGGCTCTGGAGGATTGCCTGTTCGCCGCAGAGTCGCAGATGCGCGACGAAAGGCTCTACAGCATCTTCCTCGAGCGCATGATAGCCGCGGAATACCCCGACAGCATGAGGGCGCGATATATGCTCGAGATGACTCGGAAGAACATGCCCGGTACGCCGGCGGCCGACTTCAGCTTTACTGACCGCAAGGGCACGGAGTCGTCGCTGCGGATGTTTGTCGATCGTCCCACGATAATATTGTTCTATGATCCCGACTGCCACAACTGCCACGATCTCGCAATGGCGATGGCCGACGACCCTATCCTGAAGACTAAGCTTATCTCGCACAGCATCAAGATACTCGCCGTGAGCCCCGGCGACGAGGGCGAATGGGCCGCACATGACGAATGGCTGCCCGACACCTGGACTGACGCTACTGACAAGGGTACTATCGAAGAGGGGGAATTATATGATTTCGGCACCTTCCCGGCGCTTTATCTCATAGGGGCCGACGGCAATGTGATACTCAAGGACTGCACGCCGGAGCAACTGATCGAGGCTGTCACTGAGCTGCGGTAGTCGACAGCATGTAGCCGTGTCCCGAGCGGTTGACGAGGTTGTTGCCGAGCTCTCCGAGCTTCTTGCGCAGACGCGATATGTTGGTGTCGACGATACGTTCGTTCGACCCTGCCGCCGTATCGGGCCACACCTTGTGGTGGAGCTCCAGACGCGACACATATGAATCGACATTCTTGAGCAGGATAAGCAATATGGAGTATTCTGTGCGTGTGAGGGCCAGCGGAGTGCCGTCGATCTTGACTGTCTGCGATACGGGGTCGAGTGTGAGATTGAGGAACGACAGCTGATTGTTCTTGCGTACGGGGCCGCTGTGACGCCGCAGCACCGATTTTACACGGGCGAGAAGTTCGCGCAGAGAGAAGGGCTTGACGATATAGTCGTCGGCGCCGGCATCGAGCGCGTCGATAACCATGCGTTCGCTCTTGATGGGCGAATAGAGGATGATGGCGACATGCTCGGTGGCAGGATCCTCTTTCAGATCGTATATGAAATCCATGCCGCTGTAAGGCTGGTTCATGGCATCCACTATTACGAGGCTTGTCTCTTCCAGCTTACGGCGGTCCACTTCTTCGGCGACGGTGGCTACAGATACGTCATATCCCTCGCTGCGGAGGTTTACCCGCAGCAGGTCACTGATATTGGCGTCATCGTCGACTATTAGTATTTCTCCCAATGAGGGGGTTGAACTCATATACTTGCTTGAATTTTCAACGCAAATTAACTAAAACTGATCTAAAAATACAATATAGTAACAGTATTGTATCGGCTTTGTTCCCGAAAATTATATTTTCTCGGCTCTCTATACCGGCCCTGAGCCCCACCAGAGGCCTTTCTGACGCATATTCAATATACGCGCTCGCCGAAAATGGCCGTGCCCACACGCACGAGGTTCGAGCCCTCGGCTATTGCCGACAGGTAGTCGTGGCTCATGCCCATCGACAGTATGTCGAAGCCGGTAAGGTCCTCGGCGGTGTCGGTAATGCGCTTCTTCAGCGCGGCCAGTGCCGCGAAGTCGGCGCGCACACGGGCCTCGTCGTCGGTGTTGCTGGCCATGCCCATAAGGCCGCAGATATGTGTGGCCTTGAGGCTGCGGTATCCTCCGCATGCAAAGAAGTCGGCGAGCTCGTCGGGCAGAAAACCGAATTTTGTCTCCTCCTGAGCCACATGCGCCTGCACAAGCACACGGCTCACTATGCCGGCGCGTTCCGACTCTTTGTCGATAAGGCGAAGAAGGCGTTCGCTGTCGACGCTTTCTATCAGGCTTGCCACGCCCGACGATACCAGGGCCCTTACCTTGTTGGTCTGCAGATGGCCGATAAAGTGCCAGCGTATGTCGGAGGGCAGGCGGCCTGCCTTGTCGAGCAGTTCCTGCACACGGCTTTCGCCGAAGAGGCGCTGCCCGGCGTCATAGGCCTCGGCGACAGCCTCGGCCGGATGATACTTCGACACCGCCACAAGCCCCACCTCGGGCGGTAGGGTGGAGCGTATGGCTGCGAGTGATTCTTTTATTCCGGGCATCAGATCGTTACCTTCATCTTGTAGACATCCATGTAGGGGGTCTCGTTGATCTGTACGATCTCATAGTCGGCCATGGTGCCTTTCATGCCCTCGATGAAGGTGTCGTAGGCGTTCTTGAAGTCGCTCGCCTGCACGAGTATGAGCGAGTTCGATTTTTTTTCGGCGGCGGTCTTCTCGTCGATAGTGATGAAGGCTACCTTGACAAGATACCAGCGGTCGCCGGCCTCGTTCCAGAATATTTCAGCTATCTTGGTGCGCTTTACCGCCGATACTGAAAACTCGCCCGAGATGAAGGGAGTCTCCTCCTCGGTTATTCGTGCCTCGGCCTCGGTAAACGACAGCGCGTCAACCAGGTATGCTTCGGTCACTTTTTTAGCTGCTCCGTTCTCCTGGAGCTTGTCATAGCGTATTTTGCATTCAAACCAGTTTGCCATTTCTTCAGAATTTTGATTGTTAGATTTGTCACTGCTTATCGGCTATGCCGGCAAGCAGTATTCGTTGGAGCTCGGCCATGCCTTCGGTGGCGGTCTTGCGTATTACCGTCACACCGGCAGGCACTCTCGACGGTGCCGGGTCGATGTAGTACACGGGCACGCCGCGTCTCACATAGTTGAGCAGACCGGCAGCCGGGTACACCGCCAGTGATGTGCCTATTATCACGAAGATATCAGCCTCGGCCACGAGCTCGGTGGCCGGCTCTATCATGGGCACCGCTTCCTGGAAGAAAACGATGTGCGGACGCACCTTGTGTCCCTCTATTACCGTTTCGGGCGTGGTTCGCACGTCATATCCTATCTTGAACACCTTGCTCTCGTCATCGACGGCGCGTACCTTGGTCAGCTCGCCGTGGAGATGCGTGATGTTCGACGACCCGGCGCGCTCGTGGAGATCGTCGACGTTCTGCGTAATCACATACACGTCGTAATACTTCTCCAGATCCTTGAGTATCCTGTGTGCCGCATTGGGCTCGGCTTTGCCGAGGTCGGCGCGGCGGTCGTTGTAGAACTTGTGTATAAGCTCCGGGTTGCGCAGATAGCCGTCGTGGCTGGCGACCTCCATCACGTTATAGTTCTCCCAAAGCCCGTCGGCGTCGCGGAATGTCTTTATGCCGCTCTCGGCGCTTATGCCTGCGCCGGTCGACACCACCAGTTTAAGCTTCTTACTCATGGTCGTCGATCGAGAACGAGATATTGTTGTTCTTGTATCCTGCCGGACGCTGGGGCTGGTTGTAGTCCTGCTGCAGTATGTCGGCGTTGCTCTGCTGTGTGCTTGCGGCTGCCGGACGGACGGCGTTCTGCGCTGCCTTGCGCTTGTCGCGCTTGTAGGCCGGCGTGCGCTCAACCATGGCTATGGCTTCGTCGCTGTCGAGCTGTTCGGGAGTCAGTATGTAGTAGCTCTGCGTCTCCTGGCTGCGGAGCAGGTCTTCCACCTTCTCATGGCCGTAAGCATCGGCGATGGCGGCTATGGTGCGTACGTCGTCCACCTCGTCGGGGCGCTCGTTGCCTTCGATGATCTCTATGGTCGTGCCGTCGGCGTCGACGCTTACATCGAAGCCCGATGCAAGTATGGTAAACTTGATCTTGTTGCCGAGGGAGTCGTCGAAGCCCCAGCCGAATTTGATATGTACCGACTTGTTGATCGAGCGCACAAGGTTGTTTGCCTGAGCGGCTTCCGACACCTTGAGCTTAGGCTCCATATTGTGGCTGTAGTAGAAGGCGAAGAGCAGTTCGCGCGCCGACATGATGTTGGTGTCGCAAAGCAGTGGCGAATGCAGCGCCGCCTGTATGGCGTCGTCCATTCGGTTCTCGCCCTCGCCGTAGCCCACGGAGATAAGGGCCGTGCGGCCGTCGCGGAGGCATGTGTCGACATCGCGCATATCTATGTTGATATTGGCAAGTGTCGTTACCATGTCCGAGATAGTGCGGGCCGCCATGGTAAGTATATCATCGGCCTTCGAGAAAGCCTCGTCCCACGCCATGTCGGGGTAGATGCTGGCCAGACGGTCGTTGTTGATGATAAGCATCGCGTCCACATTCTTCTGCAGGCGGCCGGCGCCCTCGATGGCGCTCTTGATCTTGGTCATGCCTTCGAAGAAGAAGGGGATGGTCACGATACCCACGGTAAGCACATTGCGGCTCTTGGCCACGCCGGCGACGATAGGAGCCGCGCCGGTACCCGTGCCGCCGCCCATGCCGGCAGTGACAAACACCATTTTCACATCGGGGGTCAGCAGCTTTTCTATTTCAGGTATACTCTCTTCTGCCGCAGCCTGGCCTACTTCGGGTTTACCGCCGGCTCCGTAACCTCCGCAGGTCTTGGGGCCTAACAGCACCTTGGTGGCGACCGGCATAGGCAGGAGTGCCTGCTGGTCGGTATTGAGCACTACGAAATCTACGCCTTTTACGCCCTGTTTGGTCATGTAGGCGACTGCATTGCAGCCTCCGCCGCCGACACCGAGTGCAAGTATGGTCGGGGGGACGGTCTGGCTGGCGGCCTCTGAATTTTTATAGCTTGCCAGGAGGGCGGGGTTTTCAGGATTTTCCATCTCTGTTTCTTTGTGCGGTTATACCTTTAAATTTCATCGGGATCGTCGTTCTCTTCGGCCTCGGCGTTGGTCGGCGAGAAGAGTTTGCATATCTTGGTACGGAGAGCCTCGATAGTCTCGCTGGCACGTTCGGTGCCTGTGTTGCTGTCCTCTTCGAAAGCATCGTCTTCGTAGCTTTCCTCGGAGTCGCCGAACGGATCCTCGCCTTCGGGATCCTTGTACACCGGCTGTGCGGCCCGGCGCTGGGGCTGTTCGGCAGGTGCCGGAGCGCTCTTGCTCTCGGCCTGCGCCTTGTTCTTGTTGCGGCGGCCGAAGAACGAGAAACCGCGCTTGGGCTTTTCTTCTTCCGGCTCCTCGTCGGGGTCGTCGTCGCAGAGGCTGGGGTCGTCCTCGTCGATTTCGCGGCGTCCCGACACCACAGGGTTGTATATCTCTGTCACGTTCGACTCGGCCGGGTATGTCGGCACGGGCTGTTCTGCCTCTTCTTCAGCCTCCTCGTCCTTGTCGGCAGGCTTGTCCTCGAATATCGATACCTTCGGGGCGGCCGGGGAAGCGACGGGCGAGAGGCAGCTTTCCTCTATCTTGCGCGCGCCGGCATAGAGCAGGGCCACGATGTCGATATTGTCCGATGTGTTGCGTCCGGCTATGCGGAAAGCTATGTCGCGAGGCAGCTCGGCAAGGCGTGTGGGTATCTTGCTCTGGGCGGTAAGCTGGCTGGCGAAAGCGCCTATGTTGGAGCCGCCGCCAGTGAGGACGATCTTGGTAAGGGTCTGGCCCGAATAGCCTGCGTTGTTGAGCTGTGCGAGCACGTTGGCGGCTATTTCGCCGGCGCGTGAGTTGACGTAGGCCTCTACCAGTTCGGGGTCGGCCACGTCGCCTTTGTTCACATAGGCTATCTTCATCGACTCGGCGGCCTCTTCGGTAATGTTGAAGCCGGCCATGAGGTCGAGGGTAATCAGTCGCGCACCCATGGGTATGGTGCATACAGAGGCGAGAGTGCCGTCCTTGTACACGGTCACGGTCGTTGTCTCGGCGCCTATGTCCACAAGGGCTGTGCCAAGCTCTTTCTCGTCGGCGCTGAGTACGAGATCGGCAACGGCGGTGGGGCGTATCACGTAGCTTACCTTACCGGCGTCGATGCTTTCATATTTTATACGGTCGAGGTTCTGGCGTATCTCCTTGCCGCAGCTTATCATCACAAATTCGCCGCGGAAGCTCTCGCCGAAAGTGCCTACAGGGCGGCGCACGGCGGCATTGTTGACATAGAACATCCGCGGCACGGTGGCCTCGATGTTCTTGTCGCCGACAAAATCGTTTGTGGCCTCGAAGGCAAGACGGTCGACCTGCTTCTCGGTAATCTCGCATTCACGGGGGAACTTGAGCGCTGCCTGCGCCGGAGTGCCCGAGAGCGAGCGGCCTCCGAGACCTACAGCCAGGGCGCGTACACGACGGGGACGCACATTGGGCGATGTCTCGAGGCGACGTATTATTTCGTTGACGGCGGCGGATACCTCGCGGATATTCTGCACACGGCCGTAACGGACGTTGTTGAGACCTGCGATTTCTTCTACTGCAAGTACGTTGAGGTTGCCGTCGGGGCCTATGATACCGGCGGCGCCTTTGATCTTCGACGATGCTATTTCGATGGCTACTATTGTCTTGGGTTCCATAGTCGCGGAGTTTTTAGGGATTGGAGTGAGAGATGCTGTCGCCGGGTTGCGGCTCGTTGTTGTCGATATCGAGATTGCCGCTGGCCTCGTCCTCGGTGGGTATGGGCAGCGGTTCTATTGCTTTGTCGCGTCGGGTCGCCACCACGCGGTCGCGCCATTTCACGGAGATTGTATCGTAGGCAAGCCAGCCTTTGGCCGGAGAGACGTGTGTGTAGAAACGGCGCAGACGCTCGAACTTGTCGTCGATCATCGAGGTGTCGCCGAAGTTGATCACATGGCCTACGATAGAGGGGATGAGTATTATGTTGCCGTTGGGCTCCTGGGTCACGGTGGCCACCATGGAGCCTATGCGCGGATCGCCGGCTATCTTGTCGAGAAGCGGCAGAAGACGCTGCGCCGGGTGGATGCTGTCGAAACTGCCGACGAGCACCGGTACGTCGATATGGTAGCGCAGCTCGGCAAGTATGCGCTTGCCCGAGGCGTTGATGTAGTACGACGGTTCCTTGGGGTCGAAGACACGTGCCACAGGCACCATGGGCGTCACGTCCACGTAGATGTGGCCGTCGCTGCGCAGTGTCACGTTGGCGTCCTGCAGCTTGTCGCTCGCAAGGAGACGGCGCTCGAGGCCGTAGAGGTCGAAGCTGCGTATCAGGCTGTCCTTCAGCGTCGAGGGGTCGAGCTCTGTCTCGACGATAACGTCGGCTACATTGACAAAGCGCGAGTTGGGATCGCTGAGGCGCACGGTCATGCCCGTGACACGTGCGTTGCGGCCCATGCTCCACGTCAGTGGCAGGGCATAGCCGATGTAGGCGATCATAAGGACCGTCAGCACACACATTATCACGGATTTCTTGCTCATTATCCCTTTAGGCTTGGGGGCTTGTTGTCTTTGTTTTCAGTTCGGCGGCCAGACGGGCTGTAAAGAGGTTCAGATTGCCGGCGCCGACAGTCAATAGTATGTCAAAATTACGACTTTTCATCGTATCGACAAAATCTTCCTTGGCAATAAGCGATTTTTTTTCGCATTTTACCTTGTCGTAGATTGTCTTCGAACTTATTCCGGGTATAGGCTCCTCTCTGGCCGGATAGAGGTCGACGAGTATCACTTCGTCGGCCGCCGACAGCGCAGCGGCGAACTCGTCGGCGAAATCGCGTGTGCGGCTATAAAGATGCGGCTGGAATGCCACAGTGAGGGTCTTGCCGGGGTAGAGGGCACGTACCGACGATATGCTCTTGCTCAGCTCGTCGGGATGGTGGGCGTAGTCATCGATGATAGCGCGGCCGGGCTCCTTGAGGTGGAACTCGAAGCGGCGCTCCACGCCGGGATAGCTCTTCATGGCCTCGCGCGCCAGGTCGTCGGTCAGAGTGCCCGTGAGCCACACGGCGCCCAGGGCCGACACGGCATTGTCTACATTGATGTCGACAGGCACGCCGAGCTCTATGTCGCTGATCACGCCCCCGGGGTGCACGAAGTCGAACACGATGGTGCCTTCGCCTGTGCGTACGTTGGCGGCATGGAAGTCGCCGTCGCTGCGGCCGAAGGTGTACACCTTTACGCCTTCTGGCACTCGCGGCACAAGCTTGAGGCCCGTGCGCATGAGCAGATAGCCGTCGGGGCGTATCAGCTCGGTAAAGTGGGCGAAGCTTTCGAGGTATGCCTCTTCCGTGCCGTAGATGTCGAGATGGTCGGGATCGGTGGCGTTGACCACTGCTATGTAGGGTGTCAGCTGATGGAACGAACGGTCGTACTCGTCGGCCTCTACCACGCTGTAGGGCGATGTGGCGCTGAGCATCAGGTTGCTGTTATAGCCCTTTAGTATGCCGCCAAGGAAGGCGTTGCAGCCTACCGGGCCGCTGTGAAGAACGTGTGCCGCCATCGACGAGGTCGTCGTCTTGCCGTGTGTGCCCGAGAAGCAACGGCTCTTGCTGTCGCGTGTGATGAGGCCGAGCACACGGGCGCGTTTGTTGAGCTCGAAACCGCCGTCGCGGAAGAAGCTAAGCGGAACGTTGTCGGCAGGGACGGCAGGCGTATATACCACCGCCGTGCCTTCTTTGTCGCGGAACTCTACGGGCACGGCATCCATGCTGTCGCTGTAGCTCACTGTGGCGCCTTCGGCGGCGAGCTCGTCGGTAAGGACGCTGCGTGTGCGGTCGTAGCCGGCCACGGGAAGTCCTTTCGACATATAGTAACGGGCGAGCGCGGCCATGCCTATGCCGCCTATGCCCACAAAATATACTCGTTTCATTTCTTTATGGCAGGGGTTATGCTTCGGGCGCTGTCCTGTTTACAATATTAAACACCTCGTCGGCGATCTTCTCGTCGGAGTCGGGCAGTGCCAGGGTTTTGATGTTGTCGCTCAGCAGGCGCAGGGTGGTGGGGTTCCCGATGGTCACGGCAGCCTGGCGCCACAGGTCCTCGCT
>JAGAUV010000061.1 GCA_017620635.1 Muribaculaceae bacterium | reverse complement strand
GTGTGACGACTACCTCGAGTGATTTTAGCATTTTTTCGAGTGGTTGCAAGCAGCCAAATCTGTCCACTGAGACGCGAGAACCGGGGTCCGCGCTGTTTTTACTGCAAAATTAATACATATTTTCCATTCCTACAAATAATCCGGCACAATTCGCCTTAACATATTTGTGGTATAATATATAGTTGTATTCAACCAACAGCACCTCTTAATATATACTGATACCTTGTTCATCATATAGTATCATCAACTCCTCAATGCGGAGAATTTACATGCGCCTCATAAACTCTATACTATTACCATTTACAGTGTCATTAGCACACAACGCTGTCGATAATATGTTGCCCGGTATTCTGGCAGGCAAATAGCGAGGCAAACGAAATCAATATAAACAATATAATGTTCTTCATATTCTTATGAGTCTATGAGACAGGGAAGTGGAGTCCAAATATTATTGTGATGGCGTTGTCGTTAATGAGTTCTATGGCCGTATCTGCCGCCCCGTTGCATCTCGTGCGCCAAAACAGATCAGCGCGAGCAGCAAGGTCTTATTACTCGCTCGCAAATATAACACAAATTATGTGGTGACAAAAATTTTTATTAAAAAAATTAATATAATCATCGATAAAATTGTACCTTTGCACCAAAACACATCAATAATACTATGAAAAAACTTACTCTATTTGTCACAGCATGTATTGTGAGCTGTATTGCGGCGTTTGCCGATCCTGTCACGATAAAACTATATCCTGATTCGACATTCGAGGGCGACGAGACCCCCGAGATGTATGTCTATCCGGCTGCCAAGCCCAACGGGCAGGCGATAGTATGCTGCCCCGGCGGAGGCTACGCCATGAGGGCTTCTGATCATGAGGGACACAATTTCGCCAAATGGCTCAACGATCAGGGTATCACGTTGGCTGTTCTGCAGTACCGTCTCCCGAAAGGTCGTACACTCGTGCCGGGCAATGACGCACGTCAGGCAATACGTGTGTTGCGTCAGAACGCTAAAAAATACGGCATAACATCTGTCGGTATAATGGGCTTCTCTGCCGGCGGTCATCTTGCGAGCACGGTGTCGACACACTACGACGCCACATCGCGTCCCGACTTCTCGATACTTTTCTATCCGGTTATCACAATGGATAAGTCGTACACCCACATGGGCACGCACGACAACCTCCTCGGCGGCAATCCCACTCCCGGCGACGAGCATCAGTACAGTAACGAAATGCAGGTAACGCATGCCACGCCACCTGCCATAATACTGCACTCGGGCGACGATGATGTCGTGCCGGTGCGCAATGCTATCGAGTACTACAAAGCTCTTGTCGAAAACGGCGTACAGCCTTCGTCGCTCCACATCTATCCTACCGGCGGACATGGATGGGGCTTCGGCGACGGGTTCAAATACAAACCCGAATGGCAGCATGAGCTGTCGACATGGCTCAAAACCCTCAGGGGAGAGTAATTACGCCTCAGGGTTGTTGCGGCTCTTATAGGGCTCGCGCAATGCAACCCTTCTTATCTTACCGCTTATAGTCTTGGGCAGCTCTTCTACAAACTCCACGATGCGTGGATACTTGTAGGGGGCTGTCGCTTGTTTGACAAAGTCCTGCAGCTCTTTTGTGAGAGCTGCTTTGTCGCTTTCGATATATTCCTTGGCGAGCACCACGGTGGCCTTGATCACTTGTCCGCGTATATCGTCGGGCACGCCCGTAATGGCGCATTCCACCACTGCCGGGTGTTTCATGAGGGCGCTTTCCACCTCGAACGGGCCGATACGGTAGCCCGACGACTTGATCACATCGTCGGTGCGGCCTACAAACCAGTAATATCCGTCCTTGTCGCGTACGGCCACGTCGCCGGTGTGGTAGAGGCCGTCGTGCATGGCCCGTGATGTCGTGGTCGGGTCGTCGAGATATTCGCGGAAGAGGCCGACGGGGCGTTTCTTGTCGATATGTATCACTATTTCGCCCTCTTCGCCGTCGGCAACGGGGCGCATGTCGCTGTCCACAAAGTCTATGTCGTACTGCGGACCTTTCTTGCCCATCGAGCCGGGGCGTGGCTCTACCCACGGATATGTGCCTACGGTAAGTGTGGTCTCTGTCTGGCCGAAGCCCTCCATGAGTTTGATGCCGGTAAGCCATTTCCATTCCTCGAACACCGAAGGGTTGAGCGCCTCGCCGGCGATTGTGCAGTACTGCAGCGACGACAGGTCGTAGTCGCCTACATTCTCGCGGATGAGGAAGCGGAATACTGTCGGAGGCGCGCAGAACGATGTTATCCTGTTGTCGGCGATGAGTCTGAGTATGTCGGCTGGCACAAACTTGTCGTAATCGTAGACAAACACGTCGGCACCGGCTATCCACTGGCCATAGAGCTTGCCCCAGACGGCTTTGCCCCAGCCTGTGTCGGCGAGCGTGAGGTGGCGGCTCGTCTCGCTGAGATTGTGCCAGTAGCTCGCCGTGATTATGTGGCCGAGAGGATATGTGAAATCGTGCGCTACCATTTTGGGCTCGCCGGTGGTGCCCGAGGTAAAGTAGAGCAGCATTATGTCGGTGTTGGTGTTGACATGTTCGGGGCGCACGAATGGCTTGGCCGACTCTATGCCTGAGTCGAAATCATGCCAGCCCTCGGGTACGCTCGGCCCGGTGGAGATAAGTGTCTTTACCGACGGACATTCGGGCATGGCGGCATTGATATGGCCTGTGATCACTTCCTCGCCGGCGGCGACGATAGCCTTGATATTGGCCTTGTTGCAGCGGTATTCTATGTCGTGTGGCGTGAGAAGGTGGGTCGCCGGTATCGCTATGGCGCCGAGTTTGTGCAGGGCTACGATAGAAAACCAGAACTGACGGCGGCGTTTGAGGATGAGCATGACACGGTCGCCGCGGCCGATGCCGAGCGATGAAAAGAACGAGGCCGTGCGGTCGGTGGCTTCTTTCATGTCGGCGAAGGTATAGGAATGGCGGTCGCCTTGTTCGTTGCACCAGGTCATGCACACCTTGTCGGGGGCTTCAACAGCCCAGGCGTCGACCACATCATAGCCGAAATTAAAGTTGTCGGGTACGATGAGTTCGAAATTCGCCATAAAATCGTCGTATGATTCAAATCTGGTTTTCTTTAGAAATCTTTCAAGCATAATGTGTCTGTTTAATATATAAAATAGCTTTCATACGTAAGCTTTCAGGTGTGCCGCACGGCAGAACCGATGCAAATTTAATACTTAACATCAAAACCGCCAAAAAAGTTTTTTATGAGGCAGACGCCCGGGGCTATTGTCTACCCCGAATTTATTGATTAATTTTGAAAGCGTTAACCGTCAATCCCTGATTCAGCCATGACCTGCAAGACATTTCTTGTGTTTATTCTTGCTCTTGTATTCGCCAGCCGCGACATGTCGGCGTCAGAGCGACAGGCTCCTGTTATTGTGGCATATGTCACATCGTGGAGCGATGTGATACCCGATCCGCAGTATATCACTCATATCAATTACGCCTTCGGGCACGTGACAGATACCTTCGACGGCGTCCGTGTCGACAATCCCGATCGGCTGCGCCGGCTCGCGGATCTCAAGAAAGATGCGCCCGGTCTCAAGGTAATGCTCTCGGTAGGAGGGTGGGGCAGCGGACGTTTCAGCGAGATGGCCGCCGACTCCCTGAAGAGGGCCGGGTTTGCCGCCGACTGCCGCCGGACGGTAGACGAGTTCGGCCTCGACGGCATTGATCTCGACTGGGAATATCCCACATCGGATGCCGCCGGTATTTCTTCATCGCCCGACGATACCGCCAATTTTACACTCCTGATGCGCGATCTGCGCAAGGCTCTCGGCCCTGAAAGCCTGCTTACGCTCGCCACAGTCGCCGACGGGAAGTATATCGACTTCAAAGGGATACTGCCTTACATCGATTTCGTCAACACCATGACCTACGACATGGGCGGCGGCGAATCGCACCACGGGGCGCTCTATCCTTCGGCCATAACAGGATGGATGACGGCCTCACAGGGCATAGAGGCGCATCTGGCCAAGGGCGTGCCGCCCTCGAAGCTCGTCATGGGAATGCCCTTCTACGGTCGCGGACGCAAGCCCTTCGCCCAGTATGGTGCATACGGCGAAATTTCCGTACCCGACGGATACACCGAGCGGTGGGACAGCGTGGCATGCGCCCCTTATGTGGTGGAGGACGCTACAGGGGCTTTCGTGTGCGGTTTCGAGAACTCTCGCTCTATAGCGGCCAAATGCAAATATATCGAGTCGCGGGGCTTGCGCGGAGCTATGTACTGGGACGCTTCGCTCGACAATGACGCTCGCGATCTGACTCGCGCTGTATTCAACGGCATAAATCAAAAACATAAATCAACTCATTGATTTTTGCTGTATCATTATCGAATATTCTTTGTATCTTTGCACAAAGATATAGATCATCCATAAACCAACCCTAATCTAAGAAATGAAAAAAGTATTCTTTGCAATTGTTTTATCGGGTTTATGTCTGACGGGTTCTGCTCGCGATTATAATATCGCCTCTCCTGATGGAGCTGTCAAGGCCACTATAGGCGACAACCTCGAGTACACAGTTACCTATAACGGCAAGGCGGCCTATACCGGTGTGGCAGCGCTCACGCTGAGCAACGGCAAGACCCTCTCGACGGTAAAATCGCCCAAGGCGACAAGCGTCGATGCCATAATAGAGACTCCCTTCTATCGCAACTCTTCAGTTGCCGACAAATACAATCAGCTGAGCTTCAAGGCCGACAAGGACTGGAGCATAGTATTCCGCGCCTACAACGACGGCCTGGCATACCGCTGGGTGTATAGCGGCAAGAAACCCGTCAATGTGGTGGACGAGAAGATTGAATATACATTTGCCAATGACGCTCACTCTACCGTTCCTTACGTGCGCGACGCCCACGACGGCGATTTCGACAAACAGTTCTTCAACTCGTTCGAGAATCTCTACACGGAAGGCCCATTGTCGCAAGTCGATCCCCGGCGTCTCGCCTTCCTGCCTCTGGTTGTAGAGCCGGCCGAGGATGTAAAGGTGCTTTTTACAGAGAGTGATATCGCCAACTACCCCGGCCTGTACCTCAACCATGCCGAGGGCACGTCACTTACCGGCGTACATCCCCGTGTGCCCAAGAAAGAGCATGTAGGCGGCTACATCAATATCCAGAAGGTTGTCGACGAGCGCGAGGACTATATCGCAGCCCTCGACGGCGCCCGTACGTTACCCTGGCGCATAGCCATGCTCACGGCCGACGACAAGGGCCTGGCTCAGAGTCAGCTCACACACATCCTCGGCGCCCCAGGACAGATCGAAGACACTTCGTGGATCAAACCCGGCAAGGTGGCTTGGGACTGGTGGAACGCCTGGAACCTCTACGGCGTTGATTTCGAGGCCGGAATCAACCAGGAGACTTACAAATACTACATCGATTTCGCCGCTAAGAACGGTATCGAATACATCATCATGGACGACGGCTGGAGCGTGCCCGGATGCGGCGAACTCTTCAGCGTGATTCCCGAGATCGACATGCCCGGTCTGGTAAAATATGCAAAGGACAAGGGCGTGGGCATTATCCTCTGGGCCGGTTATGTGCCCTTCGAGAAGGATCTCGAGGCTGTATGCAAGCACTACTCCGACATGGGCGTGAAAGGTTTCAAGGTTGACTTCTTCGACCGCAACGACCAGAAGATGACCGCCTTCCTCGACAAAGCAGCCGCCACAGCAGCAAAATACCACATGGTGCTCGACCTCCACGGCAGCCACATCCCTGCCGGCATCAACCGCAAATGGCCCAACGTGCTCAACACAGAGGGCGTCAACGGCCTCGAGACCATGAAGTGGAACCCCGAATCCATCGACCAGATGCGCTACGACGCCACAATACCTTTCGTGCGTCAGGCCGGCGGCCCGATGGATTACACCCAGGGCGCGATGATCAACGCCGCCAAGGGCAAGTTCAATCCTGTCAACGGCCAGCCCATGAGCCAGGGCACACGTTCGCATCAGCTCGGCCTATACCCCGTGCTCGACTCGCCCCTCAACATGCTCTGCGACTCGCCCTCTAACTATATCCGCGAGCAGGAGTGCACCGACTATATCGCACAGATTCCTACCGTATGGGACGAGACCATCGTACTCGACGGCGACATGGGCGAATACATCGTTACCGCACGCCGCAAAGGCAATGACTGGTATATCGGCGGTATTACCAACTGGACGCCGCGCGATGTCACTGTAGACCTCTCATTCCTTCCTGAAGGCTCTTATGTGGCCGACTGGTATGTAGACGGCCCCAACGCTCATCGCAACGGCAACGACTACAAGCATTACACCGAGACTGTATCGGGCAAGACAAAGACCATACACATGGCTCCCGGCGGCGGCTTCGCAGGCAAAATAACTAAAAAATAAGATAATACCTTTAAGAATAATGAAATTACAACACATTGTATTAGGCCTTGCGTTGCTGACTTCTGCAGCCGCATCGGCTCAGCTCAAGAGCGAATGGGCTGAAAAAGTGACCCCGGATAATGTCTGGCAAGAGTATCCGCGTCCGAATATGGTACGTGCCGACTGGCAGAATCTCAATGGCGAATGGAACTATGCCATAACCCCGGTTAACTCGGCCAAACCCTCGGCTTACGACGGCAAAATACTCGTGCCGTTTGCCGTAGAATCGCAGCTGTCGGGTGTCGGCAAGCGTGTGGGCGAGAACAATGAGCTGTGGTACAACCGCACCTTCAAGGTTCCCTCGGCATGGAATGGCAAGGATGTGCTCCTCAATTTCGGCGCAGTAGACTGGCGCACGACAGTGTGGGTCAACGGCGTGCAGGTGGGCACACATGAAGGCGGCTATGCTCCTTTCAGCTTCAATATTACCGACGCTCTCCGCAAAGGCGACAATGAGCTCACAGTCCGCGTATACGACCCCACCGACAAGGGCACACAGCCTCGCGGCAAACAGATCAGCAAGCCCAACGGCATATGGTATACTCCCGTGACCGGTATCTGGCAGACCGTATGGCTCGAGCCCGTGGCCAAGAACCATATCGCCGCTCTTAAAATCACTCCCGACGTCGATGCCAAAGAGCTCAATGTCATGGTTGATGCACCTGCCGGCGTTGCCAAGGTAGAGGTGCTCGACGGCGGCAAGGTGGTGGCAAGCGGTTCGGCTCCTGCCGGCGAGAACATTGAGATCAGCATGCCTGCCGACATGAAGCTCTGGGACACCAAGACCCCGAATATCTACGACCTCAAGGTAACTCTGGCTCAGAACGGCAAGACAGTGGACAAGGTCGACAGCTATGCCGCCATGCGTAAGGTAGGCATGCGCCGCGACAAGGACGGCGTTATCCGCTTTACTCTTAACGACAAGGATATCTTCCACTTCGGTCCGCTCGATCAGGGCTGGTGGCCCGACGGTCTCTATACCGCACCTTCCTACGAGGCTATGGTGTACGATATCGACAAGACCAAGGATCTCGGTTTCAACATGATCCGCAAGCATATCAAGATCGAGCCGGCTCTGTGGTACGAATATTGCGACCGCAACGGCGTGCTGGTATGGCAGGATATGCCTTCAGCAGATCACGGCAGCTTCAACTGGCAGAACCACAACTACTTCAGAGGCCCTGAACGAGTACGCAGCGAAGAGAGCGACCGCCAGTTCCGCACAGAGTGGCAGGAGATCATGGACAAGTTCCACAACTATCCTTCGATCGTGGTATGGGTACCCTTCAACGAAGGCTGGGGCCAGTACAACACCAAGGAGATCGTGAAATGGACAAAGGATTACGATCCCTCGCGTCTGGTCAACGCCGCATCGGGCGGTAACTTCTTCTACGACGCCGGCGACATCATGGACGTGCACAACTATCCCGCTCCCCGTATCTATCTGCTGAGCGACGATCAGGCAAACGTTATCGGCGAGTACGGCGGTATCGGCCGTCCCGTGGAAGGTCACTTGTGGCAGGATAAGGACAACTGGGGCTACATCCAGTTCCCCACTGCAGAGGCTGTGACAAACGAATATCTCAAATATATCGACATCCTCCGCAATCTGGCCAAGATCGCATACACGGGTGCTGTCTACACTCAGACTACCGACGTTGAGGTGGAGACCAACGGTTTCATGACTTACGACCGCAAGGTTATGAAGGTCGACGAAAAGAAGGTCGCCGAAGCCAATAGAAAAGTTATCGAAGATTTCTCACAGAAATAAATGATAAACGGACGGCCCGGCTTCACATGCAAGCGGGCCGTCTTTTTTTTATTCATATTGCAAAATGACACGCTGTTTAGTATTTCTGGCGTCAATGGCGGCCGCCCTCGGCGCATCGGCCATAAACATTATCTCAGGACCGTATCTACAGAATGTAGGCCCTACAGAGGCTACTGTGATATGGCGAACCGACAAGCCTGCCACGGCGTGGGTGGAGACAGCACCCGACGACGGTGCAAGTTTCTATGCCGAGAGCCGTCCGCGCACCTATTCCACCGATCTTGGCCGTGCCGTTGTGGGTACGCTGCATAAAGTGACTCTGCGAGGGCTCAAGCCCGGCACAAACTATCGCTACCGCATTTTTTCGGAGGAAGTGCTCGACCAGAAACCGTGGCACGTAAACTATGGCGGCGTGGCTTCGAGCGATGTGTACACGCGCGAGCCATATATGTTTACCACGGCGGCTCCGGCGAAGAATACAGCCAATTTCGTGATGGTAAACGATATACATGCCGACAGCGCCAAGTTTGCCGATCTGATCAGGTGTTTCGACGCCAAGAAGCACGATTTTGTGCTGTTCAACGGCGATATGGTAAGCTTTATGGATACCGAGGACCAGATCTTCGGGGGCTTTATCAACCAGGCCGCCAAGGTGTTTGCCACCGAGAAACCGTTTGTCATGATTCGCGGCAACCACGAGTCGCGCGGCGCGGCAGCCACGAAATATATGAGCTATTTCCCCTCGTCGACCGGCAAGCCTTACTATACATTTACCGACGGCCCGATATTCTTTATCGTGCTCGACGGCGGAGAGGATAAGCCCGACGATGATATAGAGTATTCTCGCACGAGTTTTGCGGACGATTACAGGCTCGAGCAGGCCGAATGGCTAAAACAGGTCGTAGCGACGCCCGAGTTCAAGTCAGCACCCTTTAAAGTTGCTGTGGTGCATGTGCCGCCGGTTCTCGACACCTGGCACGGCGCGCTGCATGCCAAGTCGGTAATAGTTCCCATCCTCAATGCCGCAGGCATCGATCTTATGCTCTCGGGACACCACCATGTGCTGCGATATGCCGAAGCCGGAAAGGAAGGCACAGACTTCCCTGTACTGATCAATTCGCATGATACATCGGTCGAGGTCAGCGCCGACAAATCGAATATGAATCTGACCATCAGAAACCGCGCCGGCGAGACAGTAAAGACGCTTAAATATACGGCAAAATAAGCCCTTAGGCTCATTTTTGTGAGCTTATTTCTTTATCGGCAATCATTTTTATTGTTTTTTATGATAAGAATTTTTGCCGATAAGAAATTATTGTTATATTTGCGAGCGAGTAATAAGACCTTAAATCACAATGAGACGGCTATTTAATAATACCTTGCTGCTCGCGCTGATCTGTTTCGGCGCAGGGGACGCAACG
>JAGAUV010000060.1 GCA_017620635.1 Muribaculaceae bacterium | reverse complement strand
GCGTGTATCTTGGGGCGCATGCCATAGCGTGCGCCGGCCTCGATGATGCGAGCCGTCTCGTCGGGCGTGAAGAAACCTGTGTCGCAGAACACGTCGATATATGCCGCGATGCCCTCGGCAGCAATGGCCGGCAGCATCTCGCTGATGAGCATGTCGACATAGTCGCTCTGACGGCCTGTATATGCCCTTGCTACGGCGTGGGCGCCTAAAAAGGTAATTGCTACACGAGCAGGCAGTTCGTCGCGCAGACGCGCGGCCACACGCAGCATCTTGAGCTCGGTGTCGGTGCTGAGTCCGTAGCCTGTCTTTACTTCGAATGCGCCGGTACCTTTCGCCATCATGTCGGTGGCGCGGCGCAGGGCACTGTCGAAGAGCTCGGCTTCGGATGTACGGGCGAGTACGTCGGCTGAGTTGAGTATTCCACCGCCTCTGCGGGCCACTTCCTCATAGCTCAGGCCACGGATCTTGTCGACAAACTCGCCCTCGCGGCTGCCGGCGTAGATGATATGTGTGTGCGAGTCGCAGAAGGCCGGCAGTACCATTCCTCCGGCGGCGTCGACTGTTTCCTCGCCGTGGCCAGCCGGGCAGTCTTTCATCGCGCCGAAGGCCTTGATACGGCCATTCTCGCAGCAAATCCAGGCGTCGGCCAGGGAAGTCATGCCTGTGGCCATAGCGGCGCCTCTGAGGCGCTCTACGCCGGGCTCCGTGATGCCGTGGAGCGTGCCGATGTTTATGATATACATGCGTTGAGCCAGTCGATTGATTTGTTGAGGTGGGGCGACATAAAGGTATCGGTGTCGACAAACGGCACTTCCTTGCGGTATGCTTCGAAGAGTTTCTCTACTTCGGGCGAGGATTTGAGCGGCCGGCGGAACTCGAGAGCCTGCGCGGCGACCATAAGTTCGATGCCGAGAACGCGCATGGTATTGTCGAGCACGCGGACGAGCTTGGTGGCGGCGTTGGCACCCATCGACACGTGATCTTCCTGACCCTGCGAGGAGGGGATGGTGTCGCATGTGGTGGGCCAGCATAGGCCTTTGCTCTGGTTTACGATGGAGGCTGCGGTGTACTGAGTGATCATGAATCCGCTGTTGAGGCCCGGTTTTGCGACAAGGAAGGAGGGCAGTCCGCGTGTGCCGCTGATGAGTTTGTAGATTCGGCGCTCCGATATGCTTGCCAGCTCGGTAAGGGCCAGGGCGAGATAATCCATGGGCATGGCTATGGGTTCGCCGTGGAAGTTGCCGGCCGATACGATGATATCGTCGTCGGGGAATATTGTGGGGTTGTCGGTGGGGGCGTTGATCTCTTCCTCGAGACGTGCCTCCACGAAATCGATGGCGTCGAAGACGGCGCCATGTACCTGGGGTATGCAGCGGAACGAGTAGGGATCCTGCACGTGTTTCTTGTTCTGCTTTATTATCTCGCTGTCGGCCAGCAGGGCGCGCATTGACGCGGCCACATGTATCTGCCCGGCGTGATTGCGTACTTCGTTGACCTCGGGGCCGAAGGGCTCTATCCTGCCGTCGAAAGCGTCGAGGCTCATTGCAGCGATGAGCGATGCCGTCTCGGCCAGACGACGTGCGCGAGTGACAGCCCATACTCCGTGCGCCGACATGAACTGGGTGCCGTTGAGGAGGGCGAGGCCTTCTTTCGACTGCATGTGCAGCGGTTTCATGCCGAGCTCGTCGAGCACCTCGGCCGCCGGACGTGTCGCGCCCGAGTACTGCACCGTGCCTTCGCCGATGAGAGGAAGGCTGAGATGCGCCAGAGGGGCAAGATCGCCCGATGCTCCGAGCGAGCCCTGGGAGTACACTACAGGCAGTATTTCATTGTTGAAAAAGTCGACGAGCCGGCGCACGGTGTCGGGCTGCACGCCTGAGTTGCCGTAGCTGAGTGATTGAATCTTGAGCAGGAGCATCAGCTTGACGATGTCGGGTAATACCGTGTCGCCCATGCCGCAGGCGTGGCTCATCATGAGGTTGCACTGTAGCTTCTCGAGCTCGTCGGTCGATATGGAGATATCGCACAGGGAGCCGAAACCGGTGGTAACACCGTAGATTGGGCGATCGATTTCTTTGATCTTGTCGTCGATATATTTGCGGCATCGCGCCACGCGATGCTCCGATTCGTCGGAGAGCGAAAGTTTCTCGCCTTTGGCCACAATGTCGTAGGCCTGCTCACATGTAATTCTGTCGGGGCTTATATGGTGCATATTATATAAGAGCTGAGGTTATGATGTTTTCGTCGGTAAAGTTAGGTAGTGTCACGGTAAGGCCCGGCGTGCGGTCCATCTCGCGTCGTATGGCGTCGACAGCGCCTTTGTTTCGCGCCCATGAGCGACGTGCTATGCCGTTGTTAACGTCCCACAGCAGCATGGATCTGATGCGTTCGGCAGCCTCGGGCGATCCGTCGATTACCATGCCGAAGCCGCCGTTGATCACTTCGCCCCAGCCTACGCCGCCGCCGTTGTGGAGCGATACCCATGTGGCGCCGCGGAATGAGTCGCCTATCACATTGTGCACGGCCATGTCGGCGCAGAAGCGCGAGCCGTCGTAGATATTGGAGGTCTCGCGGAATGGCGAGTCGGTGCCGCTCACGTCGTGGTGGTCGCGGCCGAGCACTACGGGGGCTGTAATCTCGCCGCGTGCTATCGCGTCGTTGAAGGCGAGGGCTATCTTGGCGCGACCCTCGGCGTCGGCATAGAGTATGCGCGCCTGAGAGCCGACAACGAGCTTGTTGCGTGCGGCCTCGCGTATCCAGTGTATATTGTCGTCGAGCTGGCCGCGTATGTCGTCGGGAGCGGTGGCGCTGATCTGCTCGAGCACTTCGGCGGCGAGTCGGTCGGTCACGGCGAGGTCTTCGGGCTTGCCCGATGTCACTACCCAGCGGAATGGTCCGAAGCCGTAGTCGAAGAAGAGCGGACCCATAATATCCTGGACATAAGAGGGGTAGCGGAAGGTGCCGTCCTCGTTCAGCACATCCGCTCCGGCGCGTGAGCTCTCGAGGAGAAATGCGTTGCCGTAGTCGAAGAAGTACATTCCCTTGGCTGCCAGCTTGTTGATGGCGGCAACCTGGCGGCGCAGCGATGCCTGAACATGTTTTTTGAACTCCTCAGGATTCTCGGCCATCATAGCCTTGGACTCTTCGAGAGTGAGGCCTGCAGGGTAGTAGCCTCCGGCCCAGGGGTTGTGGAGCGATGTCTGGTCGCTGCCGAGCTCTACGGTCATGTCCTCTTCGGCAAGGCGTTCCCACAGGTCTACGACGTTGCCCTGATAGGCGAGCGACACAGCCTGCTTGTCCTCACGGGCTTTCTTAGCGCGAGCGATAAGGGCGTCGAGGTCGGTATATACTTCGTCGACCCAGCCCTGGGCATGGCGCTTCTCGACGGCCTTGGGGTTGATTTCAGCCGTAATGCTTACCACTCCGGCAATGTTGCCGGCCTTGGGCTGTGCGCCCGACATGCCGCCGAGACCGGCGGTAACGAAGAGCATTCCGGCGAGCTTGCCGTCCTTGCTGTGCCGGCGTCCGGCATTGAGCACGGTTATTGTAGTGCCGTGGACGATGCCCTGGGGG
>JAGAUV010000059.1 GCA_017620635.1 Muribaculaceae bacterium | reverse complement strand
TTCCTGTGCAAACACGGCAGATGTTCCGATAAGGCTTGCAAGGACAATGAGTGCTGTTTTTTTCATCACAGTGTTTATGGGATTAGTTAAGTTTTGCAACACAAAGTTACAAATTATTATTTACAAATGGCTCTTGCGAGGTTTGGTTTTGCAAATTTTTTGATTTTCCACGGTTCGTTTCAGGAATTATTGCTTAATTTTGTAGACTCAAACTGAAAGACAAATTTCCGATATGAATATCAGACACATCACAGCGATATGTTTGCTGTCGCTCGCGACGACGGCCGCAGCCGCTGTCAATCAGCGCAGTGCTGCTGTTGGCGAGCTTGCTCCATACTGTTCCCCGGCTAACGCTCCGTCATATCCGGCGATAACGTTCATGCACGACGGTACCTCGTATGTAGAGCGCTCTCAGGACGGCAAGAGGCTGATAGTAAAGGATATCGCGAGCGGCAAGGAGCTGTCGACTCTATTTGATGTGACTCATACGCGCGAAACGGAGCTGCCCGATTTCGAGGGTTTTATACTTAGTCCCGACGCGAGCAAAGTGATAGTGTGGCGAGAGTCGAGGCCGATATACCGCCGTTCATCCACTGCAAAATACTATGTCTATGAAGTGCGCTCGCGCCTCCTGCGTCCCCTTTCTAAAGAGCATGAGCGACAGAGCATTCCTCTCTTCTCGCCCGACTCGCGAATGGTCGCTTTTGTCGCCGACAATAACATCTATGCCGCGAAGCTCGATTATCAGACTGAGGTGGCGGTGACTGTCGACGGAGAGAAGGACAAGATTATCAACGGCGCCGCCGACTGGACTTACGAGGAAGAGTTCGGCGTTACCTCCCTGATGTCATGGGCTCCCGACAACCTGACACTGTGCTATGTGCGCTTCGACGAATCGGAAGTGCCTCTATATACGCTCCCACTCTATCAGGGCACATGCAATCCCATGGACCAGTATCGCCTATATCCGGGCTTGATGAGCTATAAATATCCTGTCGCCGGAGAGCCTAACTCAAAGGTAACGGTCCACAGTTACGACGTGGAGACACGCAAGACAAAACAGGTGGAGTTCCCCGGCGGAGATCCCTACTACATTCCGCGCATCGAATATGGTCCGGCGGCGACACGGCTCATGGTGGCGACTCTCAACCGCGATCAGAACCGCTTCGAGCTCTTTTCGGTCAACCCCAAGTCGACAGTGTCGAAGTCGGTATATACCGAGGAGGCCAAGGCATGGATAGAGCCTGAGACATACGAGCAGCTGCAGTATGGCGAAAACTCATTCGTGGTAGCGTCGTCGCAGGAGGGCTTTATGAAGTATTACGAGTATTCGTATGCCGGCGCCAAGCTTGCGACAACAGGAATTGACGGTGCTGACGCAACGGCATATTACGGTCGCGATGCTGCCGGCAACCGTTATTTCCAGGCTGCCGCCCCGACACCGAAAGACCGCACCATCTACCGCATCAACCGCAAGGGTATGACAGAAACCATTGGCAAGGATCACGGCACCTCCGATGCAGTGTTTGCACCCGGATGCACGGCGATGAAACTTACCTACAGCAACATAAGCACACCGCCGGTAATATCGCTCTGCCGCCCCGACGGCAAGGAGATACGTATGCTCGAGGACAACAAGGCTTATGCCGAGCGCACAGCCGGATACTTGCAGCAGAAGGAGTTCTTCACTATGAAGGCTGAGGACGGCAGCGAGCTCAGCGGATATGTAGTCAAGCCTTCCGATATGACGTCGTCGCGTGAATATCCGGTAATAATGAGCCAGTACAGCGGCCCCGGTTCGCAGCAGGTGCTCGACCGCTGGAGTCTCGACTGGGAGGCTTATTTCGCTTCGAAAGGCTATGTGATAGTATGCGTCGACGGACGTGGCACAGGTGGCCGGGGATATGCTTTCCGCACCGCCGTATATCGCCGTCTTGGCGAGCTTGAGACAGCCGATCAGATAGCGGCCGCCCGTTATGCTGCCTCTCTGCCTTATGTCGATTCGTCGCGCATAGGTATCTACGGTTGGAGCTATGGAGGCTACCAGAGCCTTATGTGCGCTACCGCCGACGACTGCCCCTATGCTGCGGCTGTGGCTATCGCCCCGGTAACAGACTGGCGCTATTACGACACCGTGTACACCGAGCGCTACATGCTCACGCCTCAGCAGAACGAAACAGGCTACAACAACGCCTCGGTAATAAACCGCGCTCTTCATCTGGCTTGTCCGACTCTGCTTATGTACGGCACGGCGGACGATAATGTGCACCCCGTCAACAGCCTGCAGTTCGTGTCGACCCTCCAGGGCCTCGGCATAATGTGCGATATGTTTGTATTCCCCAACAAGAACCACTCGATTTATGGTTGCAATGCCCGTCAGGTCGTGTACGCACGGATGTTCGAGTATTTCAACGATAAAATGAAATGAGCATGAGCGACGATACACAAAACGATCAAGGCTCCTCCAGGGTGCTCAAGGATCTCTGGCGCAACTGGGCTGTGTCGTATGGCGCTATCACGCTGCCGATACTCTTTGGCCTGTTTGTGCCTCGTCTGTGGCTGCCTTTCATATGTCTTGTCGAAGCGTGGGCGCTTATAGCTTTTGGCCGCACGGTGTCGATGTCGACAAACGCATGTTCGCTTGTCCTGCGTGTGGTGTCGCGCACTCTCATGCTGTCGGCGATAGTGATGTTTGGCATTGCCATACTCTGCACCGACTGGCTTGTGCCGACGGTAATGCACCTGCAGCTCTACAATAGCGAGATTCCGTTCGTGACATGTCTTGTAATCTCACCGGCAACAGTGATAATGTGCCTTGTGTGGCTCTATGGCGGCCTTGCCGATAATTTCTGCCGCAATTGCCAGCGCCGCAACGGCTATTATGCCGGCGACAGCATAGTGGCTACTCTCTACTATCGCGAGACGCGCTATCAGATTACTATCCTGATGATTCTGTCGCTTGTGGTAGGCGCGGTCGAGTACTGGTACTATTTCGCCCGTTACATAAACTCCGACCTCAGCAATCCCGACCGTTTCTTCTTCAACTACATACCGCTGGCCATGTATCTCCTGTCGCTGTTCTTTATCGGCGGACGATACACAAGCATGCGTGTGCTCTATCAGGCGATAGAAAAACAGCACGACGGACACCGCAACCGCACAGTGGTGCGCTTCCTGATCTTCTGCGGCGACGAGATGCTGCTGATGATGGAGGATGAGGGCCAGTGGGACACCCCGGTAGAGATGACGGTGTCGCGCATATCTTCGATGGGTTCGCTTCAGGCCGGTCTGCTGTTCAGCGAAAAGACAGGCAAGAAGGTGCCCCCTATGCGTTATTGCTTTACAAACAAGGGCTTCGCCACCGGCTCGAACATGATACATTATGCCGTGTTTGTAAGCCCAGAAGAAAAGGATGAGTATACAGGCAGCGGAGTGTGGTTTAACACCTACATGCTCGACAGTGCGCTTGCCGGCAATATGCTGGCGCCGACGCTTGCAAATGAGCTCTACCGCATCCACACCATGACAATGGCCTGGAAGACCTACGACCGCAACGGCCGCCGCCTCTATCCGATACGTCATTACCGTCCTACATTCCGCCTTCGCGACCTTCCGCAGTGGAATGTCGACTATGACGACCAGACATGGTTCGACGTGGCTCACAACAATGAAGACCACCGCTTTTTCCGTCTGCGATCTGTATGGAACAGGCTGACGGATGTGTTTAACCGTAAAGCACAGACCGGGCAATGAGAGCGATAGCCGTCGTCGGCCCTACGGCATGTGGCAAGACTCTCAGGGGAGTAGCTCTGGCCAAGGCTCTTGATGGCGAGATTCTCAGCGCCGACTCGCGACAGGTATATGTAAATATGGATGTGGGCACAGGCAAGGATCTGTGCGACTATCCCGAGGGGATGCGCTATCATATGATAGATGTGGTGCCGGCCGGGTACCGATACAACCTCTATGAATATCTGCGTGATGCCCGGGCGGCATTCGAGGATATCGAAAGCCGCGGAAAGAGGGTAATAATCGTAGGAGGAACGGGTCTGTATGTGGAATCGCTTCTGAAGGGAATAATCCTGCCGGAAGTACCCGAGAACCCGGAATTGCGGCAGAAGCTTGCAGGCAGGAGCCTCGATGAGCTTGCCGGCATACTGGCCGGGATGAAGACTCTCCACAATGTCACTGATATAGACACGGCCCAGCGCGCGGTGCGTGCAATAGAGATAGAGGAGTACTACCGTCTACACCCCGATGCTGCCGCGCTGGCACGTACGCCGCGTCCTGTCGACGCTCTTATCGTCGGCGTGGATATTCCACGCGAGGATCGCCGCCGCAAGATAAGCGAGCGATTGCATCGCAGATTCGAGCAGGAGGGTATGCTCGACGAAGTAAAGAACTTGATCGACGGCGGCGTCAGCCCAGACGACCTGATATATTACGGACTCGAATACAAATACCTTACCTTGTATGTGACAGGCCGTATCGACCGACAGACAATGGAGCGCGAGCTCGAGATAGCCATACATCAGTTCGCAAAGAGACAGATGACATGGTTCCGCGGCATGGAGCGGCGAGGATTTACCATCAACTGGCTGCCCTACGACATGCCGGAGGATGAATTTACGGAGTCTGTATCTAAAATGCTGCAGGAATGATGCGAGGCCTTTTGTCATTATATATGTTTTTGTCGGCTCTTGCACTTGGAGCAGGGAATAATGCGGATACGCTTGTGCTTACCGCGCTCGAAGCACCCGTGAGCGAGCTTATGTACCATCTTCGTATAGCGTCCGACAGACATAAGGCAATAGACGTGTCGCTGTACTGGGACTATGCCGGACCGTCCGACCACTATCGTGCCGATTACACGGTGGCGCCGGTAACAGAAACCGACAACACCGACAAAGTGCCGGTCGACTGCCGGGTCTACAGGGTGGTCGGAGATGCGGACTCACTTGTGGCGACATATTCGTCGTATGTGAGCTACAGCCGGGGACGCGACACGGCCATGTCGGCAGTGCTGAGAGTGAATCAGGACGGTGCCCGTATCGATTTCGGAGGCACTATGGTAAGCGCCGGCTTCGATGTGCCTTACAGGAATCTTGCAGCTTCTTCGGTGGGATACTCCACCGACCGGGCGGCAAAAGTGCTTGCCGATAAGCTTATGACGCGGTACAGCAGCATACGCAGGCGGTATGAAGGCGAGATAGCGGCTGACAGCAGCGATCCTCTTACCGGCCGGTGGCGCTACCTCGACCGGGATGCCGACCGCGAGCGCGTGCCTGAGGGTATAGATTACAATATAGCTGTCGTGGCCGAGCCCGACAGTACATATACAATAATATATGCCGGAGAACCCGGCGACGGATGGAAGAACGGCGATATCAAAGGCCGTCTGGTGCCGACACCGTTTGAGAATCATTTCGATCTCGAGTGGTATGACCAGTCGGGCCGGCGGTACTGTCGCGACACCAGCGCCGATCTGATAGTAGACGGACAGGTGCTGCGCTTGAACTTCCCGATATTGGGAACGACAGTCCGTTTCCGTCGTCTTTAGCCAAAAAATTACTTATTTGAGCAATGAAGTTTGGCTATGTAAAACTTTTGTAGTAATTTCGGAGTTAAATAACATAGAACACATATAAACCAGAATAATGGACTCAAAACTTATGACAAAAGCAGCTGATAATATCCGTATATTGGCTGCGACGATGGTAGAAAAGGCCAAATCAGGTCATCCGGGCGGAGCAATGGGTGGAGCCGACTTCGCCAATGTGCTGTACTCGTCGTTTCTTGTAAGCGATCCGGACGATCCTACATGGTTTGCACGCGACCGATTCTTCCTTGATTCAGGTCATATGTCGCCGATGCTTTATTCCGTATTGGCCCTGACAGGTAAATATACAATAGCCGAGCTGCAGCAATTCCGCCAGTGGGGATCAGTAACCCCCGGCCATCCCGAGCTCGATCCGGCCCGTGGTATCGAAAATACCTCAGGCCCCCTCGGTCAAGGCCACACCATGGCTGTGGGCTGTGCTCTTGCCGAGCGCTTCCTTACTGCCCGTTTCGGCGATGTCGTGAGTCACAAGACATATACATTTATCAGCGACGGCGGCATACAGGAAGAGGTGTCGCAAGGCGCAGGCCGCATTGCCGGTTATCTGGGCCTGTCGAATCTTATAATGTTCTATGACTGCAACAGCGTGCAGCTGTCTACGATGGTGGATGCTGTCGACACAGAAGACTATGCCGCCAAATACCGCGCATGGCACTGGAACGTGCTGGAGATCGACGGCAACGACCCCGTCGCTATCGCCGACGCTCTCACAAAAGCCAACGCCGAGACCGAACGCCCGACACTTATCATAGGCCGTACAGTAATGGGCAAGGGTGTGGTCAAGGCCAATGGCGAATCTTTCGAGAACCAGTGCTCCACACATGGCCAGCCTCTGAGCAAGAGCGGTGCCGATGTGGCCGCTACGATCGCCAATCTCGGAGGCGACCCTGAGAATCCCTGGGTCATCTTCGACGATGTAAAAGAACTTTATACCCGTCGCAACGACGAACTGCGCAAGATCGTGGCCGGACGCCGTGCCGCTTTCGACGAATGGGCAAAGGCCAATCCCGAGAAGGCAGTGGAGCTCAAAGGGTATATCGACGGCGTGCTTCCGCATATCGACTACTGCGCTATCGAGCATAAAGAAAACGTGGCTACCCGTACAGCCTCGGCCGATGTACTCGGCGTACTGGCCCAGAAGGTAGGAAACATGATAGTATCGTCGGCCGACCTTGCGAACAGCGACAAGACCGACGGCTTCCTCAAAAAGACCCACGCCTTCACACACGGCGACTTTACCGGAGCATTCCTCCAGGCCGGTGTGAGCGAGCTTACCATGGCATGTATCATGAACGGCATATCGCTCCACGGCGGCATGTGGTGTGCGTGCGGCACATTCTTTGTCTTCTCCGATTATATGAAGCCGGCCATCCGCATGTCGGCGCTGATGGAACAGCCTGTAAAATATATATGGAGCCACGATGCCTTCCGCGTAGGCGAAGACGGCCCCACACACGAGCCTATCGAACAGGAGGCTCAGATACGCCTGCTTGAGATGATGGACAACTTCGAAGGCCATCAGGCTATGCTCGTCCTTCGTCCGGCCGACTCCGCCGAGACCTCGGTGGCATACGAGATGGCAATGAACAACCGCCATGCTCCTACAGGACTCATCCTGTCGCGCCAGGACCTCAAAGATCTCCCTGCTACTGCCGGCGAGACCCGTATAGAGGCCGCTCGTGGCGCCCTTAAAGGCGGCTATACAGTGATAAAGGCCGAGGGCAAACCTGATGTCGTGCTTGTGGCAAACGGCTCTGAGGTGTCGCTTCTGTGCGAGGTGGCAGTGCTCCTCGAGGCCGAAGGCGTAAAGGCCAATGTAGTGTCGATGCCTTCGATCGGGCTGTTTAACCGCCAGGATCAGGCCTACCGCGACAGCGTACTGCCTGCCGGAGTGCCTCAGTTCGGCCTTACAGCCGGCCTTCCCCTTACTATACGTATGATAAAAGGCTTCGAAGGCACTGTGTATGGCATGGAGCGTTTCGGCGCATCAGCACCATATAAGGTACTCGATGAAAAATTCGGCTACACGGCTCCCAACATCCTTGGCCGTGTGCTCGAGATGCTCGGCAAATGAAGCCTGTAAAAAACGGAAAATTAAGCCGGAAATGCCTCTTGCACTTCGTGAAGTGTTAAAAATATTGGTAAAAATGTAAAATTTTCACGTTTTTAAGTTATCAAATGAAAAAAAAGTGCTAACTTAGCGCCATAATTAGACTGCAGAAAAATAACATTCATCAATAATCAGCTAAACTCTATGAAAAAAGCTACTATCATCGCATGCGCGTGTGCCCTCGCTATGGGTATCGCAGCCGATGCCCAGGAGTCTGCTCAGGAGCTGCAATATCAGCCTGATCCCTCTCAAGGTGTTCTGGTTAATCGCATGAAAGACAACTGGTTCATTACCGCTGAAGGTGGTGCAAGTTTCTATGTTGCACCTCATGGTAAAGAACGTGCCGTTGCCGATCGTTTCATGCCGGCCGCTTCACTCTATGCCGGTAAATGGTTCTCGCCTGTATTTGGCGGCCGTTTCGGTATCAGCTACCTTGGTCTCAAGGGTCTTACCAATAACCCTAATGCTGTAGGTGCTCAGCGCGACATGGTAAATGGTTACTACAAAACCAAATACGCAGAAGTAGGTCCTGTATTTGACCTTATGGTAAACCTTACCAACTGGTGGTGCGGTTACAAGCCCAACCGTGTTTACAATGCAACTGTATACGCAGGTGCTGGTGCTTATTTCCCCTTCACAAAGCACTATGATGCCCGTGGTAACAGCGATGGCTACAAACACACCAGCAACACAACAATGAACCTTCGCGCCGGTCTTATCAACTCTTTCCGTATCAGCGAGCAGATGCAGATCTCTCTTGACCTTCGTGCCACCGGTCTGTCTGACGTTGCTGCTTTAGCCGGAAACCAGAAATCGGTAGCCCTCCAGGCATTCCTCGGCTTTACCTACAACTTCAAGAACCGCGAATGGGTTGCTCCTGTTGTTCCCATCATCCCCGAACCCGAAAACTGCGACGCCCTCCGTGCCCGTCTGGCAGCTGCCGACGCACGTATCGCCGACCTCGAGCAGCAGCTTAAAGACTGCCTCAACCGTCCCGTTGAGACTGTTGCCGCTCCTGCAGGTCCCCTCGCAACAGTTTACTATCCTATCGGTGTTTCTCGCCTGAGCCGCGAAAACCAGCGCGTAGTTAAAGCTATCGCTTACGTAATGACTCAGAACAGCGACAAGAAATACACAGTAACAGGTTGGGCTGACAACTACACCGGTACAGACAACGTTAACATCCGTCTGCGCAAGAACCGTGCAGAAGGCGTTGCCAAACTTCTCAAACGCAATGGCGTACCCGAAAGCCAGATTACCGTTACCACAAACAACGGTAACCTCAGCGACCTCGGCGAGAAGTGTGTAGCACTCGACCGTGCCGTTACAATCGAAGAGAACAAGTAAATCTAATTTACGATAATTGATAAAGCCCGATGCTCAAGCGTCGGGCTTTATTATATTAGTATATAGCGACAGTCGTCAGCGTGTAAATGCCGATGAGATTATTGTCGTCCATTGTCAAAGAAAGCTTGATTTAGTCAGCATTTCCGGCATCTGCAAGGATTCTAAGATGCTTTATATCCTTCCATCTGCAAGGAATCTAAGATACTTTATATCCTTCATAATTGACTGCAAACATAACTGACTGTGAAATTGGTGGTTTTGACCGAGTTAGCCAAACTGTTTTGTGTTTTTGATGTCAAATACTTTGTTAAATTG
>JAGAUV010000058.1 GCA_017620635.1 Muribaculaceae bacterium | reverse complement strand
TGAGTTTCGCTATAGAATATTCTGTGGTCATCTTCGCCTCATTTTGTAATGATTACAAAAATAGCAACAATTACAATCCCCGCCAAATATATTTCAAAAAATCTTCTAAAAATTTTTATACTGTCCGCCAAACCGTAAAGTTTCGAAATAGATGCCGGTAAAATTCTCGCAGGTGCCGGAGCCACAACTATAGCTGAAATCCGCTACGATCTCAACTTCGCCGGTATTGACGTCGATTCGGGCCACGTATGTATCTGCTAACTCATCGCCGTATGCAAAATAGAAATCTCCGGTTTCCCAGTCCACTGCGATAGACTCGCGGCCGTAAGTATCAACTGGAATACTGTTATCGTCCTCCTCGCAAGAGGGTATCTGAAGCTGCCTTACCTCTTCTGCCGATCCTGTAAGTTTGTCAATCTTGTAGAGCATACCCTAAAGCCGATACCCCATATCTGGCCATCCTTGTCGGTGGCAAGGGCTCGCATGCGCTCGGGCAGATCCTGCTCTGTATTGATGATATGGGTCGGATCAAACGCATTGTTTGTAATGTAACCGAACTTGGCATCTTCGCTTGCCATAAACTGTGCGGTACTCTCGAAAAAGCAGCCATAGATGGTTCCTGTAGTATGGTCATATGTCAGGCCGTATGGCAGTGTGTAAGCAGAATTGATAGTACAACCGTTATACGATTCACATTCCCAGGTCTTGGTGTTGTACATAGCATAAAACACAGTACCGGGTGCTTCGGCGTCGAAGAATATGGCAAGATATTTATCGCCCGTCCAGCAGCCCTGGAATCCGGGGGCATCGAAGCGCTTGACATGTTCATAATCTCCCTTATGAATTTTTGCGATACCGGTACCTTCATCGCCATAAAAAGACTTGACATGCATACCGTAAAGCGGTTTATCGCCCTTGGTTCCACCCATGATCTTCTTGGGCGTTGTGCTCGCCTGACGGCGTGGAGCCGACTTGCGCTCGGCTCTTACTCTGTTGATTTCATCGCGGCTTGGTGGGGCTGCCGACGCCCACGCATCCGCGGATAGCATTGCGAGGCCGATAAGGGCAAATACACTCGCAATGGTCCATTTGTAAAATTTCTTCATGTAATGAAATGTTTAATTGGCTATTTGGGGTGTAAATTCACAAAATTTTAGGGTTGTTGTCAAATCAAAAAAAGAGTTAAAGATTGTAAAGACAGCCGTTTCTAAAGGCAGCTCTGCGCTAATCATCTTTAAATCAAAGCTATGCCTCACAGATATTTAACGTCAGCTATCGTGCTCAATACAAGAAATATTGGCTAACTTTGCGCTCCGTAATCGAAGATTAAAGGTACATGACTGAAACAGATCTCGACACCGCCAACACCCCTCGCCCCGACGATAGCTCTGCCGACAAGTCGGGCAAATCGCTTTTGGGATACCTTCTCGCCGCCCTGGCAGCCGCGGCATACGGCACAAATCCGGCCTTCGCAATTCCGCTGTATGAGCAGGGAATGAATCCTAACTCCGTACTGCTCTTCAGATACCTCTTAGGCCTGCCGCTCTTGGCCCTTGTCCTTAAACTCAGGGGCATCGGCTTCTCGCTCGACAGGCACGAAATCGGCCCTACGGCCATTCTGGGCATACTCATGGCGCTCTCGTCACTCTCGCTCTTCGAGAGCTATAAGTACATGAACTCTGGTGTCGCGTCCACACTCCTCTTCGTCTATCCCGTTATGGTGGCGGTAATGATGGTATTCTTTTTCCACGAGCGCTTCAGGATATCGGTTGCGATATGTCTTATTGTCATGACCGGCGGCCTGTTCCTGCTCATGAAGCCCCAGCAGGGTACGGCCATCAGCAAACTCGGCTGCCTGCTGGTTATGGTGTCGGCATTGACCTACGCCCTCTATATCATTTTTGTGAATGTGTCGCATGTAATCAGATCCATACCTACTACCCGGCTGCTCTTCTATGTCCTTTCATGGGGATGCCTCGTCTACGCCCTCATGATACCGATGGGAAGCGTGCTCACACTGCCTTCACAGCCATCCGGATGGATCAACCTTACAGCTCTGGCGATAATACCGACTGTACTTTCGCTGGCTTGCACCACAAGAGCCATACAGCTTATCGGCTCTACGCCGACGGCCATACTCGGGGCTCTGGAGCCTGTGTCGGCGGTAGTGCTGAGCATAACTGTACTTGGCCAGTCGATAACGCTGTGCGAGGTATCGGGCGGTGTGCTCATTGTCATTGCCACGCTGATTGTGATTGGCGACAGATCGGTAGACAGCCTGATACTGCGTGTCCGCAAGATGTTTCCCCGACGCAGACCTTAAGCGCTGCATATTAGCGAAATGCGCGCAATATTAATCTTTATGTACTAATTTCTACATTTTCTTGCTTCCGGGGCTTGCAAATCCCGATTTTTTGTTAACTTTGCGACCCAAAAACATTCCTTCTCCGGATGTCTTCTTTTCGTACGCGTAAATTTCTGATTTAGAGAGAGAGTAATCAACAACATTATTTTAAAGGAAATAACCCCAAAGTTATGAGTAACCATTACTTTAAAGGGCTGATTTTCTCTGTCTTGGCGTGTGCTGCCCCGGTAGCGCAGGCAGAACTTGTGTCTGCCGACGACGCCAAAGCGCTCGCTGCCGAGTTTTTCGGTGCCGGCATCAACGAGAAATTGGCCTCGTCCGACGCTCTAGAGTTGATTCACACCAGGATGTCGGCGGAAAATCCGCTTTATTACGTGTTTAACGCTCGCGACGGCAAGGCCTACATCATCATGTCGGCCGACGACTGCACCACGCCGGTTCTGGCTTATTCGCTCGAAGGTTCGTACGATGCCTCGGCGCTTCCTCCGGCCATGCAGTGGATGATGAACAGTCTCGAAACCGAGATAAAGGCCGCGCCCGACCTGCAGAAACCAATGACAAGCGACGTGCGCCGGAAAATGGTACGCCGCAACGCCACCGGACAGCCTATCTATCTGAAGACTGCCTCCTGGAGCCAGGAAGCGCCCTTCAACAGTAAGATTCCCGGCAATCCCCTTACCGGCTGTGTGGGCACCGCAATGTCTATTATAATGAAGTACCACGAGTTCCCCGAACGCGGCACCGGCAGCTACAACGGTGTTAACTTCGACGTGGCTTACGACTGGGACAATATGCTCGACGACTACAAGTCCGGTTGCTCTACGACCCAGGCCGAGGCTGTCGGCACGCTTTTCTATCACGCCGCCACAAGTATCGGCACGCAGTTCGGATATTCCGGCTCGAGCGCTTACGAGGTTAAAGTGCCCGTCGCTCTCGTGAACTACTTCGGCTATGACCCCGGAGTATCGTTCAGGAAGCGTTCGGAGACTCGCTCTCAGGCCGAGTTCGACCAAATCGTGGAGAACGAGATCCGCGCCGGCCGGCCAGTGCTCTATTGCGGCCAGGATATGACGATGGGACACGCATTCGTTGTCGACGGTTTCAACCCCCTCAACAACATGATACACGTCAACTGGGGCTGGGCCGGACACGACGGCAACAATAACGGCGGATGGTACGCCAGCACTGCGCTCAACCCTACCGTAAGCCAGTCGCACAACTTCAGCTATCTGACCACCGTAATATATAACATCAAGCCCGGCAATGGCAACAATGCCGCGTGGTCGCCCCTCCACATCACTGCCGACGGCGCTCAGACAGGCATGGGTTCCGACCTGACCGGCGACCTTACAGCAGGCCGGAATTTCACTGTTCGCGTCGGCAATCTGAAGAACCTGAGCTACGAAAAATTCAGCGGCAAGATTACCGTCGGTCTTTTCGGCAGCGACGGCGCTTTCAAGGCCGCGCTGAGCAAGATCGACAATTTCTCGCTCGACGGCATGGCGATATTCAGCCGCGCATACACCGATTTCAGCTGTGCTCTGCCGGCTGGAGTGAGCGTGGCCGACGGTGACATGATACGCATGGCCACAAGCGCCGACGACGGCGCCACTTGGAAGCCTGTCGCCGGCGAACTGCTTACCACCAACGAGATTCCGACCCGGGGAGCTGCGCCTAAATATTTCTCTGTAAGATGCGACGCTCCGGCATCAGGCGCTTCTTTTACCGGCGATTCCAGGGTTATTCGCGGATGGGACTATTCATTCAAGGTCGTACCGGCCAACCCCGACAACGATGTGATTACCGTCAAGGCTAACGGATATATCATCACTCCCGGAGCCGACTACAACTACAGGATTTCGAATGTTCTCGCCGACCAGGATATCAACATCTACGTGCAGAACGCCGCAGATGTCAAAGAGAAGCGAAGCATATGGGTAGGCGAGCCCGGAACTCTCGAGACAATCCTCTCAGGGCCCGACGCAGCCAATGTGAAAGACCTTACCCTCTTCGGCACCATCGATGCTCGCGACTTCACTTTCATGCGCACAGCAATGAAGCTGACACGCCTCGACATGACAGGCGTCCGCATCGTGGCATATCAGGCCAATCAGGCCAACGCGATTCCTCGCGAGGCTTTCCGAGGTCTCGGTCAGCTCAAGGAGATACTGCTGCCCAACTCGGTTACACGCTTCAACAACGGAGCCTTCCGCTACGCCGGAATCGAACGCATCGTAATCCCGGCTGGAGTAAATACATATGAATACAACGTGTTCAACGGTTGCGCGAAGCTGCGCGAAGTGTGGGTAAAGAACCCCAATCCGGTATTTGTCAACTGGTGCGTGTTTATCGGCTGCCCTACAAACCGCACGATCTACTGCCCCGACGAGGCATCGCGTGACAGATACATCGCGAACGAGTACTGGCACAACAATGATACCGACCGGAATGTGAATGTAGAGCTGGCCGGCAACAATTATCCCGATCCGGCCGACCTCGCTTTCGACGTGATGGAGGATGCCGCCGTGAAATTCACATGCGACACCAAGCCCGGCCGTTACGCTGCCGGCAAGAAAGTGACTTTCGCTGCCGAGTATGCCCTCCAGGACGATAACCGAATGGAAGTATACGCCAACTCTACCCTTCTCAAACCCGATGCCGCAGGAAACTACAGTGTCGACATAAACGCCAACACAATCATCCACTTCGACATCATCGAACCGGCAAGCGCATATATGGGCTCGTCGGCATGGACTATTACCGACGACGGTGGAACCGTTGGCATGCTCACCGACGCTGTAAACGTATTCCCCGGTGTGCCGTTCACTATCCGCATCAACACGTTCGAAGTGAAGGAGACTGCCTTCTGGGCCGCCGTCCTTACCACTGCCGACGGTCGTATCAAAGAGTTCATCTCCCCCATAAGCGCATGGTCGAGCGGTATCGGCAAAGGATATAAGATGAATGTCAACTGCTGCGTAAACGAAGCTACTGTACGGGAGGGCAACCTCATACGCATGGCAACTTCGTACAACAAGAAGACATGGTCGATTGTCGAAGGCATCAACCAAAACGTCGTGGCCGCACTGCCGGCTATCAACAACCAGACACCGGTCTACAACTTCACATTCCCCGACAATCTCGAGGCCAAAGCCAATGTATCGGGCCTTGTGGCAAGCGCTGTGCGCGGACGCGACCTCGCATTCAAGATCACGCCCAAGTCGGCGCGCGACCGCATCAACATGTCGGTCAACGGCAAGGCTGTCCACTCTGCCGTGGCAAGCGTAAGCTACAACTTCATCGCTAAGGAAGACCTCAACTTCGATATCGAAGTCTTTACCCCCGAGGCTGCCAAGAACGTTACTTACAACGTCACTCCCGGCACACTAAAAGGAATGGTTAACCCCAACAACATCGCACCCTCGGTAACGATTATCGGCGAAGTATACGCTTCCGACCTCAAGAGCACCTTCCAGCAGAAATTCTTCCAGACTACTGTAAAGCAGCTCGACCTCTCGCAAGTTGTCATCAAAGAAAACGGCGCTGACCCGGCCAACACACTGCCGACATACTTGTTCTATTCCGGCAATAGTACAGAGCAGCTTAATCAGGAAACACCCGTTCTTGTAGATGTCAAATTGCCTAAGGACATTGTAAAGATATCTCAGTTTACATTCAACAACTGTGCCAACATAAAGGAGCTAACACTGCCGGAAGCTTTGTACAACGGCGTAGATATAGAGGATAAAGCAGCACTCGATGCATTATACGGATTAGAAAGAAGATGCTTCCAGGGTTGTGATGCTCTGACCACCCTTTATGTTCCTTGTCGCCCTCGTCATATCGACAACTGCAAATACAATGACTGTCCGGATATTTATATCGTCTCGCACATTAATCAAGGACCTCATAATTCACATTTTTCACCATCCTATCAAGATTTAGGTTTCGGCAGAAAAAGCGAAGGCAGAAACGCCAAAATTACTGTTGTAGTAAATCCTGAAGATCTGGATGTTTACCTATCAGCAACGCCTGGTCAGCTCAAAGATGAAAATGAGTCAATATATTGTCCGTTTAACTACTGGCTTGGCATGGGCTTCAACATCGTAGGACAATATCCCGTATTCGGTGTTAACTTCGACGCTTCGCGCTGCTTCATTGCCGATCCCGAAGTCAAGGACATTACCAAGGTGGCTTCCTTCCTCGGTGACAACGTGCCGCTGGAAAGCATCGACTTCTCAGGCAAGCTCTTTGTCGGCGCGCTCGCTCAGGGCGAACGTCCCGAAGGCGTAGAGGCTTACAAGGAAGGCGCAAAGATAAAGGTATTCGACAATGGCAAACTGATGCCCGACGACGCCATCGCGCCCGACGGTTCGATAAACCTTACTTTCTACAACCCCAACAAGCACCGCGACACCGCCGGTAACCACAACATCGAAGTGACATACCTCTACGACGTACGCTTCAAGCTTGCTTCGGCCAACCTCACTGTAGTGCCCGACATTCACAACAACGGCACCACTGAGTTCGAAGTGATGAACACCGCCGACGCCGCCAGCCCCGTGCTCGAAAACGTGCGCGAGAACAGCACCGTACGCTTCAAAGTCGAGCTCGCCAATGTCGATCTCAACCAGATAACAGGCATCGTCAAACAAGGCGAACACGTTATCCCCGTCGACGACGAAGGATACTACAATATCGATGTGACCGACGACAACATGGAGGTATCGATCTATGCCGTACCTCGCAACGGCGCCGTCCTCACAGCCGAACATCTCGACGTGATAGACGCTGCCGAGGCTACCGACGTGACATCCATCTCGCTTGCCGGCGAAATCGAGCCTGAGAAAGTGACGGAAGTGATCAAGAAGCTGCCCTCGCTCGAAGAGCTCGACCTCAGCGGCCTGTCATCACCTCTCGAGGCTAATGCCATGGCCGGCAATACGACCCTCACAACTGTGATTCTCCCTGCCGCCGAGCACATAGAGGAAGGCACATTCAAAGGCTGCTCGAATCTTAGCGCCGTGGCTGTGCCCGAATGCGTCAATGTCATTGCCAAGGATGCTTTCGCCGGCTGCAGCTCGCTCGAGACCCTGAGCTTTACAGGCATACAGAGTATCGGCGACAACGCATTCTTCGGCTGCTCGAACCTGACCACGATAATATTCAATAACCGGGTCGACAACGCGCCCGGGAAAGTGCAGCGCAGAGTCGAGACAGCGCGCACCGAGGGTTACTCCGACGCCGCATTCTCCGGCCTCAACCCCAACTGCCTCGTTTATCTCGACGAAGGTCAGAGCGCTCCGGCAGGCGTGAAAGCAAACTATATCAAGGTCAAGACCGTCATCAACGGCGACGGAGTGAAAGAACGCGTCTACAAGGCCGACGGCAGCATTGCCTTAGACCCTGCTTATTCTTTCGATGCCGTCAACACCTTCTCGCTCGCTGAAGGCGCTCAGATAAGCCTCGAAATGGATCTGCAGAAGACCTCCGACGACGGCAAGGCAGGATGGAAGCCATTGCTGCTGCCTTTCGCGCCCACAATGGTAGTCGACGCCAACGGACAGGCAATCGAGCAATACGCCGACAAGGACGCAAAAGTCCAGGCCGACAAACAGTACTTCCTGGCAGGCATGCCGGCTCAGGAAGCAGGCAATGAAGACTTCGTCCTTGCCACCGACATCAAAGCGAACACCCCATATCTCGCAGCAATGCACAAGAGCAGCAACGCAGGCCCTGTACGCTTCGTTGCCGAGAATGTTGAGGTAGCCGCTACCCCCGACGATATCCGCACGGCAGGCGTCGATTTCGCACTCCTCGGCTCATTCGGATACCGCTCGCTCGATCCCTCGACCACCTTCACGCTCAACAGCGACGGCTCGGCATTCACAGCCACGACCGCAGCGCCGGCAGCTGACAACGCCGAAGAGACTCCGGCCACGACCGAAGTAGCGCCCTTCAATGTCTATATCGAAGCACCGACCGCACAAGGACGTGTATTCAATATCGACATCGACGCATACTCCGACGTAGCCTCCGGCATCGATCAGATCGACGACAACGCCAAACTGCGCATCGTCAGCAAGGGCGGCATACTTACCATATATGCCCCTGTTGAATGTGACGTGAAAGTATATGCTGTCGACGGCCGCCTTATCGACGTACTCCACCTCAACCAAGGCGCCAACACCATCTCCACCCTCCCCCACGGCGTATACATCATCAACGGCGAAAAAATAGTCCACTAACCCCATCCCCACAACTGCCACCAATTGTGGTTTGGGGGCAGTTCAGAGGCTGCGCTCCCACCGCAGCCTCTTTTTTATTCCCCCCCTCACTCGCTCGCTCCCCACGCCGCCCCACGCGCGAGCGAGGCCGGGAGGGCCGAGCGGAGCTAAGGGCCGGAGGCCCGGTTTAATCGTCATCCCGTGTCGGAGAGGCCGGAGGCCGCGGAGACACGGGTCAGAGCCACCCCACCATATGGAGTCGCGGAGCGAC
>JAGAUV010000057.1 GCA_017620635.1 Muribaculaceae bacterium | reverse complement strand
TTCCCATCGTTCGTCCCAGCCGGCCTTGTGTGCGGCGAGATTGGCTACCATTGTGGCGAGAGCTGCCGCGAGGGCGCCCATGTAGGCGGCGATGGAGCCACCGCCGGGAGCCGGAGACTCTGAGGCTGTCGTCTCGGCGAACTTCCTGACTGTCAGGTCGATAAGTCTGTCGGCGTGAGGCTCGTGGGCCGCGAGGACATCTTCGATTACTTTCTCTCTGACAATGAACGGTTTAAGCTCGTCGAGCCCCATCGATTTAATGGCTATGCGTATCTTTTCGCTGTCGGGTATGCCGAGAGAGCGCTGCTGTTTGCGCAGGAAATATTCGCCTGCATCGAGAAGCACCTTGCGCGGTACGAGCCCCACAATCTCAGCTCCGGTAACCCTGATTCCCCGGGCGTCGGCCTTGCGCGACACCTCGTCAAATGCAGCGTGGAGAGGGGTGGCGTTGGTGTCGGTAATGTTCATCGATACCTGTGCGATGCCGTACTCGTCGATAAACCATCCTATGGCTTTTGTGCCTTTCAGCGTGCCGGGCTGCATGAGTGTGTTGCCGTCGGCATCCTTGAGTGGCTTGCCTGTGATGCGTCCGCCTTCGCGCATGGGGCGTCCTTTCTCGCGGACGTCGAAGGCTATCGCATTGGCGCGTCGGGTAGAGGTGGTGTTGAGATTGAAATTGACAGCGATGAGGAAGTCGCGGGCCCCGATGGCAGTGGCTCCGGTACGTGCCATTTTGTCGTCGAACGGACGGTCGCCGAAGTCGGCGCCGTCGCCTTTTCCCATACGTGCGGCAAGGCCTTCGTATTCGCCTTTACGGCATACGGCGAGGTTCTTGCGCTCGGGCCTGAAGGCTGAGGCTTCGTAGGCATATACGGGTATGCCGAGCTCGTCGGCCACACGTTTGCCGAGCTTACGGGCCATTTCGGCGCATTCCTCCAGGCTTACGCCGCTGACAGGCACGAAGGGGCACACATCGGTGGCGCCCATGCGCGGATGAGCACCGTGATGACGGCTCATGTCGATGAGCTCGGCAGCTTTTCTGATACTGAGGAATGCCGCTTCGGCCACGGCCTCGGGCTCGCCGGCAAAGGTAACCACAGTGCGGTTTGTGGCTTCGCCTGGGTCGACATCGAGCAGCGCCACACCGTCGACAGATTCGATCACATCCGTGATCTCCTTTATAATTTCTTTGTTGCGCCCTTCACTGAAATTGGGCACGCATTCGATTATTTTTTTATCCATATAGATAGTATGTTGTCTGCGACAAATATACTAATTATTTTGCAAATGTGAAAGAGCCGTATGTCCGCTCGGTCGGAGACGGCGCATACGGCTCGGTTGGTCTGTCGGTGTTATCGGGCTGTGAGGCCCGGGTGTATCAATATGTGATGAGTGAAGTCACTTCCACATCGTCGGGCAGGGCGGCGCGTCCGTTGAGGGCGGAGAGCTCGATGATGAAGTTTACGTATATTTTTTTCGGGTTGAGACTCTTTACGAGTTTTATCGCAGCCGACATGGTGCCGCCGGTAGCAAGGACGTCGTCGTGGATCACAACTATGTCGTCGGGCGTGATTGCATCGCGGTGTATCTCGATCACGTCGGTGCCGTATTCCTTGGCGTATTCCTCGCGGATGGTGTCGGCAGGAAGTTTGCCGGGCTTGCGGCAGGGTACGAAACCGGCACCAAGCTCGAAAGCAAGAATCGAACCGCCGATGAATCCTCGGCTCTCGATGCCTACTACCTTTGTCACGCCTTTGTCGCGGTAGAGCTGCGAGAGATCCCAGCCTATGATGTGGAGGGCGCGAGGATCTTTGAATGCCGTGGTAAGATCTTTGAAGAGTACGCCCTTGGTCGGGAAGTCCTGTACGTCTCGAATTTTTGATTTGATGTATTCCATAGTATGTAAATTGTTGATATTCTAAAGATTGTTTGCCGCCTTGTTCCACGTGGAACAAATTCATCTGTTCATCAGGAGCAGCAATATGTTTATGTCGCTTGGCGAGATGCCGGGGATACGAGATGCTTCGCCCACGGTTTCGGGCCTGTGACGCTCGAGCTTCTGGCGGCCTTCGGTCGATATCGCTTTGATAGAGCTGTAATCTATGTCGGCCGGGAGCTTGAGATCCTCGAGGCGTCCGAGCTTGTCGGCGATGAGTTGTTCGCGCGCTATGTAGCCACGGTATTTTATGAGTATTTCGGCAGCCTCCACAATTTCTTCCCTGCGGTCGGCCGGTATTTCGTCTATTAGATTGCCCAGAGGCCGCACTGCGCCGGCAAGCATCATTACATTGAGCTGCGGACGCTGTATGAGATCGGCGAGCTTTGTTCCCTGGCGCAGCGGAGTGGTGCCGGCTTCGGTAAGGAGGGTCTCCACTTCTGCCGGATGTACGGTCAGCTTGTCGGCCAGCTCGATGAGCCTGTCGCGCCACATGCGCTTTTCCGTCATTAGCTGATAGCGTCTTTCGTCGGCGATTCCGAGTTCGTAGGCGAGCGGAGTCAGACGCATGTCGGCGTCGTCCTGACGCAGTAATATGCGGTACTCGGCGCGTGATGTAAACATACGGTATGGTTCGTCGACGCCTTTTGTCACGAGGTCGTCGATGAGCACGCCTATGTATGCCTGATCGCGCCCGAGGGTAAAGCTTTCTTTGCCGAGAGCTGTAAGGGCTGCGTTTGCGCCGGCAACGAGGCCTTGACCGGCGGCTTCTTCGTAGCCCGTGGTTCCGTTGATCTGTCCGGCGAAGTAGAGGCCGGGCACGAGTCGTGTCTCGAGTGTGTGGCGGAGCTGTGTGGGGTCGAAGAAATCGTACTCTATGGCATAGCCGGCGCGGTAGAACTGTGCTTCGGCGAGAGCAGGCACTGTCGACAGGGCTTCGAACTGTATGTCCATCGGCATCGATGAGGAGAAGCCGTTGACATAAAACTCGACAGTCGTTTCTCCTTCGGGCTCGAGGAAGAGCTGGTGTTCGTCCTTGTCGGCGAATGTAACGATTTTGGTTTCTATCGAGGGGCAGTAGCGAGGGCCTATGCTCTGTATCTGTCCGTTGTAGAGGGGCGAATCGGGCAGTCCTCTGCGCAGTATGTCGTGCGTTGTCGGGTTGGTGTAGGCTATGTAGCAGTCGCGCTGGCGGAGTGTCGACTTTACTTCGGGGAGATATGAGAAGTGATGGAAGTCGTTTTCGCCGCCCTGAACCTTTGTCTTTGTGAAGTCGATTGTGCGGCCGTCGACGCGCACCGGGGTGCCGGTCTTCATCCTGTCGGTGCGGAAACCGAGCTCACGCAGCTGTTCAGTGATGCCGTGCGATGCCGGCTCGGCCGTGCGTCCGCCGGGCAGCGATACACGTCCGATGTGCATGAGGCCGTTGAGGAAAGTGCCGTTTGTCAGCACCACGCGGCTCGCATAGAACGATGCACCGTCGGCTATGTGTACGCCGGCGAGCTTGCCCTGCTCGTCGAAAATGAGACGGTCGGCAGCTCCCTGCCACATGTTCAGGCCTTCGGTGTGCTCGAGAATTTCTCGCCAGTAGCCTGAGAATTTGTTCCTGTCGGCCTGGCTGCGCGGACTCCACATGGCCGGTCCTTTCGAGCGGTTGAGCATGCGGAACTGTATGGATGTACGGTCTGTGACGATGCCCATCATGCCTCCGAGGGCATCGATCTCGCGTACGATCTGTCCCTTGGCGATGCCGCCGACGGCAGGGTTGCAGCTCATCTGGGCTATCTTGTTCATGTCCATAGTTACCAGAAGAGTGCGAGCACCCACCCTTGCCGCAGCATGGGCAGCCTCACAGCCGGCATGTCCGGCTCCGACAACTATCACATCGAAGTCAAATCGCATAGTCAGTTTTTGTTTATGTCGGCGAGGAGGTCAAGGGCCTTGTTTTCGGCCGCTTCCATTATCTCTCGCTCTCCGGGCCCTTTGTCGTTGATGCCGCAGAGGTGCAGCACACCGTGGATTATGACCCTGTAAAGTTCGTCAATATACTCACAGCCAATGGTTTCGGCGTTCGAACGCACTGTGTCGAGAGAGATAAATATATCACCTCGCAGCAGCTTGCCGACACAATCGTCGAAGGTTATGACATCGGTATAGTAGTGATGGTCAAGGAATTGCGCGTTGACTTCGAGTATTTTGTCATCGTCGCAAAAAATATAATTCAGCGAGCGCACGATTCGGTTGTGCGCAGCGGCAACTTGTTCGATCCATCGCTCAAGTTGTCCGTAATCAAGTTCGGGGAGTTCAACACCCGAGGTTAACCATTGATAAGCGGGCGTCATGATATCTGAATTGTGAACGCAAAGATACAAAATTTTTTAGTTATAGACACCGGTAGTCCGAAAATATTCAGGTTTGCCTGTCGCAGACATTCGCTTAATTTGGGTGTAAGTGTTTGTCTTTTGGGTGTTAAGCTGTATTTTATGCGCCGTGAGATTTCGATATTTGCGGTCGCTCTGTCTGCTGCCCGTGAAAAATCGGACAGAAACTGGTCTCTCTGCCGGCGTCCTGATTGTGCACTGATGTTACAAGCTTAAATCTTGCGCATTACAGATTAGTTTCACTAATGACAATGTGGAAACAAAGCCGGTAAAAAAACGTGAAGCTATTGCATCGCTATTAATGTAAGTCTAATTTTGTAACGCAATGGTAAGAGACATAAAAAAATATTTTCGGGCAGAGTACTGTCTTTTGTATGTCGTGGCAGCTTTTGTCGCTGTCGTGGTTTCGTGTGCAAAGACTGACAATTACCGTGCTGATCATGGTTTGCCACCCTGCGAGTACACGGCGGAGCTCAACAAGCTTTTTGCCCCGATGTTCCCCGACGACGAGCCGGGAGCTATCGTTACGGTCATGCGCAACGATACATTGATCTATAACCATGCATTCGGTCTCGCTACTCTCGACACGAAGGAGCCTGTGACCGACAGCACTCTCTTCAATCTGGCATCGGCATCGAAGATGTTTTGTGCCGCTGCATTGCTTAAGCTAAACGAGCAGGGCCTGATATCGCTCGACGACAGCCTTTCGGAATACTTCCCCGAATTTAAGGCGTCCTTCTTCAACAAGATCAAGCTGCACAATATACTTACTCATTCTTCCGGCTTGCCCGACCTGCGTCCGCGCAATGCCGACGAATGGACTTCGTATCTGAAGGATCATTATTCAGTGTTCGGCGAGAATTCCGACTATCGACTCTATGGCACGGAGAACGATTATCTCAGTTTGTTCCAGGACCTCGATTCGATCGATTATACTCCCGACACCCATTATCTCCGCTCCGACCCTTCTTTTATTCTTGTCGTGCCTCTGATCGAGCGCGTGACAGGCCGTAAATTCGATGACTGGATGGCCGAGTACATATTCGAGCCGGCCGGTCTTACCGATACTTATTATCGTAATCCCGGCACTACCCTACCCCGTATGTCGCATGCTTACCGTAAGACCGAAGGCGCTACACGTCCGGGCGTATTCCGCAGCGAAGACGGCAAATGGGAGGAATATGATTATGGCGAGGCCGAGTTTTTCCTTACCAAAGCCGACCGTGGCGCTTATTCGTCGGCGCGTGATTTCATGCGGTGGAACAGGGCATTCTATTCCGGCAAGGTAATATCGGAAGAGTCGCTGAAGGATATAAACACCGGTTATATACCTACAGACGTGCCGTATGTGAAGTATGGTCTGGCCAATGCGGTGGAGACGGTTCCGGGCAAGCCTATGAAGGTATACCACCTCAACACAAACGGAGCCTACTCTATCGTCGAAGCTTCGATACCGAGCCGCCGGATAAGCTATCTGATCTTCGCCACACGTGCCGACTGGGATCAGCGCGCGACATTCGCGAAGGTCGATTCGATATTGCTCCGGCTGTAGGCTACTACTGTTTCTGGAACTCGGTCGGGCTCATGCCCGTGAGGTGCTTGAAGTACTTGCCGAACGAGGACTGGTTCGAAAAATTAAGCGCATACGCTACCTGCTGCACGTTCTTTCCGGAATATCTCAGGAGATTCTTGGCTTCCATTATCACGAAATGATCGATCCATCGTGCGGCCGAAAGACCTGTCGACTCCTTGACAAGCAGGGACAGATATTTGGGCGATATGAACAGCTGCGAGGCATAGAACGATACCGACCGTTCGGTGGTGTAGTAAAGGTGTACGAGCCTCAGGAAATCCTGTACGTAATTGTTGCGGCGTGGGCCGTTGTGGGAATCGTTGCTTGTGTCGATGCGGCGGTAGATGAAGAGCATCATCTGGTAGAACAGAGATGATGTGAGGCTTGATATGATGTGGCGGTTGAGCTGTATGTTGAATCTGTCGCTCATAACCGAGTTCATCAGCGATATATATCGCAGCAGAAGGTGTATCTCGCGCTCGCGGAGCTCCATTACAGGGCTGTCGTGGCTCACGAGAGCATCTACCGATATGGAGGAGAAGGATATGTTGAGATCATGCAGGAAAGCCGGAGAGTAGACCAGTATGTGCGCGTCGATCTGGTTGTTGTCGCCGACCTGAAGGTTTACCAGTGATCCGTGGTTGAGCGAGACGGCTGCCGGGCCGTCCACTTCGATGTTATTGGTATTGAGGTCGACGCTGAGGTGTCCTTTTACAAGGATTACCATCACGTTGCCCTTAATTTTAAAGAGGGTGTTGTTGAGCTCTCCCAGCCGGCACGACATCTCGGATGTTATGTGGCTGTAATAGCACGAATTGTCGATCATGCTGAAGTCGGTAGATATGTCTTCGAGCAGATTGATGGATTCGGCATTCAGGTTATTATCAATATCGTTTTGTGGTTTTTCCATTGCGAGGTCATGTAGATGCGACAAAATTACGAATATTTTGGCGCACTACATTGACCTGGCGACAAAAATACCAATATTGACGCCCGAAAGGCGAAAACGGTTTATTCCTTTGTTCCGTAAGCGAGATCGCCGGCATCGCCGAGACCGGGCACTATATAGCTGTGTGCGTTTATGGCATCGTCGATAACGCCTATCCAAAGTTCGGCGTCCTCGGGAAGTACGCTGTTGAGATAATCGACGGCTTTCCTTGATGCTATTACAGATGCAATGTGTAGTTTAGCCGGCTTTCCGTTTGTCAGCAGTGCGCGGTAGCTGAGCTCCATTGAAGCGCCTGTGGCAAGCATGGGGTCGGCGAGTACAAGTGTCTTGCCGTCGAGGGCCGGAGAGGCGAGGTACTCTATGCAGATGTCGAAATTCTCTTTCTCCTTGTATTTGCGGTATGCCGACACGAAAGCGTTTTCGGCGTTGTCGAAATAGCGCAGGAAACCCTGGTGAAACGGTACGCCGGCGCGGAAAATGGTGGCAAGCACGATAGGCTCGGCCAGAACATGGCACTCGGCATCGACGCCAAGAGGTGTCCTCACGGCCTCGGTCTTGTAGTCGAGAGTCTTGCTTAATTCATATGCGAATATCTCGCCCAGCCGCTCGAGATTGCGACGGAAACGCAGACGGTCGCTCTGGATATTGATGTCGCGCATTTCGGCCAGATACTGGCTCACAAGCGAGGGATGCTCGGCAAAATTATGTACCTTCATATTTTTCTTATTTTAGATTTAAAAGTGTGCTGTAATCATCTGCGACAATCCGGGGCCGGTATTGAGGCGGCCAGTCGGCTATATGCTGAGCGAACACATTGACGCCTTCGCGGTCGCGCATCATTACCGTGCGCCATCCGCGTATCCCCGGCAGGTAAAAATCCTTGCTTATGTTGTCGCCTACGTAGATAAAGCGTTGTCCAGGAGCACCGAAACGCTCCTCTACCCTCTTCCAAGGGATGTCGGTGGTCTTGTCGCCTCCGGTTTCCTCGCTTATGAGTATGTCGTCGAAGTATTTTTCGATGTCGAGAGCCCTGATTTTGGACCTCTGGTGGCGTGTTGATCCGTCGGTAACAAGCACCAGTGTATGCCCTGCCCTGCCAAGCGCCTCGAGAGTATCTCGGGCTCCGGGACGCAGTGCTATGTCGGGCGTATGGCCTCGGTAGAGCTCTATCATGTGCTCTACGCTCATTTGGCTGTCGCTGCCTCCGTGGCTGTGATATTGTTCCAGAGCCCACTCGAAGCCTACAGGGCGTCGGGCGCATATGCCTTGGTAATATGTGTCGGCGTCGAGACCGCTTGTCCTTTCGAGCTCGCGAGAAACAGCCCTGTAACCGGACCGGACAAAGTCCATTTCGGTATATAGGGTGTCGTCGAGATCGAAAGCGAAGACCATACTCAGTTTTGATTCAGTCGGATAACCCGGATGCCGAGCCACTGGCGGTTTTTCTTCATAAATTCCGCGAGGGGCAGTTGGCTTACCTCCACTTTGCCGTCGGTCGACGACGCATGCAGCAGATAAGGCTCTGCCGTGGGCGACTCTTTCACGATTATACCCATGTGTGTCACATCGAGATTCTTCATGTTTGTTACCAAAGCCACCACGTCACCATCGTGCAGTGCCTCTTTGGTGCTCTTGAGACTGAGGTCTCGGGTCTTGATGTAAGGGAAACGGTGCTGGCGGTAGCCGTTCTCTATGTCGCGTATACGGCTGTAGTTGCTGTCGTCGGCCAGGGCCGGGTACAGATTGCGGTTCGTAGTCATGAAATCGAGGCTGCGCATCAGATATGAATGGCGGGGGAACTGGTCGGTAACGTCGGCGAAGTTGCCTCGGAAACGGTTGTCCACGATCCAGTCGCTCACATAGTGCAGACGTGACGGATATCCGTTGATCTCGCCGCTGCGGTAGCGCATCCGCTTGAGGTTGTAGATGAAATCGCGCCACGACTTACGGTTTTCCATAGATGTATATGCCAGAGCCATGGCTACCTCTACGAAGGTAGTGCAGTCGAGGCTGTCGAGCCTTACGGTAAGCACTTCGGTGTCGCCTTCGAGGGTGCGCGCACCGTAAGGAGTGCCTTCGAAAGTACGGGCGAAGAAAGCCACGCGAGCCTCGGGATTGGCGAAGTTCTGCGACGCGGCACGGCTGTCGAGCAGTTCGTTTATTACTGTAGTGTCGCTTTTTTCATTGCCGAAGCGTACGTCGGTCTGAGCCTGAATGCCCCATGCAATAGCGAGAAAGAGAATAAATATAGTGTACTTAATCTTCATCGGTGTATTTTTACGCAAAATTACAAAATTTTTTGATACTATTCTACGTTATAGGAGTATGCGAAAGATTATTCTCCTCCTGCCCATCATATTTGCGCTTGTCGGATGTATAGAAGACGGATATACGACGTCTCCGTCCGACCAGCCGGTGTTTTCTGTCGACACCCTGTCGATAGGCACTGTTTTTACCGACGAACCTACGCCAACACACCGCTTTGTGGTGCGCAATCCTCATGCCAAGCAGCTCGAAATCGCCGAAATATCTGTTTCCGGCACCGATGCCGGCTGCTTCAGGCTTAATGTCGACGGCATATCCGGCTCTCGATTCCAGGGCGTGGACATACGCGGAAAAGATTCGATATATGTCTTTGTCGAGGCTACCCTGCCGCCCGGCAAGGACGCTCTCTGCACATACAAGGCAAGTATAGACTTCACTACCAACGGCGTGCACCGCAGTGTGCCTGTCGTCGCTCAGGGCCAGAACGTAAAGCGCCTGAAGGCTATGACCATAGATGCCGACACTCGCTTTGACTCTACCCTGCCCTATCAGATCTACGACAGCCTCGTGGTAGCTCCCGGCGCCACGCTTACCCTCGGGCCCGGCGCACGGCTGTGCTTCCACGACAAAGCCATGCTCGTTGTCCGCGGTACACTTGTGGCCGAAGGCACTGCGGAAGCCCCGGTCATTATGGGCGGCGACCGCACAGGCAATGTCGTGGGCGATATATCCTTTGATATCATGTCGCGCCAGTGGACCGGCGTCTTCTTCACGAAGACATCCAAGGCAAACCGTCTGAGCCACGTACTGCTGCAGAATACCACCCAGGGCGTCATGATAGACGGCGACCCAGAGGCCGACTACTCCACCCTGCCCCAGCTCGACCTTATCAACACCCGTCTGCGCAACTCCGGCGGCATGGTGCTGGAGGCGTATCATTCGGATATCCGGGCTGTCGGCTGTGAGTTTGCCGAGGCCGCCGACGGGCTCGTATACCTGCAGGGCGGCAAGCACAGCTTCACGCACTGCACTTTTGCCAACTATTATCTGTTCTCGGCTCTTGGCGGCCCCTCCGTGCAGTTCGCCCATGTCAGCGCCGACGAGAAGACAGGCCTTGACGACGGTTCCGGGCTGCCTTACACATCGGCAAGCTTTGTCAACTGCATAATCTACGGCAATGGTACAGACCTGTCGCACGGCGATCTGAAAGGCACGTCGATAAACTTCCGCAAATGTCTGCTCAAAAGCAAAGGCAGCGACGACGACAACTTTATCACATGTATATGGGAGAGCGATCCGCTCTATTACACCGAGCGCTCCGAATATATATTCGATTATCGCCTCCGTCCCGAATCCCCGGCAATAGCAGCCGGCGACCCCACCGATGCCGGCCCCGACTGGTACGGACAGCCCAGGACTACCGATCTGGGCGCCTACGTCTACACCGAGCCCGAGCAGGACTGACAGGCCCGGCTACCCTCCTCTATCGCCCTTTTTTCGCCGCCGATAAGTGTTGTGACGCAAAAAAAACATATTGCGTTGCACTATTTATAAGTTTAAATGTTGTATATTTGTAGATTGATTAAATATATCGAAATATATGACATTTGAAGAATTAGGTGTTCGCGACGATCTGCTGCGCGGCATTCAGGATATGGGCTTCGAGACTCCGATGCCCGTACAAGAAAAAGTAATACCGGCGCTCCTCCACGGCGACCGCGATATGGTGGCTCTGGCACAGACCGGTACGGGCAAGACGGCAGCCTTCGGTCTGCCCGTGTTGCAGCGTATCGATTCCGACCGCGTCGTGCCTCAGGTACTGATACTTGCACCTACCCGAGAACTGTGCTTGCAGATAGCCGGCGATCTTGCCGATTTCTCTAAGTATATGGACGATCTGACCGTGCTGCCCGTCTATGGCGGCAGCAGCATAGAGAGTCAGATACGCGCCTTGCGTCAGGGCGTGCAAATAATAGTCGCCACCCCCGGCCGCCTTATCGACCTCATCAACCGTGGTGTCGTCAAGCTCGGCGACGTGCATACAGTAGTGCTCGACGAGGCCGACGAGATGCTCAACATGGGCTTTGTCGACTCTATCAACGACATACTCGCTCATGTGCCCGACGACCGCAAGATGCTCATGTTTTCGGCCACAATGCCTGCCGAGGTGGCAAAGATAGCCAAGCGCTTCATGCACAACCCTGAGGAAATTGTCATCGGCACCCGTAACGAAGGCGCCAAGAACGTGCGCCACATCTATTATATGGTCAACGCCAAGGACAAATACCTGGCCTTGAAGCGTATCGCCGACAACAGTCCGAACATCTACGCCATCATATTCTGCCGCACGCGCCGCGACACTCAGGAGATCGCCGACCATCTGATCAGCGACGGATACAATGCCGACGCCCTGCACGGCGACCTCAGCCAGCAGCAGCGCGATATGGTAATGAAGAAATTCCGCGACGGCGTGATCTCACTCCTCGTGGCTACCGATGTGGCCGCGCGAGGTCTCGACGTAGACGATCTTACCCATGTGATCAACTATGGCCTGCCCGACGATACAGCAGTGTACACCCACCGTTCGGGCCGTACGGGCCGTGCCGGAAAGACAGGTGTATCGATAGCCATCATACACTCGCGCGAGAAAGGCAAGCTCCGTGAGATCGAGCGTATTATAGGCAAGAAATTCGAGCGTAAGGAAGTGCCTACGCCCGAGCATATCATAGAGAAACAGCTCTACAATCTCGCCGACCGTCTCGAGCGTGTGGAGGTCAACGACGATGAAATAAACCGTTACTTACCCGGCGTGAAGAAGAAATTGTCGTGGCTGTCGACCGAAGATCTGCTCAAGCGCATACTCTCTCTTGAGTTCAACCGTCTGCTCAACTACTATAAGGACGCCCCCAACATCGACTACATCGACGAGAAGCCGGCAAAGGAGCGCAAGAACAAGGCCGACAAGGACCGTGTGCCGCGCAACGACAAGGAGAAGGACCGCCGTACCGCCGAACGCGGCATGGCGCGTATATATGTCAATGCCGGCAAAGCCGACGGTTTCTTCGCCGGAAACCTTATCGAGTTGCTCAACAAGAACATCGCCGGGCACCGTGTGGATGTGGGGCGAATCGACCTTCTGCCCTCCTACTCTCTTTTCGATGTACGCAAGGCCGATGCCGGCAGGGTTGTGTCGGCAATAAAAGGTCTCGAGTTCTTCGGCAAGCGGCTCTACAGCGAAATCGCCGATCCCGACCGCGACTACGCCCATGCTTCAGGACGCAAGGACAAGGCGGCAAAGAACGCCAAAGAATTTAAACCTCGTAGAAACAAGAAAAAATGAGACTCATAGGCCTGATACTCGCAATGGCGGCCCTGCTGCCCTGCTCTGCCCGTTCGGTGGCCGACTTCTTCGTTTCGGCGCCGGCCGAGGCTGTGCCTCTGCTTACCGACGGCGCCCGTGCCGACATGCTCGCATACTATCGCAGCGGCCTTTCTACGGCGACAAACAATATACTTGAAGGCAAGTCACGCATCAGCTCGCTCGACTCACTGAGCATGAACGTCAGCCTGTCGGGCGCCTCGGAGCTTCAGATGGCTGTGCTGCCAAACCGTGGCGACACTGTAATAGCCATTATCGAGACTGTGGCGTCGCCTGTAAAGGACAGCAGCCTCCGGCTCTATCGTGCCGCCGACTGGCAGCCTCTCCCCGATGTGTCACTGCCCTCGATGGATGACTTTATCCCCCGTTCACGCAAAAAAGAACTTGCTGCCGTAGAGCTGCCTACGATATTCTTTATCGGCATAGAGTATGATCCGGCGCAGGGTCTTTTCCTGATACGCAACAACAGCTTCGACAATTATCCTTCGGGCTCGCGGCCCACAGCCGCCGATCTTATGGATCCGGTGCAGGCCTATCGCTACGACGGCCGCAAACTCGTGCGTGTCAAGGATTTCATGATGAAGTTTCCCCAATGACAGGCGAGGCTTTAACGCTACTCGATCTTACCCGTCGCATCTCGCGTGCTGTGGCAGCGGCGCCCGGGCTTACGGGCGTGTGGGTATCGGGCGAGACGAGCGACCTCCGTGTGGCCGGCGGACACTGCTATATGGAGATGATACAGAAAGACGACAATGGCGTGCCTCAGGCCAAGGCCCGTGCGGTAATATGGTCGTCGACCTATGGCGTACTGGCACGTAAGTTCGAGGAAGCGACAGGCTGTGCGCTTCGCTCCGACATGAAAATACTCGTCTGTGTCAATGTCAACTATCACCCTGTCTACGGCTTCAGCCTTGTGATATGCGACATCGACCCCGATTATACTGTCGGCGATCTCGCACGTCGCCGCAACGCCATTATCATGCGCCTCCGTAAAGAGGGCGTCTACGATCTCAACCGCGAGTTGCCATGGGCTGATGTGCCTTGCCGTGTGGCTGTGATCTCGGCTTCAGGCGCCGCCGGTTACGGCGATTTCATCAAGCACCTCCATGTCAATCCCTTGCGTCTGCGCTTCGAGACTACGCTTTTCGAGGCCGCCATGCAGGGCGAGCGTACGGCGCCGAGTGTCATTGCCGCGCTTGAGGCTGTAAACAGCCGTATCGATGATTTCGACTGCGTGGTTATAATCCGTGGCGGCGGTGCCGTAGCCGACCTGGCATGGTTCGACGACTATGAGCTGGCCCTCAATGTCGCTTCTTTCTCGCTCCCTGTAATAGTAGGCATAGGCCACGAGCGCGATGTCACGGTGCTCGATTATGTGGCCAATACGAGGGTCAAGACGCCTACGGCGGCCGCAGAGGTATTGCTCAGGCGTGTCGGCGACGCTTATGCGCGTCTTGTGGATACCGGTCAGGCCATACTCGCCACCGTAAACGCCAACATAAGCGCCCAGAAACAGCATATCGCCTATTTCAGCGGATTGCTGCCGGCGCTTGCGCGTAATGTGACAGAAAGGAACAGGCAGAGGGTAGGGCAGGCCGCCGGCGAAAGTATAAATGCCGCTGTGGCACATATCGCAGGGCTTCACAGGCAGAGGCTCGAAGCCATGGCGGAACTCCTCGAAGCCCTGTCGCCCGAGGCTACATTGCGGCGTGGCTACAGCATAACACGCATAGCCGGCAGGGCAGTGACCGACAGCTCGGGCATTCCTCCGCATGCGGTGGTAGAGACGCAGCTCGCCGCCGGCAAACCATTGGTATCGGTGGTGGCAGATATGGACTCCTTGTGACATAATGAACGCAATTTGCCCGATTCAAAATTTTTTTGATTTATTTTAGTCAAAAATTTGCTCTAAATGTAGAAAATTGCTAATTTTGCAGAAAAATAAAGCGACATTACTATGAGCGAAAAAATTGATAATCTCGACAGGCGGATCCTTCAGATAGTCATGCACAATGCACGTATCCCGTCGAAGGATGTGGCTATTGTCTGTGGCGTTTCCCGTGCCGCTATCCATCAGCGCCTGCAGCGTCTGATCGATCTGAATGTTATTACCGGCTCGGGCTATCATGTCAATCAGAAGATCATGGGCTATGCCACATGCACATACATAGGTGTCAATCTTGAGCGTGGCGCCATGTATAATGATGTTGTCCCCGAGCTCGAGAAGATTCCCGAAATCGTAGAGTGCCACTTCACTACCGGTCCGTATACGATGCTTATCAAGCTGTATGCGCGTGACAACGAGCATCTTATGGAACTTCTCAACAAGAAGATACAGATGATACCCGGCGTTACCGGCACCGAGACACTTATATCTCTCGACCAGTCGATCGCGCGTGAGATTCCTATCAATCTTGACCCGGAGGAAGACTAAAGCATGAGCAGTGATCAGCCTCGTTGGACTGAGGTAGAGCACCTCCCCGAATGGGACGAGGAGTTCTATCACATCTATACCGCCCGTAAGTTCGGCAAATGGGTAATGATGAAGACATTGCGCCCCGAGTTTGCCGACGATCCGCGCTATATGTCCATGATAGAGCAGGAGTTTGATGTCCGCTACAATCTGGCTCATCCCAATATAGTGATGATCAACGACTTCGAGGATGTGCCCGGCGTCGGACGCTGTATTGTCACAGATGATGTGTATGGCGACAGCCTGCGTAAGCTTATCGACGAGAAACGTGTCACTCCGGCTCATATCGAGCAATTACGTCATCAGCTTGTCGACGCCCTCGACTACATTCAGAGCAAGCACATTGTCCATCCGCCCCTCACGCCCGACAATATCATATTTACCGAAGGCATGGGCAATCTGAAGCTGATAGATGTTGGCTACGAGCAGCGCCCGTCGCTCTCGTTCCAGTCCACATCCGACGATATATACAATTACGGACGAGTGCTCGATACAGCACTGAAGGCCTCCGGCACGACTGACCCCATATTGCGTCGCGTAGTGCGCCGCTGCACCGATCCTGACCCCAAAAAGCGCTTCCGCGATATGCAGCAGGTACATCTCGCCCTCGAAGGCCGTAAGTCTACAGTAATAAACACTATAATAATCGTATTCCTCGTACTGATGTTCCTCCTGGCCATATGGCTTATGTCGCCGTACAGGCCTTTGCCTCCCGATGCGGTGGCTCAGTGACAGGGAACAGCGCGATTGTTCGCTCTCAACTCATAAAGTTTTTTCGAAAAGATGTCAATCTACGTCCATCCCATAGCTTCCGACCGTGATCAGATAAGCCAGTACGTGCAGTTCCCGATCGACCTCTATCGCGACAATGCATGTTATGTGCCGCCTCTCGTTTCCGATCAGATAGCTACACTGACCCCTGAGGATAACCCGGCGTCGGAGTTCTGTGAGTCACAGTCTTTTATGGCTTTTGATAACGGCGAGCCTGTAGGTACGATTACCGCTATCATCAACAAGGCATACAACGACAAGACCGGTCTTCGCCAGGTGCGTTTCGGCTTCATGGACTTTATCGACAACGACGAGGTGGTCGACGGCCTTATCGATGCTGTCGCCGCATGGGGGCGCGAACGTGGTATGACAGAAATGGTGGGTCCGCTCGGATTTACCGATCTCGATCCCGAAGGCATGCTTATCGACGGTTACGACGAGATGGGCACTATGGCCACGATCTACAATTATCCCTACTATGTGCGCCATATGGAGCGTCTGGGCTTCGAGAAAGAGGCCGACTGGGTGGAATTTCGCATCAAGGTGCCCGATAGCATCCCGGAGAAACATCTCAGGGTAGGGGAGATCATACAGCGCAAATACGGTCTCAAGATCAAGAAATATACCTCGCGGAGCAAGATAGCACGCGAGTACGGTCGGGCTATCTTCGAGCTTGTCAACGAGGCATACGCCGATCTTTTCGGTTTCGTGCCTCTTACCGACAGGATGATCGACCACTATATCGGTGTATATCTCGGAGTGCTGCGCCTCGAGGATGTTACCCTGATTACCGACAGTGACGACAGGCTCATAGCCCTCGGCATAGCCATGCCGTCGCTCTCGCAGGCTCTGCGCAAAAGCCGCGGCCGACTGCTGCCCTTCGGCTGGTATCATCTGCTGAGGGCAATAAAGGGTCACACCGACGTTGTGGACCTGCTGCTTATCGCCGTCAAGCCCGAATATCAGAGCAAAGGCGTGAACGCGCTGATTTTCAACGATCTCATCGCGCGTTTTCAAGCCAATGGCTATAAGTATGCCGAGAGCAACGTCGAGCTCGAGAGCAACGAGAACGTGCAGAAGCAGTGGGAGTACTTCGACTACCGCCAGCACCGCCGTCGTAGAGCCTGGAAGAAAGCTCTGTGATACTTTCCATTTTTCAGACTGTCGAGTTTTATGTCGTGATGGTGTTCATCGCGGCCGCTGTCGTAGGCCTTGCCGCTATGCCGTCGCGCCGTGGAGAGGCTCGCCAGCAGCTTGTGGCCGGCGAGCTCATCTATGATGCCGCCCCGTCGGTGCCGGGTATTGTCATTATAGTCAACGACGACGCCACATTCACAATCTATCGTTTCGGCCTCGAAAACGTGGCAGAGAGCGGCGCTTTCTCGCTTGCCGTAACATTTATCGGATTCGACATCACAATCGACGAGAGGGTGGTTTACGGCCGTCAGGACGGACGTATGGCCACTGCGGCGCAGGCGACAATAAAAGGGGTGGCCCCGGAGCGGTATCATATTCTCTACCGCAGCGAGGCCACCGGACGTAATGCTGCTTTGTCGCTCAATATGCGTCCCGGCAACAGGATAGACCGGGAGCTGAGCTGATTATTTGTCTGTTGCGAAGGGGGCTACGGCCAGTTTGTTGGGTCCGTAGAGATTGCCGCCGGGATAGTCGGCCCAGTTGTAGCGTACGGCCACCGGATTCTTGATCAGCGGCGACGACAGCACTATGGTGTTCTTTCCGTCGAATTTTGCGTTGGCATATGCCCAGTTGCCGTCTTTGTCGCCGATGATAAAGCCGGTGGGAGTGCCGCCTACAGCGCTCACGGCGCCGTTGAAAGTAACGCTTATCTTGTTACCGTCGGCTTTCGATGAGGTGCATACCGGGGCCTCGCATATCTGTTTGCGGCCGTATGTCTTGTCGAGAGCGAGGAGGCCCAGACGACGGGCGAGTTCTGCCTTGTTGGTGGGGTGGATATCGATGGGATTGCCGAGGTCGATGGCTGTGGCCATGCCGGTGTTGGGCAGCTCGAGAGCGGCGGCCTGGGCCTGGCGCAGCAATGCCCAGTCGGAGCCCGGCTGAACGGTTACAGGCTGCTGGAAGCCGGCAAGCTGGACAAAATAGAAAGGCATATCAGGCTGTCCGAAGACCTTGCGCCATTGCTGGATCATCGATTTGAAGCATTCTTCATACTGCTTGTCGCGTCCTACATTGTTGCAGCCCTGGTACCAGAATGTTCCGGCTATAGGCATCACAGTGAGCGGATTGATCATGGCGTTGTACAGCACGGTGGGGTAGTTCGGGCCGCCGAACACGATGGGTTCTATCGTATTGCCGGCGACGGCATAGTTCCACTCGCCCGACAGATCATATGTTAAGCCGTCTACAGTGGCGCTGACAGGCTTCCATATGCCGCCTTCGCCTCCGGTGTCGATCACGCGAACGGTAATTACGTTTTTGCCGCCTTTTACGAATTTGCCGTCTACGGCATAGTCACGGACGGCATTGTATTCGGTATTCGATCCTACGAACTCGCCGTTGAAGTATGTGTCGTCGATATCGTCGATAGCGCCGAAATGAAGCTGCAGAGGCTTGCCGGCAGCTTTTTCGGGCAATGTGAGCTCGTACTGCATGAACACTACACCGTTGAAGCCGGGCAACTCGTTGTTTTCCCACTGCGACGGTACATGCATCTTGCCCCAGGCCTTGCCGCTCTGCATCTTCGATTTGTCGAAGTCGAGACTGATCTTGTCGGGGTTCTTGTACGCGTTGTACGATTTGCTTACCATCGTGTTCTTGATCTCTTCGTTTGAGGGGAAAGTGCCTGACGAGAGCTGGTCTACGGCATATTCAAAGCCTTTTATGCCCTTGATGCCCTCGAGCGGAGTCCATGCCTCGACAGAGGTGCCGCCCCATGTTGCGTCGATAAGGCCGACAGGCACGTTGAGCGAATCCTGGAGCATCTTGCCGCAAAGATATGCAAGAGCCGAGAAGTTGGCGGCTGCAGGCGACGACTCTACCCAGCCCATCTCTATTTCGGCATCGGTCTCGGGTGTGAACGATCGGGTGTTCCTTACCTGAAGCATTCTGATGGCCGGCCTTTGCATTTGTGCCACAACCTCGTCGGCATCCATCAGACGGGCCCAGTCGCCGCGGATGGGAAATTCCATGTTCGACTGGCCGGAGCACAGCCATACCTCGCCCGAAAGAACGTTCTGAAGAGTACGGGTGTCCTTGCCGTCGCTGACTATTATGGTGTAGGGGCCGCCGGCTTCGGGTGTGCTGACCTTTATCGCGAACTTGCCGTCCTTGCCGGCGGTGGCGCTTACCGGTTTGCTGAGCCAGTCGGTGCTTACCGTGACTTTAGAGCCGGGGCTTGCCGTGCCGGGTATAGTGAGTTGCGAATTTTGCTGCACTACCATGTTGTCGGTAAAGAAGCGAGGCAGCGTTATTTCGGCCGAGAGGCTCATGGTGCATAGTATGCATGCTGCCGCTAAAATAGTTTGTTTCATTGGTCTTTTCAAGGTGTTTGGATTTCGATTTGTAGCCCTGTTGGCTCAGGGACCGCTATATATCTGCAAAGTTAGTTTAAATATTTGATATTTAAAAGCGGCGATTATCGTGCACCTGATAATTTTAGGTCCTCTACATCTTGTTAATCTTCATCAGTTTCCCATTCTACATAAACCTCCTCTATATAATAACTCTCATTTGTATGATAATACATGAAATCAAAGCCGATATCGGTATCAGGAAATGTTAATACAATCGAAAAACAGGTTGTATCCCCTTTTTCATATTCATAATGAATTGATGCGATATTATATTTTTCTATGTCTGTTATATTAAATTGTTTCTCCAATAGACTACGTGTAATAATAATAGTATCAGCTCTATCATGATTTGAGATAATAGCATTTGCGATTGTGGGTCTACTCCAGATAGTATCGCCAATATTTTTGTACATAACATATCCTTCATCACTTTCTGTTAAGAAAGTTTTAATTGTCCCGTAAGATAAAATGGTTTCAGTTGTGTCTTTGTTAAAAGAGACCTTAACTATTTCTCTGTCATCGTAAATATCAGGGCATTGCAGGTTCGCTGAAATGCTGTTGGTCTGCGTTGAGTCAGTCTGCACTGAATCAGTTGACACCGGCTCGGTTAGCATAGTATGCTCATCACTGTCATTTGTCGAAGCCAATGACATATCAATCGGCGCAACATCATTTTGGGGATGTGTGTTTTTTGCTTGTTGTACACATCCCACAGCAAGCAAAGCTGCAAGCAAAAAGTAAATTAATCTAATCATGTACTCCTATTTTTGGTAATGTTAAAAAGTCTGGTACTTCAGTTGGCGGAATGCTTAGTTCATACTTCTTTGGG
>JAGAUV010000056.1 GCA_017620635.1 Muribaculaceae bacterium | reverse complement strand
GCTCGCGGCGGCGTCGAGCACCATGCCGGCGGCGCTGCGGTCGACAAGTGCCTCGGCGTTGTGGCGCTGATGGTCCTCGGCCACATTGGGCGACGGCACAAGTATCGACGCCTTGCCCAAGAGCTCGAGCTCGCTGATGGTGCCGGCGCCGGCGCGTGCCACTACAAGGTCGGCGGCGCGGTAGGCCTCGGCCATGTCGTTGATAAACTCTACGCACTTGATATTGGGGAGATTATATTTCAGCGCCTCCTCCGAGCAGTCGAGATAGCCGCTCTTGCCTGTCTGCCACAGCACGTTGAAGGGCGCACGGGCAGCCTTGCCCTCGGCCATGGCGCCTATGACTGTACGGTTGAGTGTGCCGGCGCCGAGACTGCCGCCGACGATGAGCAGCAGGGGCTTGTCGGCGTCGAAGCCGAGCGCTTCCTTGGCTTCGGCCTGGGTAAGAGTGCAGTCGAAGAGCGACTTGCGCACGGGGTTGCCCGTCATGATTATCTTGTCGGCCGGGAAGAAGCGCTCCATGCCCGGATAGGCCACGCAGATGGCCTCGGCGTGGGGCGCGAGCAGTTTGTTGGTAACGCCGGCATATGAGTTCTGCTCCTGAAGCAGTGTGGGCACGCCTGCGCGCTGGGCGGCCTTGAGGGTCGGCCCCGACGCATATCCGCCTACACCTATCGCTATGTCGGGACGGAACTCCGACACTATCCTGCGTGCCTTGCGGATGCTCTTCCATAGCTTGAAGAGTACGGAGAAATTGCGCCACAGGCGTTTGCGGTCGAATCCGGCCACGGGGAGGCCGGTAATACGGTATCCGGCGGCCGGAACGCGCTCCATTTCCATGCGGTCCTCGGCGCCGACAAATAATATATCTGCATCAGGGTCGCGACGGCGTATGGCGTCGGCTATCGACAGCGCCGGGAAGATGTGTCCGCCCGTACCGCCGCCGCTGATGAGTACTCTTATATTTCTGTGTGTGTTGTCTGTTTTCATAGATCTGGCTGCTGTTTTGTCTTAGTTTCTCAGTGCCGGGCTAACCTCCTGCGCGCTCTGCGGAAGCAGATCGTGCTCTATGCGCTGGGCCTGCTTGCTGTCGGTAATATGCACCGCGTGACGGGCCACACTGAGCATGACGCCGAAGGTAAGCGATGTGGCGAGCACGGAGATGCCACCCTTCGATATCAGCGGCAGGGGCTGGCCCGACACGGGTATGACGCCCGACACGATAGCCATATGGTAGAGCGCCTGGAACACTATCACGAAGGCACAGCCCATTACCAGCACTCCGGGCATGGTGTGTTTGAACTGGAGTGTCAGCTTGGCGCTTCGGCCGAGGATCCACACGTACACAAGCAGTATGAACAGTCCGCCGATCAGTCCGAGCTCCTCCACGATGATAGCGAAAACATAGTCGGAATAAGCCAGCGGCAGACGGGCGGCCTCGCGCGACTTGCCCGGGCCCACACCGAAGACGCCGCCGTGTGCCTGGGCGATGAAGCTGAGCTGCTCCTGCTGGTGCTCGAGGCTGAACTGCTCGAGGTGTTTGTTGGGGCGGTAGAAATCGTCGACGCGCTTGTTCCACACCTTGCCTCGCCCCTGGCCGCCTATGGTGTCGGCGTCGGCGTGGTTGAGGCGCATGGCGAGCTCCTGGCGTTCCGACAGGGCGCTGTTGTCCTCATGGGTGGTCTTGTATTTGTAGCCGCCCAGCCCGAGTATGCCCACCACTCCGAGAGCGATGAGGAACTTGGGCCAGCCCATGCCTCCGACAAACATCATCGCCAGGCCGATGGCTACGGTAATGACCGTATTCGACAGACCCTGCGAGAACAGCAGACCGGCGCAGAGCAGAAGGAAGCCGAGCCCTATGCCGAGCCCCCACCACGACACGTCGCGCTTGCCCTTGACCTGTGTCTTGGCAAGGATATAGGCCATGCCAAGGGCAACCGCCAGCTTCATGAACTCCGACGGAAGCACCGGCGTACCGGCGATAGTGATGGAACGGACGGCGCCGTTGATGTCCTCGCCGCCTCCGCGGACGGCGATCATCATGCCTACCGAGAAGATGACGTAGAGCGGTATCATCTTGAAGATGAAGCGGTAATGTATCCACTGCATTATCAGCATCAGCAGGAGGCCTATCAGTATGAAGCGGCCGTGACGTATGAGCGGACTGAAGATGTCGTCGGCGCTGATCTCCTGCACGGAGGCCGAGAAAAGCTCGATCATAGCTATCATTACCAGGAGCAGGTAGGTGCCCCAGAGATGATGGTCGATGCGTTTTTTGGCTCTGACGGCAGGCCGTGCGTCCTTATTGCCGCCGACAGGGCTTTCGGGGGTCTCGTCGACGGCGGCGGTGTTGGCGCCGAGTGCGGTTTCTACTGCTTGAGAGAGGCTATCCATTATCGGGTAGGGTTTATTGCGTTAGTTTTTGAGTGACAGTACTTTTTCTTTGAACCGGCGGCCACGGTCCTCGTAGCTCTTGAAGAGGTCGAAGCTCGCGCAGCAGGGCGACAGCAGTACGGTGTCGCCTGATTCCGACAGCTCGCGGCAGGCGCTGACTGCGTCGTTGAGATTGTCGGTGTCGACCACCTTGACGTGGGGGCTGAAAAATTCCACGATTTTCTCGTTGTGAAGGCCCATGGCCACGATAGCCTTGACCTTGCGCTGCACCAGCGGCAGGATCTCGCTGTAGTCGTTGCCCTTGTCCTTGCCGCCGAGGATGAGCACCGTGGGGCGCTCCATGGCCTCGAGCGCATACCAGCACGAGTTGACGTTGGTGGCCTTGGAGTCGTTGATCCAGCGTACTCCTTCGATATCGGCTACAAACTCGAGGCGGTGTTCCACACCGGTAAAGTCGGCGAGGGCTTCGCGTATGTCGTCCTTGCCCAGATCGAAGAGGCAGGCCGACAGGCCGGCGGCCATCGAGTTGAACACGTTGTGGAGACCGTTGAGAGCGAGGTCGGCGCGCGGCATCTTCATGTTGGTGCCCGGCGTGCGGAATACCAGCTCGTTCTCGGCATCGATATATGCGGCCGAATTTTCCTCCTGATGTTCGGCGAAAGGCAGAAGACGGGCCTCGGTGGTAATGTGGCGGAGCTGCTCGGTAATGACGGGGTCGTCCTGCCAGAAGATAAACACATCGTTGGGCGTCATGTTGCGGAGTATGCGGAATTTTGCGTTGACATAGTTCTGCATCTCGTAGTCGTAGCGGTCGAGGTGGTCGGGGGTTATGTTGAGCATCACGGCCACATTGGCCTTGAAGTCGTACATGTTGTCGAGCTGGAAGCTGCTGAGCTCCACCACATACACCTTGTGCGGATCGCGTGCCACCTGCCATGCCAGGCTCTTGCCTATGTTGCCTGCGAGGCTGGCGTCGATGCCGGCGTGGCGCAGTATGTGGTGTATGAGCATGGTGGTGGTGGTCTTGCCGTTCGAGCCGGTTATGCACACCATCTTGGAGTCGGTATACCGCCCTGCAAGTTCTATCTCGCTCACGATGGGTATGTGTTTCGACATTACCTCTTTGATTACCGGGGCCTCGAAGGGCACGCCGGGGCTCTTCACTATCTCGTCGGCGCTGAGTATGCGCTCGAGGTCGTGACTGCCTTCTTCGTAGGCTATGCCTTCGCGCTCGAGTATTTCGCGGTAATGGGGCGATATCTTGCCTGAATCGCTCAGAAATACATCCATGCCGCGGTCTTTGGCGAGGATGGCGGCGCCTGTGCCGCTCTCGCCCACGCCTATGATGACCATGCGTTTTTTGCTACTGTCCATCTTATCGTATCTTTAAAGTAACGAATGTTATTACTGCAAGTATGATGCCGACAATCCAGAAGCGTGTCACTATCTTCTGCTCGGCGATCGCGCGGAAGGGCCGCTTGATAAGCACGCGCATTGTCGGGTCGGCATCTTTCTGATAGTGGTGGTGGAGAGGCGTCATCTTGAATATGCGGCCCCCTCCCGTGCGTTTGAAGTATGCTACCTGGAGCACCACCGACAGGTCTTCGATATAGAACAAGGCGCAGAGGATGGGAAGGAGCAACTCCTTGTGTATCAGTATGGCGAACACACATATGACGCCGCCGAGCATCAGCGAGCCCGTGTCGCCCATGAATACCTGCGCCGGAGAGGCGTTGTACCACAGGAAGCCTATCAGGGCGCCGATAAAGGCTGCCATATACACCACAAGCTCCTCGCTCCCCGGCACATACATGATGTTGAGGTAGGCCGAGTATATCATGTTGCCGCCCAGATAGGCCATGAATATCAGTGCCGTGCCGGCGATGGCCGACAGTCCGGCCGTCATGCCGTCGAGGCCGTCGTTGAGGTTGGCGCCGTTGCTCGTGGCCGACACGAGGAAGATCGTGATGAGCACGAAAACTATCCAGCCGCCGGCCTCGGCGTGGCGGCCCATCCACCCTGTCAGCCAGGAATAGTTGAAGTTGTTGTTCTTTACAAACGGTATGGTGGTCTGCGGCGACTTGATGGTCTCCTTTTCGTATATCACATTTTCCACGCGGTTGGTCTCCTCGCTCATGATCTCGCGGTTTTCGACTATGGTCATAGAGGGATTGAGGTACATCGTCACGCCCACGATGAGCGCTATGCCCACCTGGCCTACGATCTTGTACTTGCCCTTCATGCCGTCTTTGTTGTGCTTGCGGAGCTTGAGGTAGTCGTCGAGGAATCCTATCGTTCCCAGCCACACCGTGGTAAGGAGCATCAGCAGCATGTACACGTTGCTGAGGTTGCCTACCAGCAGGCACGGCACTATTATCGAGAGGATTATGATGATGCCGCCCATGGTGGGGGTGCCTGTCTTGGCCATCTGGCCGGCGAGGTCGAGATCGCGTATTATTTCGCCGATCTGCATCTTCTGCAGGCGGTGGATCACAGTGCGGCCTACGAATATGGCCAGCAGAAGTGCGATCACAAATGCCGCACCCGAGCGGAAGGTTATGTAGGTCATAAGCCTGGCGCCCGGAAATTCTGTGTCGTGTAGGAGAGAGAACAGCGAGTATAACATTGTCGTTCGGTATTTCGTTGGTTTAATCCGTGAGCTTGTCAGCAGGCGCTGTCGCCGAGCCCGAAGGCGGCTTCTACTTCCTGCCTGTCGTCGAAGTGCCTGGTCTGGTCTCCGATAATCTGCTCTGTCTCATGGCCTTTGCCGGCTACGAGGATTATGTCGCCCGGTCGCGCTATTCTGGCGGCATGGCGTATGGCTTCGCGGCGGTCGACGATGGTGGTCGTGCGTTCGAGCTGCGAGGAGTCGAGGCCGGCGAGCATGTCGTCGAGTATGGCTTCGGGCTTCTCGTTGCGCGGATTGTCGCTCGTAAGTATCACTATGTCCGACCGTTCGGCGGCGGCGCGTGCCATGAGCGGACGCTTGCCTTTGTCACGGTTGCCGCCGCAGCCGCATACCGTAATCACTTGTGCGCCCTCGGGTGCTACTTCCACTATCGTGTCGAGCACGTTGATAAGCGCGTCAGGGGTGTGGGCATAGTCGATGATCGCTGTCACGCCCTCGGTCGACCGTACAGGCTGGAAACGGCCCGTGACAGGGCGCAGGCTGCTTAAAGCGAGCATGGCTTCGTCGGCCGGTATGCCCGACAGCACGCATGCGCCGTACACGGCGGCAAGATTGGAGGCATTGAAGCGGCCTACGAACATTGTCTCTACTTCGCGGCCGTCAATCTCGAGCAGCATGCCGTCGAGACGGTCCTCTACCACCTTCACGGCGAAGTCGGCAACGTCGCGTGTGGAGTAATATGCCTTGTGTGCGGCTGTGTTCTGAAGCATTACCTCGCCGTTGCGGTCGTCGGCGTTGCTGAGCGCGAACGCTGTCTCGGGCAGGCCGTCGAAAAACGATTTCTTCGCCTTCAGATAAGCCTCCACAGTCTTGTGGTAGTCCATATGGTCGCGTGTCAGGTTGGTAAAGATACCGCCGGCGAAGCTGAGGCCTGATATGCGGTGCTGGTCGCAGGCGTGGCTGCTGACCTCCATCGAGGCGAAGGTGCAGCCGGCGTCGACCATGCGTCGGAGCAGGCGGTTGAGCTGTACGGGGTCGGGTGTGGTGTGCTCGGCAGGCACACTGTCGCCGTTGATGATATTGGCCACGGTGGAGATAAGGCCGGCTTTCTCGTCGCGCAGACGTGCCACCTCGTAGAGCAGGGTGGCGATGGTGGTCTTGCCGTTGGTGCCGGTGACTCCGATGAGCTTGAGCTCGTCGCTGGGGTCGCCGTAGAAACGCGAGGCAAGGCGTCCGAGAGCGTCGCGGCTGTCGGCTACCTTGACATACAGCACATTGGCGTCGGTATGCGCAGGTATTTCCTCGCACACTACCGTCGTGGCCCCGGCGGCTATGGCCTTGTCGATAAAGGTATGGCCGTCGACGGCTACGCCTCTCACGGCTACGAATACGGCGTCGGGTATCACGGCGCGGCTGTCGGCCGTTACTCCGGCCACTTTGCGGCTGTCGGCTGCTCCGGCTGTCTCATAAGCCTTGAGGGCGTCGAGCATGACGTCGAGCGTCGTGGTGCGGCCTAAAAACAGATTATCCTTATTGTCATTCATGTCTAAGCGAAAGATTAATGATCGTTCCCGGTCCGGCCGGTGTGTTGGCCTCGGGACTCTGGGCGTAGACGTAGCCTACGCCGTCGAATTTAACAGAGTAACCCTTGCTCTCGAGCAAGGCGAGCGCCTCGCGGATACTGATGCCCTTCACGTCGGGAACACAGCCGGCGCTGTCGCAGGGCTCGGGTCGGCGTATTACCTGTGTCTTGCCGAGCCTGAGCTCGTCGTGGAGCGTGGAATTGCGCTTGCTGTCGAAGCTGGCATAGACCGTCGGCACCTGGGCGTCGGCGGGACGTGTCTCGTCGAACACCGGATTGTCGGTAAGCATCGACCGGGCGTAGAGCTTGAGCGCGAGGTTCTTGAGCACCATGCCCGAGCTTACGGCAGGGCCGCGGTATGGCAGCTTGGGGTCGTTGATAACTACTATACAGGTGTATTTCGGATTGTTGAAGGGGAAGAAACCGCAGAATGTCACGCGGTAGTGCCCCTCGCGGTAGCCGCCTTTCCACGGCGTCTTGGGGTCGATGCTGTCGCCGTTGGCATCCACCTTGGGGCGTTCGAGGGCTATCTTGCATGTGCCTGTCTTGCCGGCGATTTCCACAAGGTCGTTGCGGAGTATCTTGGCGGTGCCGCCCTCGCCCCACACCACGCCGTGCATCATCTGCCTCAGTGTGGCAGCGTTGGCCGGCGTCATCATCTGCTCGCGCACATAGCTCACGTCTATCAGCGAGTCGCGGCCGTCGGGCGTGCGCAGGCCTTTTACCAGACGTGGACGTACGAATTTGCCGTCGTTGGCCACGGCGTTATAGAAGGCGCATGTGTAGAGCGGCGGTATGGCGGTGGTGTAGCCGAAGACCATGCGCGACAGGTCGATGAGCTTGGGCTCGGCCGGGATGCGCGGAGGTATCTCGCCGGCTATGCCCGTATTGAAGGTGTCGAAGAAGCCGAGCTCGGCAAGGTCGCGGCGGAATTGCGACGGATCGTTGCTGTAGTGAGGCATCGACATCTTTACCATACCGATGTTCGACGAATATTCGATGAAGCGGCTTACCGGGAGGCTGCCGGGCGAGTGTGTGTCGCGGATAGGACGGTTGTTGAGGTAGGCATAGCTGTGCCCGATAGGGTACACCTGGTTGGGATGCGCGAAGCCTTTCTCCAGGGCTACGGCCATCGACATTACCTTCATTACCGAGCCCGGCTCGTAGGGGTGTACGCAGCGGTTGAGGGCCTCGATATAGCGTGGTGTGCGCGACTTGGGGTCGAGCTCGAGGTTCGAGATCGCCTTGATATCGCCCGTCTTGACCTCCATGAGCATGGCGGCCCCCCATTCGGCCTTGGCGTTGAGCAGCATCTGGTTGAGCTCGCTCTCAAGTATGTCCTGCATCGTGATGTCGATGGTGGTGTACACGTCGAAGCCCTTCACGGCGGCGGTGTCCTCGATATATTTCATGCCTCGTGTCGACAGTCCGCGCACCTGTACGCCTGTCTTGCCGTAGAGCAGGGTGTCGAGCGCGAACTCGAGACCCGAACGGCCGTGCACCTCGCTGCACTCCTTGGTCATGCCTACGCGTCCGATGCTTCGGCGAGCCATGGAGCCGTAGGGATATGAGCGCTTGAGACGGCGGTCTTTCTTCAGGCCCGTATGGCGTGCCTTGCTAAAATCGCGGAAGAAGGGGAATGTGGTGCGTATCTGGTCGTAGACCTTGCGCGGCACGTCGCGCGCGAGCACGAAATTGCGTGTGCGCTCGCTCTTGGGGAGCGACAGCTGTTCGTCGATGCGTTTCTTCCACTTCTTGGCGTCGTAGGGTTTGAAATACTTAGCCAGCGAATCGCAGAGCTCAGGCACGGCGGCGTTGAACTCGATGATTTTGAACGACTCGGCGCGGAGATCCACCATCACGGTGTAGTAGTACAGGTTTGTCGCCAGTATGCTGCCGTCGCTCGACAGTATCTCGCCACGGGTGGGATAGATGGGCTTGACCGATGTCAGCGACGAGTCGCCCATATGATTCCAGTCCTTGGCGTATACTACGGTGGTCTTGAACAGATTCACGGCAATAGCCACGGCGGCGAGCACGCAGAAGGCAAAGATCAGCGTGAAGCGCCCTACGGTATATTGCTGTTTGGAACCCTGTTTTTTTTCTCGCGGCATCGGTATGTTGGGTTTTAATGGTCGGTAGTGTCGTTTTTGTGGTTAATTATTGTATCCATCATACCAGCGGATGATTTCGGGATGCTTGTCGGGTACGGTAAGCCCCAGATGCAGTGAATCTACAAGGTGCATCATCGCCGACTCTCGCGTCATGGTCATGTAGAGCGAGCGCTGGCGCTGCTTCTCTGTCTTCATCACTTCTATCTG
>JAGAUV010000055.1 GCA_017620635.1 Muribaculaceae bacterium | reverse complement strand
TATGATAAGAATTTTTGCCGATAAGAAATTATTGTTATATTTGCGAGCGAGTAATAAGACCTTAAATCACAATGAGACGGCTATTTAATAATACCTTGCTGCTCGCGCTGATCTGTTTCGGCGCAGGGGACGCAACGGGACAGCAGACATTCCCTTACGCCTTGGGTAATGACTGCTATAAACTTATTGAATTTGAGGGGTTTAAGTTTGAAGAGACGGCAGGAGTGTGGGATTTGACCCGGGCGAATGCCACAGGGGTTGAAAAGCCGCTGATTTTCAAGATGCGCGATGACTCGACATTTACGGCCACGACCGACAATGTACGTCAGACTTTTCGGTTATCGTCGTCACAATGGTATCTTCTGAAAAGCGAGGCAATGACTTCGGTGGCAGATTTCGAGCGCGGAGTGATCGTGATGGGGCGTGGCTCGGACTCCATCATAATGAAGGGACGCACATATCAGACGGATTATTATTACGGCAATGGACGGACGAGCCACGAGATTGTAGGCCGCGGCAAGCTGATCCGCCTTCCGGGCGACACCATAGGCAATGTGACTCTCGACCGCCGCATCACGGCGCTTCATTTAGGAATTTCCGACAAACCGACCGACACACTCGAGGCTATTGCCGACACAGCCCGGGTATACAGCACAACAAGCGTATGGACCTGGCGAAGAGCGACCGGCGAGGCTCTCGCACAGGCTATAGAGAGAGCTTATACGAACGGCCGGGAGATGATGACGGCCCAAAGCGCGGCCTATCTTATTATCAATGAAAACAATACCGTAGAGTATCAGCATAGACAGCAATCATCGGGAACGACGAGCCCCACGAGCCCCACGGCAATAATCGGAGACGGATACATAACTATCTCGGGTCTCGAACAGGATTTCGACGATACACAAATTACTGTCAGCGACATCTCGGGACGTGTCTATTGCCACAAAGTCATGAACAGCGGCGGCGGTACAGTTACCATCCACACACCCCTGCCGCCGGACCAAATAGTAATTTCTATCATCCAGTCATCACAAACCAGCCTTAAATTAAGCCGATAAATTGATTAATGTCCGTCACATACTTCTTGCAATTGTCCTTCTGCCCACAGCGGTCCGAAGCGCTGACAATGTGCCCGACGCCTCACGCACAGTAAGCGAACGCGTCGCAGAACCTTCGCCTGAAGTCCTGCAGATGCGCAAATATACAGACTGTGAGGTCAGCTATGCCGCCGGGACAACATCCTTTACCATCCCCCTGATGGAAGTGAGCACTCCTACGCTCAAAATACCGCTGACGCTCCACTATCGCTGCGAGGCCAAAAAAGTAGAAGAGCCGTCAGGCTACATAGGCCTCGGCTGGGCTCTGACGGGCTTAGGCTCGGTGTCGCGTCAGATCTGCGGACAGCCCGACGACAAGGAGATCGGCTATCTGGAACTAAAGAGCACTGAGGCGCAGCTCAGCAATGAATATTTCAGCGACTTGCTCAACCTCAGAAAAGACTCTGATTATGACCGATATACTATAGTGACTCCTGCCGGAGAGTCGGCATCGTTTATAATTACGTCCGAAGGATTGAAGATGCTTAGCCCGACAGAACTGAAGGTATGGTATGAAAGTTCCGGCAAGAATAAGCTGCGGCCGGAAAGCTTCAAGGCCAGAAGTTCTGACGGTACGTACTACGAGTTTACCAGGAAAGAGGAAGTAGAATACACCTACTATCCTACACTCATAGTGCCCGATTTTATAAATCCAAATTATTCCGCCGTGACAGCATGGCATCTGACCAAGATAAGCAACCCGGCACGCACCGACTCTATTACGATAGAATACACAGACGGAGGCACATGGAAGCGGAGGCATGGCAGTGTGTATCTGCGAAGTATGTCATACCATCAACATCTCGATACAGAACATTCTTATATATCGGGAGATGAAGGCGATGAACCGGATTCCGGAGAGCCATGGGATACACTGATACCCATCGACAGACCCATTATAGGTGATATAGATCTCACTAAAGAGTCTGCAATGCAAAGCGTAACCGGCGCCTCTACCAATTATATCGCGCCACCCTTACCCCGGACAATAAACTGGAACGGAGGTAGAATTACTTTCAGTTTCGTAGATGATGTCGGCACAAAGGACGAATGCAACGGCACGGCGAATCGTCTTGAGTCTATGACGATGACAGACCCACAGGGACAAACGGTACGTCAGGTTAGCTTCACGAACGGCACATTCGGTGACGGAAGAAGATATCTGAAGTCATTGAGTATAAAAGGCGACACCGAGCTCCTCGAGGCTTATAGTTTCAGTTATAAAAACCATGCAAAATCCGACTCAAAAGACTTCTTCGGTTATCCAAACGGAAGCATCAATGATTTGAAAAGACACAGCGTACTCAGTTGCGCCAAACTGAAATTGTCAAAGAGCCGCTATTCAGATGCAAGATACATCACCGACGGCATACTGACAAGCATAAAGTCATCTACGGGCCTGGAAACGTCTTTTGAATACGAGCCGTCGGAAATAACGAATACCGACACTTTGAGTATCTTCGGCCCGGAAGTAACGGTGGGTGTAAGACTTAAAAAGATAACAGTACAGGATCTAAAGAATAAGCGCAAGAGGATCAGGGAGTTCTCTTATTACCAGCCCGTCATGACAGCTGATGTCACTTCCCTGAGACATAATGCTTTTCTCGGATCAAGCGGTTATAAAAGTCCGGATTTATATTTAATCCTTCTAAGTATCATTTATGATATGTCTGTAACCTTCACTGGCTCTTCCCGAGAACCGGGAATGCCGGCCGAGAGTGCCCGTATACTGTATGGTAGAGTTGAAGAAAATGTGACGGGCACAGATATTGACAGTCCTGTCAGGACGGTTTATGAGTATGATCTTTCAGAGTGTGTCGCTACCGTGCGTCCTATCGGCAACGGTCGGCTCAGGCCTCCTGTGAATATGGAAAAAGACCAGGACCTGCTTTATTTTGACAAATTTTTAGTCAGCCGTCCAACCCGCGAATGGGTATACCGCAAGGTCTTCGGCCTCAATACCGTCCGCTCCTACTTCGGAGAAGTTATCGGCGGCGAGCCCATGCTCGTAAAGAAAACAACATATCGCAAGGAAGGTTCCGAATATAAGGCAGACGAAAGCCGGACATATAGTTATGAGGTCTGCGACCGCAGAGAGACTGTTGTCGGTTTCTATCGTGAGTTCATGGGCTTTAAGTACAACCGGGAGGACGGCAGCGCTATGACAATGGTTATAGACTGGGAGAACAATGTCGATTTCGGCTGGGTAAAGGCAGAATCCAAGCGCATTATCCTCACAGGAAGCAAAACGACACGCCACTACAGCAACGGACACGAACGCACGATTGCAAGCGACTATATTTACGAACCAAGGATAATGGAATTGCCGCGATTGCCGGACTCGCTGCTGATCAGGAACTCAAAGAAAATAGTGTGGGGCTATCATCCCGGCTTCAACACGCCGCTATTCGAACCGACAGAATACAGCAGGCCATTCCGGCCTTTTGGAGTATCGTACAGCCATGGCGGCGATACCCTGACACGCTATGATCTCTATTCGGGACAGCGCATGCCGAGCGGATTCGACACAGACAAAGATCCCCTCTATCTTCCCGTTGCTACCAAATGGGTCTCGAGAATTGATGGGCGGTGCGACTCCATCCTCGATGAAAGCGACTATGCGCGTTTCCATGGTCTCTTGCTGCCCAAGAGCCAGGTAATCAGCAGAAATGGCGCGATCATAGACAAGGCGGAATATACAGCCTACCAAAAACCGGGTCTGCTTACACGCATGACAGACAGAACGGGGAGGACGATAAATTTCACGTGGGACAGCTACGGCTATCTGACCGGCAAGACGATCACAGGCATTCCGGGCGCAACGACCTATACAAACAAAGCACTTGTCGGCTGCACATCCATCACGCTTCCGTCGGGAAAGAAACGGAGTTTCGGCTATGACAACGGACGTCTGTCGTGGGAGCGCAACACCGGCGACAGCCTCGTGGCGTCCTATTCGTACAGCATGGCCTGGGAGACACCCTGGGCGCTAAGTGGCAAGCCTACGGGCGAAAACGCCATAAGCGTCAGCAAGAGCACAGGAGGCGGCGAAGCGACAACAAAATCGATATACGACGGCTTCGGGTTGAAGATCAAGGACATAGCGGAAGGCTTTGGGGGAAATGGCGGCGATGTGGTGACACAGACCGATTACGACGGGCTCGACCGGCCCTTGCGCGTATGGCAGCCAAGCCCTGCGACGAGCACGGCAACAACATATTATCAGGACACGCATCCATATGCAGCCGGCAAATATGCCTCCGACGGGAGCGACTTCGTAGTCAGCGCCACATCGCCGGGAGAGCGGAAGCAGGGACATCCGAGCCAACACAGCAGGCTGTGCAACACCGATGCCGGACTGCTTGCCGTGCGGCATTATACCGTCGAGGACGGCCTGTTGACATACAGCGGCAACTGGCCGGCCGGGGAGCTCGAGGCAATAAAGAGCGTCGACCCGGACGGACATACGACAATAGTCTTCAGCGACTGGCACGGACGCACCGTCCTTACCCGGCGCGTGCTGTCGGAGGGCGAGTATGCCGACACATACACCGTCTATGACCATTGGGGCAATCCGGTGGCGGTGGTGCCGCCATTGGGAACGAAGCATCTCGCCACCAAAGGGGAGAAATACAAGCTTACCGATCCGATGATCGCGCATGTACAGAATTATCTTTATATCTACAGCTACGATGATGCGTTGCGTCTGATATCAGCCAAAGCGCCCGGAGTG